>CAZBAI010000047.1:0-2965 GCA_964490175.1 uncultured Oscillospiraceae bacterium | reverse complement strand
GGTTTTATAGGGGTTCTCTTTAAATTACCCTTAAATTTATTATACGAGGAGAATACGAATGAAAAACATAACAAAACGAACTGTCTGCGCCGCAATCATATGCGCACTGAGCACCTGTATGCTGTGCTCATGCAGAGAAAGGCTTGATGATTCAAGCTCCGATTCAAATTCAATCAGCAAAAATATGCTCTACAATGACTATGCAAGTCTTGAAAAAGTAACCGGCGAGGAGGCAAGCGCATTGCACGCAGGCAGGCTTACGGTAAAATGCGGCGAGCAGGAAATTACCCCGGTTGAGTATATCACCGCACTTTACGAAGAAGGTCAAAAGCTTTATGACTATAAACGTGATTCGGTCGGAAATATGGAGAATCTGCCTGAAATTGACTGCACAAGCGAAACTTTGCAGTTTGTTTTTGAAAATGAAAGCTACAAAAATATAACATATCAAATGTGGACGCTCGACCAAAACACGCTTTTCGATGACGACCATGACGGCACGCCGAGCGAAAAATTCGTAATGCCGACTGAATCGGGCACGTACTTCGGCGCTGTAATCGTATTTTGGGAGGATGGCGACGGTCAGACGGTGCTTTCCGAAAACTTCTTCAAATTCACCTGCTGATTTCAGCATAAATCAAAATGAAAATTATTTTTATCGGTGATGTTGTAGGCAAGTGCGGATGTGAAATTCTGCACTGCCGCCTACACAAACTTAAACAAATGCATAACGCTGATTTTGTGGTTGTAAACGGTGAAAATTCGGCTGTCGGCAACGGCATTTCAAAAGAATCGGCAAGGTTGATTTTTTCAAGCGGAGCCGACATAATAACAACCGGAAACCACGCTTTTCACAAAAGCGAAACCGCCGATTTGCTGCACGAAAACGGCAATATTTTAAGACCGGCAAATTTTCCCGATGGTGCACCGGGCAGCGGCTTGTGTATTGTTGATTTCGGTCGCACCCAAATTGCTGTGATAAACCTTATGGGAACGTTGCTTATGGAGGCGCTCGACAATCCATTTCACACTGTTGACCGACTTCTTAAAAACCTCAATACGCCCAATATTTTTGTTGATTTTCACGCAGAGGCAACATCGGAAAAAAAGGCAATGGGATTTTATCTTGCAAAAAAAGTCACCGCTGTCTTCGGTACGCATACGCACGTTCAAACCGCAGATGAGTCGATTATTGACAACCATACGGCATATATAACTGATGTTGGCATGACGGGTGCCGAAGATTCGGTCATCGGATTTGACAAGGCTTGCGCCTTGACACGTATTAAAGAGCATTTTCCCGTGCGCTTTAAAGAGTCGGACTCCTCCCCTTTTCTCTGCGGTGCAGTGGTTGAATTTGACGAAAAATGCGGCAAAGCCATTTCAATTCAACGTATTTTAGAGCGGTAAATCGACAGCGCAAGTTCAAAAGTGAGGTTTTATATGGTCACATATTACATCAAATCCAAAGACAGTGTTTTGCATGTGGCGACCCTTGCCTGCAAAGCCGCCGAGGAATCGGGGCGAGTTGAGCTGCAAGCTCTCGGAAATTCGTGCGTTAGCACAGCGATGAAAAGTGCAACAAGAGCTTTGGGAAAGTTGATGTTAAAGAATATTCCGGCAGCTATTGATGTGAGCCACGGTTCAACCGAGTGTGACGGAAAGCAAATGCCTACCGTTCGCTTGGTGCTCAAAACCCTTTGATTTCGGCGCTTATTGCATTTTTTTCGTGCTCAATTGTATTTTTGCATACCCATTTGCAAAAAAATGTAATTTTTTTTGCAAAAGCCCTTGACAAAATAAATTGTGTGTGATATAATAAACGAGTTGGAAATCTGGGTGTGGCGCAGTTGGTAGCGCGCTACCTTGGGGTGGTAGAGGCCGCTGGTTCAAGTCCAGTCACTCAGACCATATCGAGTATTCATAAGGGATTTGACTTATGAATACTCGATTTTCTTTTGCTTCAACCTATATGTACCGAGCAAGGTTTTGTGCCTTGCTCTTTTTTGTTATGCCGACAGCGGTTTCGGGATATATTCCACCGCTACGCCTTTTCGGATATTCGCTTTGTAATTATCGCTCTGCGGTCCTTCCGGCAGTTCAATATACCCTACAAAACGGTAATAAATAACGATTCTCTGCGTTCTGTTTTTGCCGACCCCCTCCGTTTCGAAAACCTCTATTTTGTCTATCAGTTCACGAAGCAACGGTGCGGTCAGCCGTTCCATTTGCATAAATTTGCGGATCGCTTTTATGAAATGCTCCCGTTCCTTTTGCTTTTCGCCGGATTGCATCAGTTTGTTTCGCAAGTCCGAAATTTTGGCTTTCAGTTCCATACGCTCGACCTCGTATTTGTGGGATAACTGCATAAACCACTCATCGCTGACCTTTCCCGTTACATTGTCCTCATAGAGTTTTTCGTACAGATTGGACACGGTGTTGTTTCGGGAAATTGCTTTTTGCAATTCGCTTTCGTTATATTTTTGCTCTTTCAACAGTTCCGCATCGGTCTTTTGTGCCAAAATCTCCGCAAAGGCTTGTTCGTTGTCCCGTAGAAATTCCGCCATTCTTCGCAGTTCAAGCATTACAACTTGTTCGATTGCATCGGCTCTCACATAATGCCTACCCTCGCAAGTACCTCTGTAATCCACTTTGTTATTGGAACAGACAAAATAATGAATATCCTTGTTGATCGTATTTGTACGGTTAAGAAGTTTTTTGTGACAGTCCCCACAGTAAAGCAAATCGCAAAAGATACTCTTTTCTCCGTTTTGCGGTTTCGGGGCTCGGCGTTTGGTCTTGGCTATTAACTTCTGCACCTGTTCAAAGGTTTCTCTGTCGATAATCGGTTCGTGAACATCCTTGAATATCGCCCAATTTTCGGGAGCGTTTTCAAGCCTTGTTTTGTTCTTGAAAGACTTTGAAAAGGTCTTGAAGTTGATTACATCACCGCAATACTCCTGCT
>CAZBAI010000046.1:0-3083 GCA_964490175.1 uncultured Oscillospiraceae bacterium | reverse complement strand
ACTACGATGACAGCGTAACCCGAAAGCTCGTCGACTGCATCAAGGTGGTATCCAAGAACGAACTGCTCGTAATCTTCAAAGGCGGTATCGAAAAGACAGTAAGATTGGAGTAAGAAGGTGGTGAAATGCTCGTGCGTTCAGTCACATACGGCATAGGGTTCAAATTTATGCTACCCTTCCATAACTGGACACCAATTTTGATACAATGCGTATTGAAGTGGGTGTCCAGTTTCTTTTTGCAAAGTTCTTGATTTGCAAGGTTTTTTCGATACTTTTTAACGAAAGGTCTGCAAGGGTGTGCAAATTTTAGAGGGGGTGTGCATTTTCGGCAAAGGGGTGTGCATTATTAAATTATTCCTCGGCAATGCCCAGTTTTGGGTGTTGCCGGAGGCTTTTTATTCTTCCACATTATTTGCAGTTTTAGATATGACCTTGATTTGCTTTCTTATACTTCTGCATAAGAAAAACAATTCCAAACAACAATAATTCCGAATTGTATTTTGAAGAATCCAATATAGAAAAATTCGTGGAACGACTCGAAATGCTCTACCCTGAAACAGAATATGTCAATCGCCTGATGACACACAGTTGGGGGCAAAAGGCAGTCAGATTCTATGACCCTGACGGTAATCTGATTGAAGTCGGAACACCTGTTTGATCTGGCTCGACAAATCCCGGTTTGACGAACGGAAAGCATGGTTGTACTTCCGCCGCTATGGTTTCATTTTGAAACCATTTGAAACCGTATCATTTTTATCAACCGATGCCAAAAGAAACGATGGTTTTCGTATGAATATCGTCGTTTCTTTTTTTGCTCTCTGTCGGTGAAGAGAAAAAACGAGAAAGCATTGCGCACGCAGCCGCCGTTAAGCGGCTATCCTGATATTTTTTGAAATATCACAAATGATCTTTGCACTGTATTCATGCGAACTTTTCTCTTTCTGTGTTACAATGTTCGTCGGTTGAAAAATACTCTTTTTTATTTCACTTCATTTTAGCACATACAAATTTTTTTGCAAAAAATTATTCAAAATATGGCGTGAAAATATGGACAAACAAAATCGACTGTGATATAATATATAAGATACCATCTTGAAAGGACTGCTATGAGAGTTATAACCGGAAGCGCCGGAGGGCGCAAGCTTGTGACGCCTACAGGGCTTGATACACGACCCACGACCGACATGGTCAAGGAGGCAATTTTTTCGGCAATTCATTTTGATTTGCCGGCAGCAAGGGTTCTTGACCTTTTTGCCGGCAGCGGTCAGCTCGGCATTGAAGCGCTCAGCCGAGGGGCTGCCGAATGCGTTTTTGTCGATAGCTCGCCTGCGGCAATTTCATGCATAAGGCAAAATATTAAAACAACCGGATTTGATGAGAATGCAAAGGTTTTTCCGATTGATTCATTTGCATATGCACGATCGCAAAGCGGAAAATTCGATATAATTTTTCTCGACCCGCCCTACGGCGACAACGCACTGCAAAAGCTGTTGCCCGATATATCCGCACTGTGCAGTGAAAACGCTTTGATTGTGTGCGAGCATGATTTGAAATGCGAACTTTGCGACAGCTATGATTCTATTATACTGAAAAAGCGCTATAAATACGGTAAAATTTCCGTAAGCATATACAAGACGCAAACAAAGGACTGAAAAGAATGACAAATCAAAAACTTGCGGTGTGTCCCGGCAGTTTTGACCCCGTAACATTGGGACATATTGACATAATTAACCGTGCCTCTAAGCTGTTTGACAAGGTTATCGTGTTGGTTTCAATCAATGCCGCAAAAACCTACAGCTTTACAACACACGAGCGTGTCAAAATGCTTGAAACCGTCACCAAGGGTATGCCGAACGTTGAAATCGACGTGCTTGATGGACTTTTGGCAGATTATGTTCGTGAAAAAAAGGCAATTGCGATTGTTAAGGGTCTGCGTGCCGTAAGCGACTTTGAATACGAATTTCAAATGGCGCTTGCAAATAAAAAACTTTATGCCGATGCCGAAACCGTTTTTTTGACGACCAGCGCCGAAAATATGTACTTAAGCTCAAGCGTTGTAAAACAAATTGCAAGCTTCGGAGGCGACATAAGCCATTTTGTTTCGCCCAGTATTCTTTATGATATAAAGGACAGGCTTACAAAAAAACAATAAAAAAATCAATAAATTTAAATTTTAAAATAAACGGCTGCGTAAAGCGGCGGAAACGGAGTAACTTATGAATATAGACGACATTCTCGAAATGATGGACGAACAAATCGACAAAGCACCGACTGTTCCTTTTTCCTCACAGAAATGTATTATCGACGCCGAAAGAATGCGTGACCTTATCAACGAAATAAGGCTCAATCTTCCGCAGGAAATAAAGCGTGCGAAGCTGATTGATTTTGACTGTGAAAGAATTATGAAAGAAGCCGAAAACAAAGCGGAAAACATTGTTCGGCGTGCCGAAGAGCGTGCAAAAGTAATCGTTTCACAGGAAGAAATTTTAAAAGAAGCCAAGCAGCGTGCAAATGATGTTTTGGCACAGGCACAGTCAAGGGCAAAAGAAATGCGCAACGCCGCAAACGAATATATCGACAATATTCTCAATCAAACCGAGGTTTATCTCACAACAGGTCTTGCCGATGTAAAGCGCACAAGGCAAGCCATTAAAGATTCGGCAAAGGGCAAAAAAACAACAAAGCAGTCAAATAACGGCTGAAATTTTTTGTAAAACTGCGTCCATTGTAAATGGTGTAAAAGCGTAAAAAGGCAAAGCTTAGATTTTAACTCTAAAACTGATTGTATAGAAAAAAATTACCGATTGGCAAGTATGATCAAGCCAATCGGTAATTGCGCATATACAGTTTGCTGTATCAATCCTGTTAATTATGCATTTTATATAAGATTGGTAAAAACGCATTACCAATCGGTAATACTTCAGATGTCAGCATTACCGTATTCTCGTTTCATAGCTTCTATCGAAACCACCCACTGCTTGCCGAATTTGCATACATCAACTCCGTTGACAAGTTTTCCGTAAGTAATCGCTTTGCGGAGCGTACTTTCGTTCAGTCCCCAAAGTGCGGTTGCATCACTGAAT
>CAZBAI010000045.1:0-6085 GCA_964490175.1 uncultured Oscillospiraceae bacterium | reverse complement strand
TGATTTGCGAAAGCTGTTTTTCTTCGCCGTTTTCATCGATAAAATATTCGCAAATTTCCGTCTTTTCCAGCACAATCGGCGTTGCGTTTTGATTTACGTGACAGCCGATTTTTTTCCACTCGTCACTTGATTTTACAAGCTCGGCTTTCGGATTTTGCGCAAATATCCGCATTTGATTTTGCACGTCAAAATCGCCAAATTTCGCCGAAAACGCTATGTATTCGGTTAAGTTTTCGGCAATTTTTGCATTTCCCGACAAAATATTTTCTTGTGGGTACTTGACATTTTCCGTAGAATATGCTATGCTGTTGTCAAAGCTAATGAATGTGTTCGCCTTGGGATACAATTTCCCTATGGAGAGAGGCATTTCATTGGCTTTTTCTTTATTTACAGCAATAACCTTTCCGTTTTCAAATTGTCTTTCAATAAAGCTTTCAAAATTATCTCTACCATAAACGCTTGAAATTTCATTGACGTTTCCTACAGCACCATTTTTATTAAGAGAAACAGCCGCAATCATCTCTCTATCTTTGTCATCTTTCAAACCTACAACAGCAACAAGAGTATCCTCACGTGAACCCTGCAAAATTATTGCAGGTTTTTTTATATTGTTTAAGGCTTCAACAAGCTGTTGTTCTGTAAGTCCATGACCATTTTTTTCGCTCAGCTTTCCGTTTTCGTCCCTTATTTCTGGACGAAGGCATTTATCAATAACCTTTTTTGTAATTTGTATATCTAATTTGCCGTCCGCACCGCATATTGAAAGAACATTCGGCGTTTTTCCAATCACTAAAGGTCTGCTTGCAAGCAATTTATCGCCGCTTAGCATTTTTTTCAGATTCTCGGCAAGCTGCTGCTGTTCAATCTCATTTTGCCGAATTTTTTCCTGTTGTGCAAATGTTTTTTCGCTTTCCTTTGCGATATCAAGGGTCAAACTATCAATAACCTTAAAGCCATTTAGAGGTGGATCACACTCGAAAATATATTCGTGGGGAACAACCGAACCGTCAGCCTGCTTGTAGAGGACAACGCTCATCGGAGTACCGTAATAGTTTTCCTTTTTTATATTTTTTTCAAGATGATACGGACTTGTGTATTCGATACTTTCACGAACTCTGCCGTCTGTGTGCAGATAATCAATTCTGCCGATAGGCTTTGACTCAATCTCGTTTTGCCGAATTTTTTCAGCTATTTGATTGTTCTCATCGATAATTTCGGGAACTTCTGAGATAATCTCAGTAGATGTTGGGCGATGTTTCATCAATGTTTCTTCCGCTTCATCCAAGCTGTCAAATCCACCAACGAAACTTACACCTCTTCCTTGATTCTCCATCCACCCATAATGAATATAATATTTTTCATTAGGATATTTTGTGATAACGATTTTTTCATCATCAGACGTAAACTCTTTAATGATATTATCCGAATTGTTTTCGCCGGGATTTTCAGTTTGCGCCGATATCTCGGCTTTTTCAGGCAAAATGTTTTCTCCTGGGTACTTGACAATATTACGGCTTTTGTGTATAATAGTATTAAAGTCAAGATTGTTTACGCCCTTGGACAATTGTAGCCCAAGCACACGGAACATTTCTTGGCTTTTTTCTTTGTCTATGAACAAAAGCTTATCATCATAAATTGCTTTGTTCAGCTGATTTTCAATATTTTCATGTCCGTAAACGCTCAATAGGAAATTCGAGCTTACTATTTCAAGATTGTATTTTGCTCTACCGTCGGGTTTTATTATTGCAATTATTGGGCAATTATCCTTGTCCATTTCCGATGTAAGAACAACAATGCTGTCATCTCGTGAAATTGAATCGTATACTACAACAGGGTTGTTCAACAAGTTTGGAATAGACTTAATATGTTCAACGTCCAATCCGTGATGATGAATGCTTTCGCCCTTATTTCCTTTGGGTTTTATTGCATCATTAAGATGACGTTGTGTGTAGAAAATCGGCAATTGCTCACAGCCAACATCAAGCAAAATGTGCGGAGTATCGCAAACCTTTAAGTCGCTGTATCGGTCAGCTTTTCCTGCAAGCACCTCATCCACCTGCTGTGCAAAGGTTTTTTCGGTTATTTCCTTAACTTTCTCATTTGTTTTTTCGGTATTTCTCATACTTTTTCTCCTTAAATATTGGCATAAAAAATGGCAGAACCTCTCGGCTCTGCCATTCTTCTTTTGTATTGGTTTTTAAACACCAAAAATGCATTTTCATCGAAGAATCCCCCGAATTTGTTTGTCATAATTTTTTCCTCCTCAATATCCGTATTCATCATATTCCTCGCCGTTTTCTAACGCAATATGCCTATTTTGCGCCTTTGTCAGCGGCGATTTTTTCTTTGTGTTGTCGGCAATATTTTCTTGCCGATCGGCTTGGCTTGCCATTTGCGACATTCCTTGGGCAAGCTGAAACATCAGCATTTTTGTGTGATATTGCGCTTTTTTGGGGCTTTCGGTTTTGATGTATCTTGAGGCGAAAATTGCCGTGTTTTGAAGCGGAGATATTTCGTTTGCTTTCGGCGCTAAAAGCGCTTTTTTCGTGTACTCACGGTATTTTTCGGCGGTAGATTCGTCGAATTTCTCCCTATATGTCAAATACAGCGAATCGACAAACTTATCAAACTCAGCCCTTGCCGAAAAATCACTCAAAATCGCTGATTCGACGATTTTACACACCTCTTTTTGCTCCTTTTCCCCAAGCTCGTCAAAAGCCTTGCTTTGTGCAATTTGCTTGATTTGCCGCTTTTGCGAAACTGTCAAAGCTTGCCGCAAAAGCACCCTTACTTGCGCTGATTCTTTATAATTTTTCCAAACCGCAAGGCAATGCACACGGCTGAGTTTTTTCTCGCTCGGCGGCTTTTTTTGCTCATCAAAACTGTCAAAGCGCTTGGGCAAAACTCCGCTTGCGGCGGCTTTTTGCGCAAATCCGCCGTTATATATTCGGCGGATTTTGCCACCCTGCTGTATCTCGAATTGTGCGCCGCTGTCGCTTGCGTTGTGCACGAATATCACACATCCGAATGCTTTTTCGCCCAGCTCCTCATAAGTTTTTTCGGCAAATTTTTTTGCCGTGAAAAACAAATCAAGCTCGGCCTTTGCCTCGATATTCAGCATATTTACGTAATCGCCGCCGTTTGGCACATACAGCGCAATGTGTAAATTATCGGACATTAACCGTTTGTCAAGCAGTTGATTTGCATATTTAGAATACATTTTATCAAAAAGCTTTTCACTATCTTCTTCGTCCGTGTCAAATGCCGTTGATTGGGCGATTTGCCACGCAATATCCATCGAATTTTTCTTTATATATTCGCATTCGTTGTATGAAATATCACCCGAATCAAGCGAGATATCCGCATATGCGCACACCGCAGGAACAATGTTCCAAAAAAATTGCGACAAAGCATATTGCATTGCTTCTTGATATGCGGCATTGTATTTAAGCGACTGTGCGATTATGAGGTTGTGCAGACGTTTGTCATCGTCTTTTTGCGGATCGAAAAACCGTCTTTCCCAGTCGGACATATATTTTTTTACAGTTTCTTCCGAATCATTGTAAGCACGCACGAATTTTTCCTGATTCGATTTGAGCGAAAGATAAATGTCACGCAGCTTTTCGTCCGATTCTACGGCGATTTTGAGCATTTCGTTGATTTTTCTTTTTGTATACTCATTTTGGTACTCATAATATTTCCGACCTTTCGCATTATCAAGCAACATATCCGATATTTGCGAGAAAGCGGTGGTAAACTCGTCGGGCACGCTATGGTTTTTCTGTGCAATATCAATGCATTTTTGTCGCAAAGCTTGCTGTATTTGGGTTTGCATTTCGTTTTTGTTGACCTTGATATGCTCTAAATCGTCTTTGAAAATTTCGTTGGTAAACAGCGATTTTATGCGCTTTGTGCGCCGTTTCAAGTCCTCTTTGCCGCTGAATTTGCCCTCTCTTGCATCTTTGGAATAAACTTGCGTTTGAACACGCCTTTCGGTATTTTTTATAGCGTATTTTGCGGCAAATTTTTCGGCACTCGTCGTCACCGTCTTGCCGTTTTCAAGTTGTATTTTTAGCACCTTGTCGGAATCGAGTTTTGCAATTTCATCAATATTCAGAGGTTGCAGCTTTCCGTTGCCGTCTGCGAGCATTTGCGCTTCAACCTTTGAATCGCAATATGTGATGAGATTTTCAAAGTGCGTCATGCTCTTGATATACGATGATTTTAGTATCACGAGCGGCATTTGCTTTTTCTCCTTTACTATACATTATCGCTTTGAAAATGTCAAGCGATTACTGTACCGTTATCAGGGCACAAAAAAAGCGCCTTGATTTTTCAAGACGCTTTATTTGACATATTTTGCCGTTTATGGTATACTCAAAGATAGAGCGTATCATAAAACGGTTCGGCGGTCAATCCTGCTCCCGGAAAGGGAGTGATGTACATGACATGGACAGAATTTTTTTCATTGTGTCTGGTCGTTTGTAATATCATACAGATATTCCAAAATGCACATAAAGGTAAATAACCGCCCTGCTCTCACATAGGACGGTTATTTATATAACTAACACTATTCGGGAGCGACCGTCGAACGGTACGCCCTTTTTATATTTATATTATAACCGTTTTACACAATTTTGTCAAGCGGTATTTTTTGTGCCGCTAATGGCACATTTTTGCTTTATTTGACATATTTTGCCGATTATGATATACTTAAAATAGAGCGTATCATTAAACGGTTCGGCGGTCAATCCTGCTCCCGGAAAGGGAGTGATGGCAAATGATGTGGTCAGATTTTTTCTCACTGTGTCTTGTTATTTGCAACATAATACTTATATTGCAAAATGCCAATAAAGGTAAATAACCGCCCTGCTGTCGAATAGGGCGGTTATTTCTTAACAACCAATATTCGGGAGCGACCGTCGAACGATACGCTCTTTTTATGTTTATATTATAGCTTTTTAAAACAATTTTGTCAAGCGCTATTTTTTATTCTGTTACAAAAAAATTCACAACGCACACAATATCGCCGTCATCCAGCACCGCAAGCGTTGCTTCGCCAACAGAAAAAGCTGTAATATTGCCGTTTTCCGAAATGCTCAATACCGAATCGGAATCGGCGATACAGGTGATTTTTTCGCCGAAATAATTGTCGAGATACTTGCAAATATTCGTGCTTTCGCCGACTTTGAGCGCAATTCCGTTTTCGTATTCGGCTTTGAGCGATATTTTTGTTATCGTGGTTGTTGCTACGGTTTGCGCCGTGGTAGTTGTTGTCGGCACAGTTGTTACAACGGTAGTTGTGGTTGCGGCTTTAGTTGCGGTGGTTGTTACTGTCGTTGTTGCTGTAACATCGGTGATTTGCGCTGTATTGAGAATCTTCGCAAGCGTTGCCGTTGCGCCTTGTTGTATAGTGCTTTTGAGAACAAACTCATTTTTTCGGTGCTTCGGCAAAAGCAAAAACACAGCCGCAAATAACAATACAAAAAACAGCACAATGCCGCAGGGCACCAGCCTTTTTCGATAGTAGCGGCGACGTGCCGCCGATTCAAATTCATCGCAAAAAGCAATTGTCAAATTGTCCATACAGCACCGTCGCTTTCTGCCGCATTAGCGTATTCGATAATAGCACCGGTCTTGTCAAGCCACGCCGCAGAGCTTTGCGAATCGTCATCGTCATCTAATACATTCGGCACAGCGCTTATTATCAGCGCAAGAATCACAAAACAAACCGCAAACACCAAGAATGGAATAATCATCAAAACAACGGCAAATCCCATTATTACGGCAAAAATGCCTTTCGCTTTGGAATCGCCGTTTTTGACGAAAGCCAAAGCTTTCACAAGAATCATTTTCGCAAGCTTCATCAGCCGTCACCTCCGTTGCCAAACAGCTTATCTTCGTAAGAAAGCTTGTCGATATTGACGTGATACGAAGCCTCATTTGCACGCTTGTACAGGCACTGACCTCGGCGCAGATTTTCCATACAGTCGATTTCGCCGCCTGAAAGCTGCAAAATCCTTATCAATTCGTGGATATCAAGCTGTCCGGGATTAAGCAAAAATTTGTGTGCCGGCGCATTGAA
>CAZBAI010000044.1:0-6983 GCA_964490175.1 uncultured Oscillospiraceae bacterium | reverse complement strand
TTAACAAACTTTGCAGATTTTCGGACTTTTTCGCACAAACCCCTTGACTTTTCCTGTGATAAAAACCTTTGATATTTTTTCCCATATACTATTGAAATCAGATAAAAAATAGTGTATAATGCAAATATATATGTACCGTTTTGTCCTTTAAGGGCTGTATATGGTGCTTTTTATAAAATTTAAAAAGGAGTAAAAAATATGTACAACGACATTCTCGATACAATAGGATTTGTTTCGAAATACGACCCGCAGGTTGCCGACGCTATGGACAAGGAGATTTGCCGTCAACGCCGAAACCTTGAACTTATCGCAAGTGAAAACATTGTTTCGCCTGCGGTTATGGCGGCAATGGGGTCGGTTCTCACCAACAAATATGCCGAAGGGTACCCTGCAAAGCGTTATTACGGCGGTTGCGAAAATGTTGATATCGTCGAACAAATTGCAATTGACAGAGCCAAAGAGCTTTTCGGCGCAAAATTTGCAAATGTGCAGCCTCACTCGGGCGCTCAAGCCAATACAGCTGCGTATTTTGCGGTTTTACAGCCCGGCGACACCGTTCTCGGCATGAGCCTTGCAGACGGCGGTCACCTTACGCACGGTTCACCCGTAAACCTTTCGGGCAAGTATTTCAATTTTGTTTCTTACGGTCTTGATGACGAAACCGAAACCATCAACTATGATACTGTATATAAGCTTGCCGCAAAATCAAAGCCCCGCCTTATCGTTGCAGGCGCTTCCGCTTATCCGAGAGCTATTGATTTTAAGCGCCTTTCCGAAATAGCCCGTGCAGTAGGCGCTCTTCTCATGGTTGATATGGCGCACATTGCCGGTCTTGTTGCGACAAATCTGCATGAATCGCCCGTTCCCTATGCGGATATTGTGACCACAACCACTCACAAAACATTAAGAGGACCCAGGGGCGGTTTGATCCTCACCAACAACGAATATCTCGCAAAGAAAATAAACTCCGCAATTTTCCCCGGAACTCAAGGCGGCCCTCTCATGCACACGATAGCCGCAAAGGCAGTTTGCTTCGGCGAAGCTTTAAAACCCGAATTTAAAGAATATCAAACAAAAATCGTCGAAAACGCAAAAGCTCTTGCCGACGGTCTTTTGAAAAGGGGATTCAACCTTGTTTCCGGCGGCACCGACAATCACCTTATGCTTGTTGATTTGCGCCCGTTTAACATAACCGGTAAGGAACTTGAACACAGACTTGACGAAGTTTACATCACGGTAAACAAAAACGCCATTCACAACGACCCCGAAAAGCCTTTTGTAACAAGCGGTATCAGAATCGGCACTCCCGCTGTGACAACAAGAGGACTTGGCGTTGAGGAAATGGAAAAAATCGCCGAATATATTTATCTTGCGGCTACCGATTTTGAAAACAGCGCAGATATGATTCGCAACGGCGTTAATGAAATATGCGAAAAATTCCCTCTCTATGAGTAAATTTGAACTTGTCTTTGTAGGGCGGACATACTGTCCGTCCTATTTTCTTTAAAAGGGGCGAAAACCGTTGTATTTGAAAGAAAAACTGATAAAATCACTTAAAGTCAAAAATGTTCTGTTTAATATTTTTGCGGCATTCTGCATAGCCTCATCTGCCGCTGTCCTTATTTCGCTGTTTGCACACTACAGCGATGATCTTGAAACTTTTATATCCGCAAAAGCCTTTCCCGAATGTGTAAGAAATATATTTCTCGGCATTGTATTGCTTATAATTTCGGGATTTTCAAGGAAATTTATAGGCGACGCAAGCTTTTATTCGGGATATTTTGAAAATAACCTCGACGGTTTTGTAAAATATGACGATTTAGCCGAAATAACCGGAAAAAACAAATATCTCACAAAATTTCGGCTGTATTGCTTCCGAAAAATTTATATGAAGCGCTTTACGGTAAACCTTTTCGATAATTCCGATTGTGTTGTGCTCGAAAGCAAAAAATACATCTGCGAATGTGCATACTGCGGCGCAAATATAGAAAAAAGCGTTTATTTCACAGGCGTTTGCGAATATTGCGGAAACTCCGACCTTAAAGCAAGGGTTATTACAGACGGGCACTTTTACAGCATAAAAAGCGAAATGTCAACTCTCGGTCGCAACCCCGATTATTTTACCGCAAAAAATGCGTTAATAAAATCGGTTCTTCTTACTGTTTGCCTTATTATCGGTATATGCGTTGCGGCTGTTTGCTCAATAGCGATTATCGACAACATTTCCAAATACAACGACAGCGACTATTTGCGAGAGGTGCTGCTTTCCGGCAAAAGCTATTCTTCCTACAAACTTATCAAAGCCGAAATAATGGACACAATAATTTTCTTCGTATTTATCATGCTTGCTTTTTTGCCGCTTGCCGTTTTATCGGCAATTAGACTTTTTTCACTGAATATAGCGCTTAATTGCTCGAAGCAATTTGCTTTAAGCAAACATCCGTTCATAAATATCGATAAACTTACAATTCCCGCTAAAAGCCGCAAGCGCCGAATCGGCATTGTGAGAAAAGCTCTGCGCAGACGTTATCTGAAAAACTGCACCTTTGAAATGCACGGAAACACACTGAATATAGCCCTTGCCAAAAAAACAGTGAAAGACAAATGCCCGACGTGCGGCGCTTCGATAGTAGGTGCAATTGATGAAAATTACAGGTGCGCTTGGTGCAAAAACACAATCTTCGGCGTAATCGAAAAGAAATAATCTCGTATATAAAAAGGAGCAAGCTTTATGTCAACACCGTTAGCTGATAGAATCAGACCGAAAACGCTTTCCGATGTAGTCGGTCAGCATCATCTCCTCGACCAAGGCAAGCCTTTGCGCAGAATTATCGAAAACGGCAAAATTCCGAATATGATTTTTTACGGCGCTTCGGGCGTCGGTAAAACCACCGTTGCACGGATTATAGCCGAAAATGCAAATATGTGCCTTTATAAACTTAACGGTACTCAGGCAGGCGTTGCCGATATAAAAGACGTAATTTCACAAACCGAAAGTCTTGCCGGATATAACGGCATTTTGCTCTATCTTGACGAAATTCAATATTTAAACAAAAAGCAGCAGCAAAGCCTGCTTGAATATATTGAAAACGGAAAAATCACCTTGATTTCATCAACGACCGAAAATCCGTTTTTTTATGTTTATAACGCCATTATAAGCCGCTCAACCGTTTTTGAGTTTAAGCCCGTTGAAGCCTCGGATATCGAAAACGCATTAAAACGTGCGTTTGACATTTACGCACAGCAAGAGGATATCACAATCACCTTTGACAGCGGCGTTTGCGAATATATTGCATCGGGTTGCGGCGGCGATGTGCGAAAGGCAATCACAACCGCCGAGCTATGTATTCTTGCCGGCAATATAGTCGAAAACGGAGTTCACATTTCGCTTGAGTGCGCAAAATCGCTTACTCAGCGAAGCAATATGCGATATGACCGCAACGGCGATTCACATCATGATACACTTTCCGCTTTGCAAAAATCAATCAGAGGTTCGGATGAAAACGCAGCTCTTCATTACGCCGCAAGGCTGATTGCCGCAGGCGACATAATCTCCCTTAGCAGACGGCTTTTGGTTATCGCTTCCGAAGACATCGGGCTGGCATACCCAATGGCGGCTGTTATTGTAAAGTCCTGCGTTGACAGCGCAATGCAGCTCGGACTGCCCGAAGCGAAAATTCCGCTGGCGCAGGCTGTTGTGCTTTTGGCAACCGCACCGAAATCAAACAGCGCTTATCTCGGAATGGCAAAAGCATTGAAAGATGTTGAAAACGGCGCCGGTGCGCTTGATTTTCCCAGACATTTGCAAAACAAACATTGCGACGGTGATGACGCCGCAATTAAAGGTCAGTATTATCTGTATCCGCATGATTATCCCAATCACTATGTCAAGCAACAGTATCTGCCCGATGAAATCAAGAACAAGGTTTATTATGAATACGGCGAAAACAAACAGGAACAGAGTGCAAAAGAATACTGGAAAAAAGTAAAATCCAAATTATAATGACGGGGCAAGCCCCTTATTGAATATATCAACAAAAACGGACCTGCGCATTTGCACAGATCCGTTGATTTTTATTTTGACGGAAAAGAGCTTATCACCTTTAGCACATATCTTGTGATTAAGGTTGAATCAATCGAATTTACAACGCCGTCGCCGTTGATATCGCAAAGAGCGCAAGCCGAATCATCAAGCTCAACAACCTTTAACGAATGGCGTGTAACAAGCGTTGCATCAATTGAATTTACAATGCCGTCGCCGTTGGCATCGCCCATCAAGCCTTCGGGCTGCTCATCGGGAGGTGTAGCACCGTAATATTCACAAAGCAGATAATCGTAATATGCCCAGCCCTCAACGGCTTCGAGTGTGATTGTGTTTTCGCCTGCATTAAGATATACATATATAGGGTCGGACTCGGCGTAAATTATCGAATACGGGAAAAATGCTTCCGCAACCTGCTCACCGTTGACAATAAGATTCTGCGTTTTGCCGAGTTCCTCATAGCTTTGCTGATATCCGTAAGACACCGCATAGTAGCCTGCGCTTTCGACCGTTACCGTTTGGGTAATCGAATCGCCCGCTTCTTTAAGGAAAACATATCCATTGCCTGAACAAAGGCTGCTGGAAATCACCTGTGTTCCGTTATTGGCAACGATTTTACCGTTTTCGCATTCATATGCACCGTCAACATCAAAGTTGCCGCCGTTGCCACGTTCATAACCGTAAATATCATTGGGCACTTCATCTAATGTTATTACATACTCACTGTTGTACAATTCATAGAGTGAATCGACTGTATTGTAAACACCGTCGGTGATGTAATTACCGTACCACGGGCAAAAATACGACCACCAAGCGCCCTCATTGATCATATTTTTAAGTGCGGGAATCTTATCGTTCTCGGCAAGGGCTACCATTTTTGTATCATTTGTATAATTAACAAGGGTCAAAAATACGGTTGTCGCCGCCTCGACACCCCATGTATAAGGTGAGCCTTCGTATTTATCATAGGCAACCATATCGACATATTCGTCGCCCGGATACCACTTATCGGAATTTGCGTAGGAATAAAGGTTTACTTCCCAAATGCAGTTGTGCACGCCGTATTCTTCAGTCAACGTTGTGTAAAGGAGTTTCCAAAGTTCTCTGTATACATCCGCACCTGCACTGCCCCACCAAAACCATGCTCCCGAGCCGTTTGTATTATTATTTCCCTCGGCTTCATGGAAAGGACGCAGAATAATCGGTACGTTGGCTTCCTGCAAAATCAAGAGCTGCTCGGCAAGGTCTTCAATTGCAAGCATGAGATATTGATATTCCTTAGTTGAGCTGTCAAGGCAATTTGCCGCATTAAAAGACGAAGTGGGTTTGTAGGTGCAACTTTGCCAGTCAAGCGAATCACCCAATGTGTAGGAATCAAAATCCTGTGGAACATTTATATGCCATGAAGCGGTTGCAATACCGCCACGCTGTGCGACCCACTGAATAATTCGACCAGTTGTACCGTCTTCCCAGCCGTAAAGCGGGTTGTAGTTCATAAAGTCAAATCCACGAATCAGCGGATATTTACCCGTTTTTTCATAAATATATTCAAATTCAAGCTCTGTATCGCCGTCATTGCCGCCGCCGTAAATTTCCTGCTGTCCGGAAATAATGTGGTTGCCGTACTGTGAAACAAGATAGCTCATCAATGCTTTGGTTTCGCTCGTTGCGTTTTCGTCGCACGTTGCGGAAGATAGGTTGTGCTCGGGCATATCGGCATAATCAAATGTCACGGTATCATAAAGCACAAAGCCCCAACTGCCCGAAGCGCCGATTTGAATTGTGTGGTCGCCCGGCTCCAAATAAAAATAACCGAAGCTGAAATCACTCCATGTGCCGTTATTGGGTATATAGAATGAGCCGACATTATCGCCGTCAATCGAAACATTTTGCATTCTGGTTTCGCCCTGATTGCCCAAATACATCCAACACGTGGTTTTCAGCTCATACATTGCGCCCTCGGTCAAAGTGACATCAAAAGTCACACCACCTGAATTTGCAGCCCAAACAAAGCCCTCACCGGAGTATCCCGGGTATTCGGTTCCGTAAACGCTTGTTGTGACCGTAGAACCTGAAAGAATTGTACAATCCTCAGCTTCAGAGTAAAAAATCGGATCTGCCGCAAACGAAACTAAGCTATTATGTGTTGCCGGCAAAACCGAGCAACAGCTGAAAGTAACAGCAGCAGCCGCTGCAAATGCGGTTATCCGTTTGGATATTTTTATCATAAAAACTCCTCCTTATGGTAAATTAAACGACAAAATTACACAATAAGTATATCACAACTCTAAGCGCAGTTCAAGAGAACATATATACAAAAAATGTGCACATCCTTTGGCAGTAGTGCACAATCGGCAAAAAATAAAACGACAGCTTTGTTATACAAAACTGCCGCTTTTTGGTGGACCATCAGGGACTCGAACCCCGGACCGACCGGTTATGAGCCGGTTGCTCTAACCAACTGAGCTAATGGTCCGATTCTCGGATAAAATAACTTCAGCAGCCATATTAAAATGACTGCTGAAACTCGCTGTGTCGGCATCTATCTATCTTCCCGGGACGTCTCCATCCAAGTATTTTCGACGCAAATGAGCTTAACTTCTGTGTTCGGTATGGGAACAGGTGGAACCTCATCGCCATCGACACCGACTCTTTCACGGAAATAACCTTACGCTTTCCCGCAAAAGTGGATATCGCAAGATATCCTCAAAACTGAAAGTGAACAAAACGGATAAGAGAACAGAAATTGTAAAAAAGGTCAAGCCCTCGACCGATTAGTACTCGCTGGCTAAATATGTCACCATACTTACACCTTGAGCCTATCAACCTCGTAGTCTACAAGGGGTCTTACCTGATTAACTCAGTGGGATATCTTATCTTAAGGGTGGCTTCACGCTTAGATGCTTTCAGCGTTTATCCATTCCGTACATAGCTGCCCAGC
>CAZBAI010000043.1:0-7728 GCA_964490175.1 uncultured Oscillospiraceae bacterium | reverse complement strand
ATAAGGACAACATAGATGTATATTTGAATTTACTTCCTATTAAATGGAGCTACACGGTTGCAAAAGCGTCAAAAAAAGCGGTAGCCTCTGAACGGAACATTTCAGAGGCTTCTCTACCTATATCCGTCAATGTTGCTTTAACTTTATCCTGAGTCATTGAGTAGCGCTGATTGAGATAACGCAGCGAAGCGCCCAACTCACCGTCTGGGCCGCCGAGCTGTGTGATGATTATTTTTGCCGCATTTGGGTCGCAGCGCTTAATGCTTACAGGATATTGAAGCTTCTTCTCGTAAATCCACATAAATCAACAATCCCCCTCCCACGGCCACGGACTTTTTGTCCACGTCCAGCCGCAGTCGGTATCAACTGCATCGGGCGTAATCGCACCGTATTTCTCACTGTATTCATTTACAGCCTGCTCTTTCATCGCCTGATATTTTTTGTATAATCTCAAAGCGTTAGGGCAATTGCCGTGCGTGTCGAGATATAATCTCAGCTCGGTAAGCATAAAATCACTGCGAGATATCACAAGCATAAGCCTTTCTCTGTCATTCACGGCAATCACCTCCGTAAGCTGAAAACGGTTTGTCAAGCCCTGAAAAGGCTGTTCCGCTTGACAGCGCACGCTCATCGGAATAAGGCTCTTCCCATTGCTGAAATGGGATATAAGCCATTGCAAGCGGCGTCTGTGCGGGAAAACTGCTTAATCCGTTTCGATTGTCGCCGTGCCAAGACGTTGCAGAATCCGCAACGTCCGAAAAACGGTTTTTCAGTCGCTCGTACATCGTAGGATTCATATGAAGTTCACAGCGCTCAAACGGGTCTGCAACATATTTATCAAACATGCGATTATCCAATAATCTTCTCTCCTTTCGATATTTAAAGGTTGCCGCACCGATTGGCGGTCCTTAAGCTATATTATGACAGATTTCGCTATGTTGTGACAATATATCATGCGCTTTGCAATGAGCAAAAAGCCGCAGGCAAATGCTTTTACTTTAAATATTTTTCAAAATATCCGTTACCCCAATCGTATCCATAAGGCGTATTTTCATTTTTGCATATTTTTTCCATACCGGATAGTGCAAAACCGCCCAACAGCATACTGCAAATCAGCGCTATCGGTATCTGCCGAAGCGAGATTGACTGTTCGGTAAAAAATGATATTACAATTCCAATTGCAATCGGGATATAACCGAACCAAGTTGTAAAGCTGCCCGGGGTGTAAATGGTTTTCTTTCCCTTGCTTTTGAAAAGGTTATAGGAAAAGATACCGCCCAAAGTGTGTCCGAACACTTCAGCCAAGCAGAGAAACAACTGCATAAACATAAAGATGGGATTAACGCCTACAGTCAGCACAATGCATCCGAATATCACACCGATAAAATTAGTCCACATATCCGAAAGCCGATTCATCGGGTATCGGTCGAGTTTATCGGACTTTTGCATTAAATTATACATTGTATGAAAGCCGCCCGGAAAGTGCCATTCTTCAAGCACGTGCAAAGGCAACAGCATCGTTGCAAAGGCAAACAGCTTTGTTTGAAACGACCATACCGACCGGTTGCATATCAAACAACCCAATACAACACCGGCAATCAGCGTCATTATATACAGCCATATTGACAACCACAGTTTTGTTATTTTTTCTTTCATTTTTTTCGCCGCCTTTTTATTCAAATATCTTTCCGAGTGTTTTGAAACACCCTTTTATACGGATTTGCAATTGCTCTGCCGTTTCCTTACCGCCGTTTTCCAGCCACGCTGTAAGAACCGCAGAGGTACAGGCAGTAAGTATTGTCATAAGATATGCGGTTTGCACCTCATCCATCTCGCTTTCTCTGAAGAAATCTTCCTTTGAGGGGGTGAGATATTTCATGTGAGCCCTAAAGATAAAGTCCATTCGGTTGCTGTCAACGATTGCTTTGAGGAGCGTTTTGTTCTCCATCCAAATACGGATAAATTCAAGCGTTGTTTCATCGGCGCTTAAATTATTCATCTGCTTGTATGTTTTTTGCGCATGCTCAAAAATTCCATCACACAGATAGGAAAGCACATCGGCGGTATTGTCAAATAAGCGATAAAAGGTCGCCCTGCCGATTGTTGATGCCCTTTGCACATCTGTCACGGTAATATCCGCAAAGGCTTTTTTACTTAAGCATTCCAAAAGCCCGTTTCCTATAAGTTTTGCGGATTTAACGGCTCTTTTATCATTTGAAATATGATACATCTTTGCCACCTCTTGTTTTATAAGTATTGAAACTATTGTATCACATCTGTGATTGTGATACAATAGTTTCACAAAATGTTTTGTAAAAAAATTCAAATCAGGAGATGTTATGGAAAATATTGTCAATGTTTGGCTCTCAATTTGGCTTTATGTAATGTTAGCTATCGGAGCGGCTTTAAGTATCTTAGTCTGCAAAAAACACAAAACGTGGGATACAATCAATATTCTTTGCACCCTTGCGGTTGTGGTTTTGGTGCTTCATGTTATTGAAGAATGGGTGTTGCCGGGTGGACTGCATTATTCCTATAATTTCAGTCACGGTTCGATGTTTCTCAGCCGATATCCGATGAATAGATTAACCGATATGATTACCAACTTCGGCGGCGTTTTGCTCGGTTGTATTGTGTTAAAATTTTGGGGATTTCGCAAGCCTGCCGGAATTGCGGTAATGCTGTTTTCCGCTTTTGAAACCGTAATACACATTGTCATCGGCGCAAAATCTTTGCAAACCTTCGGCGAATACGGAATGCAAACGCTTTATTCTCCCGGTCTTGTTACATCACTGTTCGGATTTTTGCCGATTGCCCTTGCTCTTGCAATGCACTTGTTTAAAAGGGAAAACCGAGCGACTGCAAAACAATGGATTATGGCTATAGTCGCAATGTTCGGCTTTTGTTTTTTGCTCATTAACTTGCCGGAAATGGTTTTGAGCGATGAAAACAGTCCTTATAAATTTACAAATCGCGGATATTACGAACAGTTTGCAGAAGAATTTGAAGCAAAAAACAATTTTGAATATTAAGGTTACAGCGTAAAAAGTGTGTCTTACAACTTGGCACACAATTCGAGTGCAACAAGCTTTGTGCGGTGTTGTTTTAAAAATACGGCGGCAAAAAGAATCTGAACATTCTTTTTGCCGCTGCTTGTATTATTTTCGTTTGCTTTAAAAAAATTTTGCCGCAGTTCTTTTCAAATTGCGATTTATATGTTATAATAACCTCAAAGCAAAAAGTGCTTTTGCACTTTTTCGGAGAATAGATTCTCCTCGTTTGCGAAAAACGCAAACTGCTTTAAGAACATTGTTACGTTTTAAAGTGTCGCCTGTCGGCTCTTTATGTTATAACCATGTCGCAGATGTTCCCCGCCTCTTAGGCGGCGGGTTCCATTTCAAGCTTTCAGCGGGAGCTGTAATCTCCCACTGAAAGCCTGAGGAGCAAAAGCTCCCTGCGACGGTTGCAATCGTCGCAACGTGATTAAGCGAGCTTATCACGTTTTGCTCCGATTTTAATAACCTTAAAGCAAAAAGTGCTTTTGCACATTTTCGGAGAATAGATTCTCCTCGTTTGCGAAAAACGCAAACTGCTTTAAGAACATTGTTACGTTTTAAGGTGTCGCCTGTCGGCTCTTTTATGTTAAAATCTAAAATAGCAAGAAAAATTAAGGGGATTGTGTATATGAAAGCTTTACGTTATGCCTTGGTCTTATCGGCTGTATTGTGTTTGCTGTTTTCGCTTGGCTGCTCGGATAAAGATAAAAAATCAAATTCCGACGTTGAAAGTGCGGTGAGCGGTGAATATTCTTCAAACAGTGAAAGCAAGACCGATAATACGGATAAATCGCAAGGAAATGCCGCTTCGGGCAAATCGGACGGCAGTAACGATACAGACGATTCAAGCATTTCGGAGCGCTATGACGTCAGCGGCGATGAAACTCTGCCCGTTGAGAGTGATGCAGACAGCTTTGAAGGTGATTTTGAAAGCAATGTTTCGGGCAACTTATCATCATCTTTAAACAGTGCGGACAATACATCGAGCAGGGGAGAGAGCCGGTCGGAAACCGATATCGATGATGATGTTTCCGATTCCCAAACTCATACCTCGCAAAGCGAATCTTCACAAAGCGATATATCTAATAGCGAAAATGATGAAAGCTCATCAAAAAGCGGTTCGGGAATCGAACTGCCGTTTGTGTCATACAAAGGGTGACAGGCGTGCAATCGGTTTGCCGATATTTTAAGGCGAAAAATATGCAAAAAAATATGCAGATGAATAACGATGCGAAAATTGCAAAAGAAATACTTGATTCGCAAAAGTTTACGTGCGTAATGTGCAAGGGCGATATGATAGCCACAAGCACCGAAAGAGGCGTTGCGCCGCTTTTAAAGCTCATTGACAGCGGTGTAACACTTGCCGGCTTTTGCGCAGCGGATAAGGTTGTCGGCAAATCGGCGGCAATGCTGTATAAGCTTCTTGAAATCGATTTTTTGTATGCGAATATTATAAGCCGTGCGGCGGCGACATTTCTCGAAAATGAAAAAATAGATTTTGCATATAACGAAAAAGTTGATTTTATCCGCAACCGCACAGATGACGGCTTTTGCCCTTTAGAACAGGCAGTGCTGGATGTTTCGGACTGCACGGAAGCGCTTGAGGCTATGCGAAAAAAGCTTTTTGAATTGAAAGGTGATGTATTATGAAAAAACTCGGTTTCGGATTTATGCGCCTGCCTTTGCTTGATAAAAACGACCCGACAAGCTTTGACAAGCCCCAGATTTTTAAAATGGTCGATAAATTTTTAGAGCTTGGATTTTGCTATTTCGATACCGCATATATGTATCACAACGGCGCAAGCGAAAGCATTATCAAAGAAGCGCTTGTTGACAGATATGATAGAAACGCATTTTTGCTTGCGACAAAAATGCCGACTATGATGCTGAAAGAAAAATCGGATTTAGAGCGGATTTTTTCACAGCAGCTTGAAAGAACGGGCGCAGGTTATTTCGACTATTATCTCATGCACTGCCTGACGAAGGAAAACTATGAAATTACACAGCGTCTCGGCGGATTTGAATTTGCACTTGAAAAGAAAAATACGGGCAAAATCAAGCGGCTCGGTTTTTCCTTTCATGATACGCCGGAAATGCTTGAACAAATTTTGAGCGAACATCCCGAAACCGAATTTGTTCAATTGCAGATAAATTATCTTGATTGGGACAGCGATGACATCGCTTCCGAAAAATGCTATAATATCGCAAAAAAATACGGTAAAGATATTATCGTTATGGAACCTGTCAAAGGCGGAAGCCTTGCGACTGTGCCAATGCGGGCAAAAAAGCTTTTTGATGAAAAATCACCGGATATGTCGGTCGCTTCGTGGGCAATTCGCTTTGCGGCAAGTCTTGAAAATGTTATTACGGTTTTGAGCGGAATGAGTGATTTTGCCCAGCTTTGCGACAATACCGCTTATATGAGAGATTTTGTTCCGCTTTGCGATGACGAGATCAATATGTGTGCCGAAGCGGCAAAAATCATCAGAGCTTCAAGCACAATCGGGTGCACTAAATGCCGTTATTGCATTGAGGACTGCCCGAAAAGCATTCCGATTTGCGATTATATCGCTTTTCTCAATGCAATAGCCGACAATACAGACGAGCATTTTAAGATAAAATCACAATATGCCGATTTTGTGCGCAATCACCCCAAGCCTGCCGATTGCATTGCCTGTGGCAGATGTGAACGCAATTGCCCACAGCACATCAAAATTATATCGGCACTGAAAAACGCCGACAAGCTTTGTGCGATGTTGCCTTGAATCACATAACGGAGATTTCTATGAAAAAAACAATTTTTAAAGCATTTTGTTTGATTTTGTCGATAGCGGCGGTATTTTGCTCCTGCGTTGCCGAAAATACCGAAAATTCGGCAACAAGCAGTGAAAGCTCGGTATCGTCGTTGGAAAACTACGTTGTTTCCGCACCAAGTGACAAGGTGTATACCTTTGCGGATAATTCTCCTGTTTTTTCCCTTGATGAAACCTTTTATCCCTGCTCGATAAGTGTTGAGCTTATCACCGAGCAATCTTGCGAAATTTATTACACGCTTGACGGTTCGGAACCGACAAAGGAATCTACGCTTTATTCCGAGCCGATTTTGTTTGAACGTGAAAGCGGTGATTTTCCCAAAGCGCACACCGTGAAAGCCAAGGCGTTTTATTCTGACGGAACTCAGTCAAAGGTTTCCGTGCATACTTACTTTTGTTCCCAAAATATTGACGAGCGCTTTACAACCGCCGTGTTTTCCATATCCGCAGACCCATCGGTTCTCACTGAACGCTCCGACGGACTTTTGTTCGGTAAAAATTATGAGCTTAGAGGTCAGGAAAGCGAACGTGAGGTTTATCTTCAAGCGTGGGATGAATCGGGCAATGAGATTTTGTCGCAATATTGCGGACTTAGGATATACGGCGGCGCCTCACGTGAATCATGCATAAAATCCTTTAAATTGATTGCAAGAAAGCGCTATTCTTCCGAAAAGGGCAGCTTCAAGACGGACATTTTCCAAACGCCGGTTAACGATTCAAGCGGCGAGGTTGTTTCAAAATACAAAAAGCTTGTTTTGCGCAATGCCGGAAACGACTTTCAATTTGCCTTTATTCGTGATGAATTGAGCCAAAATCTTGCAATGCAGGCAGGCTTTGACGATTACGAAGCGGTTATCCCGGCGGTGTGCTATGTCAACGGCAAATATTACGGATTTTTATGGCTGCATGAAAGCTACTGCGACGATTATTTCAAAAATAAATACCCAAACGAAAATGCTAACGGAGAATTTGTTGTGCTTGAGGGAACGGAAACATCAAAGAATGTTGACGAAGATGATGACACGGCAGTTTACGCACAGCAATTTAACGATATGTATGAGCAGTTTTGCGCTTTGGATTTGACAGACGACGCAAATTACAGCGCACTGTGCGAATTTATGGACGTTGAAAATTATCTTGATTATTACGCCTTTAACATCTATATAAACAATAAGGATTGGCCGCAGAACAATTACAAATGCTACCGCTATTTTTCAAGTGAAGGCGAAAGCGAATATAGCGGCGTTTATGACGGAAAATGGCGCTTTTTGCTTCATGATATGGATTACACCTACGGTATGTACGAGCAAGAAGAGGTAATGGCGGACTATAACAATATCGAGCAGATTCTCGATGAAAATTCAGAGCGATATTCGCCGCTTTTTGAAAGTTTGATGCACAGAAGCTATTGCCGTGAATATTTTTTATCAAAGCTTAATGAATTTGCCGATGATGTTTTAAGCGAGGAGAATATTATCGGCACGCTCGATCAGATGAGTTCTGAAAGATATTTTGAGCAAAATTATTATTATAAATATATTGAGCAAAAGCGCAATCACGGCGAGGTTGACCTGTGGGCGCATTCAAGCCATCTTTCCGGATTTGTTCAGATTATTAAGGATTTTGCCTCACAGCGCAGAAACTATATTCTTGATTATGCAGACAAAGCGCTTGCCGAATATGAAATTGCGGCGCAATAAAATTATTTTGAAGAATATGTCCGTTTTGTGCTAACATCTGTCGCAAAAATCAAGGCGTGATGCCGTATTTTGTATGTATAATCAATATATACATCATACGGTTTAAAGACCAGCTATAAAAAGTCAATACCCAAACAAAAAAATCAAGTAATATTTTGA
>CAZBAI010000042.1:0-9254 GCA_964490175.1 uncultured Oscillospiraceae bacterium | reverse complement strand
ACGCACAGGCTTCTACCACCTTGAATTTGTACGCACACGCATTACCGGATCATAAGCGAATTAGTATGGAAAAAATGAGCGATTACTATAATACATCTTCTGACACCAACACAAAAGAAGAAATCGGTGCTTAAACAGTAGCTATTTTGGTTTGACACCAATACGATTTTGTATCGAATTCAAAAAATGACACCAATTATTTGGTGTCAGAGACGGTTTTGGCATAAGAAAAAATCAAGAAAAGGCAAACCGTTACACAAGCGGAAATGGTGTCAAAAATACGGTTGGTGTCAATCATTGGTGTCAGGCAATCGAAAGTATCTTCAAAAACCGGGTAAAAAAAGGGAAGAGGCTTCAAAATCACGCAACGAAATTCCGATCGACATATTGGTGTCGGTTGGTGTCAAATCAATCCACCGAAAAATTTTAAGGGCGAAAAAATATCCGTAAACCCTTAAAATAAAGGATTTACGGATGATTTTTGGTTGCGGAGAGAGGACTCGAACCTCTGGCCTCCGGGTTATGAGCCCGACGAGCTACCAACTGCTCTACTCCGCGATATCTGAAATTTTTGGAATTGCGGGAATAGGATTTGAACCTATGACCTTCGGGTTATGAGCCCGACGAGCTACCAGGCTGCTCTACTCCGCGTCATATAAAGCCGACTTTTCAAGTCAACGATAACATTATATCACCAAAAAGTATTTGTGTCAAGAACTTTTTCTTACATTTTTCAGTTTTCTCAACAAATTGTCATTTTATACAAAAACGCCGAAAAATATTTCTCTTTTCAGTTGAAAAGTGCTTTTGCCGAAATTGAGCTGTGATGTGTTTGCAATGTTGCGTGCGGATTGCCGCTTGTACTATAAATATTGACTGAAATATAGAAAAATGAAAACGTTATACAAGCGCAAATCGCCGATTTTTGAAAAAATGCGAAAAAAGCGATGACTTGTAATCCGAAATATGTTATAATAACCTTAAAGCGAAAAGTGCTTCGTACTTTTTATAAAAAGATCTTTCAGCTCTTTTTTTGTTCGCTAAACGCAAACTGCTTTAAGAACATTGTAACGTTTTAAGGTGTCGCCTGTCGGCTCTTTTATGTTACAATGATTTTAAAGAAAAATATTACCTTTGAGGTGCAAATGATGAATATAGTTGTTGCTCAATCCGGCGGACCTACCTGCGCAATAAACGCATCGCTTTTGGGCGTTATTAAGCAGGCCTTGAAAACTAAGGAGATCGATGCGATATTCGGTTCGCTGAACGGAATCGAAGGCGTAATTTCGGATAATCTCGTAAATCTGCGCAGCGTAGTGCGCACCAATGAAGATATTGAAATATTGCGCCAAACGCCGTCGACCGTGCTCGGCTCGTGCCGATATAAGCTTCCGGATTATTGCGATAACAGCGAAGTCTACGATAAAATCACCGCATGCCTTACAAGGCACAGAATCGGCGTGTTTATATATATCGGCGGAAACGATTCGATGGATACCGTCATGAAACTTTCAAAATATTTTGCCGATAACAAAATCAATATCAAAGTTATCGGCGTTCCCAAAACTATCGACAACGACCTTTGCTGCACCGATCATACGCCGGGCTTCGGTTCTGCCGCAAAATATGTTGCTACCGCCGTGAGCGAAATTGCAAGCGACAGCTCGGTATACAGCATAAGCTCTGTCACAATTATCGAAACGATGGGTCGTCACGCCGGTTGGCTTACCGCTTCGGCAAGCGTTTTGCGTGCCAACGGAGATGAAGCGCCGCACCTTATCTATTTGCCCGAGGTCGAATTTTCGCAGGAAAAATTTATTGAAGATGTAAAAAACGAAATGGCAAAGCACAAGGCGGTTATCGTTTGCGTTTCCGAGGGCGTGTCGCTGCAAAACACAGTCGGATATCGCTCGGGTGCGGTTGATAGTTTCGGGCACGAATATCTTTCGGGGGTCGGAAAATATCTGGAAAGTCTTGTCGCAAAGGAAATCGGCTGCAAGGTTCGTTCGGTTGAGCTTAACGTAATGCAACGCTGTTCCTCACACATTTGTTCCAAAACCGATATCGATGAGGCGGAAGAAATCGGAGCAAAGGGACTTTTGGCGGCGCTAAACGGCGCAAGCGGCAAGGTTATGGTGTTTAAGCGTGTGTGTGATGCACCGTATACTGTTGATGTTGAATGCGCCGATGTTGAAATGATTGCCAATCGTGAAAAATTTATGCCACGTGAATGGATCAATGAAAGAGGCAATAACGTCAAGGACGAAGCGGTTCGATATTTTCTTCCGCTCATCAGCGGTGAACTGAACACGATTATGCAAAACGGAATCCCGAGAAGATTTAAGCTGTAAAAGTGTGTTTTGCATTGTTTGATTTATGCATTAAAACGCCTGCTTGAAAAAAGTGGGCGTTTTTGTGTGCTGTTTTTCGACCATATTGGGTCGGCTTTGCCGATTTATTTCCTTTTTGCAAAATTATTTCGGTTAAATGGCTGTTATTTTCGGGGATTTGTCTATTGCATAAATCATAAATCGGTGATAAAATTTACCATTGGAAATATATCTAAGGAGAGTGCATTTTTGTGAAACTTTTTGTTCTCGTATTAAACCGCACGTCAAAGCTTGATGAACTTATGACTGCGTTTGCAAAAGAGAAAATCTGCGGTGCGACCATACTTGAAAGTATCGGTATGGCACGTGAGCTTTACGGTTCACATCATCAGGAGGAGGAAATTCCGTTTTTCGGATACATCAGAAAATATCTTCAGGAGGAGCGCCATTCGACCAGCAAGACCATTCTCACGGTGATGCCCGATGAGCAGGTCGAAGTTGCCGCAAAAATCGTTGAAGATGTTGTCGGCAGTTTTGATAAGCCCGATACGGGAATTATGTTTACCGTGCCGATTGATTTTGCAAGAGGAAAGGGTTTGGATAAAGAATGAGCGTAATGTTCTATATCGGCATTATGCTGATAAGTGCGCTTTTGTGCGGCAGAATCGCCAAAAAGCTCGGCTTGCCCAACGTCACCGGATATCTTGTTGCAGGGCTTTTGCTCGGCCCTTATGTGAGCGGCATTATCAGCGAAAAAAATGTTGAAAATATAAGCGTTGTGTCTGATATGGCGCTTGCGTTTATAGCAATGTCGATAGGTGCGGAGTTTAAGCTGTCATATTTCAAGCGTGTGGGCGCCGCACCTGCCATCATAGCGGTTTTGGAAGGCATGCTTGCCGTTGTGTTTGTCTTTTTCGGATTTTGGTTTGCCGGATGTTCGGTTCCGTTTGCGCTTGTAATCAGCGCAATTGCCGCCGCAACTGCACCTGCTTCTACAATAATGGTAATCAGGCAGTATAACGCAAAAGGCCCTGTCAGCGAAACTCTTTTGAGCGTTGCCGCCCTTGATGACGCCGTTGCGCTGATTGCGTTCGGCTTTGCCGTTACAATTGCAAAGGTCATCAACACAGGCGGTGCGGATAATATCGCTCTTTCGATTTTGCAGCCTGTGTGGGAAGTTTTGCTTTCGCTGATAATCGGTGCGCTTTCGGCTGTTTTAATGCTTGTGCCGATGCGATTTTTCAAGAAAAAATCAAACAGGCTTTGCATTTCGATTGCGTTTGTTTTTGTTGCAAACGCCGTAGCGGAGTACTTCGGGGCGTCCGCCCTTTTGACCTGCATGATGCTCGGCGCTGTGCTTGCAAATCTTACAGACCAGTCGGACATGATGTTTGCCGTAACAGATTCCATAACGCCGCCTGTATATCTGCTTTTCTTTGTGGTTTCGGGTGCGCAGCTTGATGTGCGAATTATTACCTCAATCGGCGTTTTGGGTGTGATATATCTTGTTGCACGTGTTTTGGGAAAATTTGCCGGAGCATACTTGGGTGCGGTTATCTGCAAATCGCCGAAAAGTGTAAAAAAATATCTCGGATTTACACTGATTCCGCAAGAGGGCGTTGCCATAGGTCTGTCGCTTGCGGCTGTAAGCGCCGTTCCGGAATATGCGGATAAAATCAGGGCGATTATTCTTTGCGCAACAATGATTTATGAGCTTACCGGCCCTGTAATTTCAAAAATCACGCTTCAAAAAGCGGGCGAGATTGATTTGAATACGTAAAACATATAGAAAAAACAAACGCAAAAATGATTCTTAAGGTGCGAAAAATCTTGAAATTTCGCACCTTTTTGTTTGCGGTTTTGTGTGTTAATTAACAGAAAATTCTTTGTATCTACACAGATGTATGTTACAATGTTCGCAGAATCTTGCAGAGCAAAAAATCGATTTAAAAAAAATTAAGGAGAAAATAAAAATGAAAATTCGCAAAATGTGTTCGCTGCTTGTATTATTTGCTTTAACGGCGTCGCTGCTTGCTTCGTGCACGGTTAAAATCAATGACAATAAATTAAGCGATTCGGATAAAGAGCAAAGCGAAAGCGAGCTTAGCAACGCAAGCTCCGAGAAAGTTGACGGTGATGATAATACCGTTTTGTCATTTCGCCCTGTTGATTGCGGAATACAGTCGCAAAGCGTTTATGAATACCCATTTACCGGAATGAGCTTTACACTGTCGCAAAAATTGCTTAACGCAATTGACAGCAGAGAAGTTTTTGTTTATACCGATGAGGATTATATTTCCGAAAACGCCCTTTCTTACGCTTATCTCTGCTTTTCGTCAACCACTTCAGAGCAAAGAGAGGAGGAGGTAATGTCGCTTGACATTATCACATGGCAAAGCGAGCTTGAAAAAATAGGCACCGTCGGTGTGTTTTCAAAAGACTGTGTAAATATGCTTGATGAGCTTACTTTGTGCGATGTGCATACGAAAATCGGCGAAAGCGCAAACGGTGAATATGAATATTACATCAGCACAAATTCTTCGGGCAATGCCGAATTTGCACAAGAAATCGAAAATACCGAAATAACAATCGGTGAAATGCACGAGCTTGATTTGTATATGGGTTACAGCGCATTTTCTTCCGACCGCCTTGATAATGTCGATTCCGTCGGAGAATTTTCGGCAAAGGATATCTTCGACAACACATATACGCAGGAAATGTTTGAAAATTATGATTTGACATTGGTGAATGTGTTTGCAACATGGTGCTCTCCTTGCGTTGAAGAAATGCCCGTGCTTGAAAGTTTGCGGTGTGAATATGAACAAAAAGGGATAAAGCTGGGCGTTGTCGCAGTTGTTATGGATACCAAAACCGAAAACGGCGTTGACGAAAACGCATTAGAGCTGGCAAAAACGCTTTATGAGCGCAGCGGTGCGAATTTTCCGTTTATAATTCCCGATGATACTGTCATGAACGGACGCTTGATAGGTATAGAAAGCTTTCCCGAAAGCTTTTTTGTAGACAGTAACGGCAACATTGTCAGCGAACCGTATATCGGGGCAAATACGCAGCGGCAATGGGAGGAAATTGTTGACAGCGAGTTGGCGTCGCTTAGTGGGCAGTGATATGAAAAATATTGAAAAATCACAACGGTGCGGTCTTGTGTTGAGCGTTTGCGGATTTGTGCTTATGCTGTTTGGCATATACAGAGGCGAAATGGCAGTGGTGCTGAAAAAGGCTGTAAATATCTGCTTGGAGTGTATCGGAATTGGATAACAAAAAAAACAAAAAGAGAAACAGCCATAGCTTTCGCCATTATATACAGGCGCTTTGGGCGTTGCTTAGCAACAGCTATCTTGTCGGATTTAAAAGCGGCAAAATATATAAGGGAAAGCTGAAAAATCTGTGCGTTCCCGGGCTGAACTGCTATTCGTGCCCGGGCGCTTTAGGTTCTTGCCCGATTGGGGCGCTGCAAGCGGTTATCGGCAGTTTTAATTTTAAATTCGCATTTTATGTTGCGGGCTTTTTGATGTTTGTAGGGGCACTTATCGGCAGATTTGTCTGCGGCTGGCTTTGTCCGTTCGGCTTGATACAGGATTTGCTTTACAAAATACCTTTCTTTAAAAAAATCAAAACATTTTGCGGCGATAAGCTTTTGCGAAAGCTGAAATACGTTGTGCTTTTGGTGTTTGTGATTTTAATGCCGCTGTTTTTGGTTGATTTGCTCGGGCAGGGTGCGCCGTATTTTTGCAAGCTGATTTGCCCTGTCGGAGCGCTTGAGGGAGGCATTCCTCTTGTTTTGCTCAACAAGCCTTTGCGTGGGGCAATCGGTTGGCTGTATGCACGCAAGATGATTATTTTGGCGATAACGCTTTTGGTTTCCGTTATAATATACCGTCCGTTTTGCAAATATATCTGTCCGCTCGGTGCAGTCTATTCTGTATTTAACCCGATTTCGGTATTTCGATACCGTGTAGACAAATCAAAATGCACGCATTGCAACGCTTGCTCAAAAGTGTGCGATATGGGTTGTGACCCTGTAAAAAACGCAAACAGCACAGAATGCATTCGGTGTGGAAAATGCATTCACAGCTGCCCTGCAAATGCCATCGCCCAAGGAATTTGCGATAAGAAAAAAAGCGCTGACAAAAGCTGATGTCAGTGCTTTTTTGTTGCGTTTTTCAAATTATTTAACTTTTAAAATCCCCACATATCATGCGCCATTTGGTAGCATTGTTTTATTTGCTCAATATTGTCTTCATACGCCTGCAAAGACTCTTCATCATTGTCATCAAGCGGCTGCATATTTTCGTCAAGGCGAATGTAAATCCTGTTTTCGTTTTCGATATTCCATGAATCATATTTTTCGTTGTAGTGCGCTTCTGTGACGGTTGACACGGAAACATCGGCTTCAAATCCCCCAAACAGCTTGGGATAGATTGTTATGCCGACAGATACATCGCCTAACGGACGGTCGCGATACAGATTATTGGGCGATATTGAAATATTCCCTGTAAAAGTGGGATATCTCGGCGTGTAAACCTCATATATTCGGTCGGTTTCATAATCTGTATATGATGAATAGCGATAATCTTCATGGATAAACATATTTGCCTGTGTGTATTTATCGTAGGATTTAAGGTTTATATACCAAATGACGTGATAGATTAAAACAATCCCTGATATGATAAGCAATATAATCAATTTGATTTTTTTCTTTTTTGTCATAATGCTCACCGTGCCTTAATTTAAAAAACTTCGCAAACAGCGCAATTATTCAACCTTTAAAATTCCCCACATATCATGCGCCATTTGGTAACCGCACTTTATTTGTTCGATATTATCTTCATACGCCTGCAAGGATTCTTCATCATTGTCATCAAGCGGCTGCATATTTTCGTCAAGATGAATGTAGACGTTGTTTTCAAATTCGACTTTCCATGAACCGATACTTTCAATATAGCGCATCTCGGTAACGGTAGATACGGCAATGCCGACTTCAAAATGTCCAAATGGTTTGGGCCAAATTATAATATTAAAAACATTGTCGCCGATAGCAAGGTCGTTTGTCAGAATCGGGGTGATTCCGAGATTACCTGTGAATTGCGGATAACTTGGGGCGGCAACCGAGTATGTTCGGTTGTTTTCATAGTTTATGTAAGATGAATAATAATAATAATCTTCATGTATAAACGCATTTGCTTGGGCGTATTTATCGTAGGATTTAAAGTTTACATACCAAATGATGTGGTAAACCAAAACCGCCGAAACAAGCAAAATGCTGATGATAATTATGATTTTTTTCTTTTTTGTCATAATGGTCATCCTTATCAATCATGCCATATTGCGCCGTAGGTTACGGGAGAGCCTGTATGCTTTATATCGGCTTTGCCGGTGGTTTCGCCTTTCGCAGCTGTGTTTGTTTGGTCTATGCTTCCTTTTGAATTGACTACATATGCATAGTGTTTTGTGACGACAGTTCCGAACAGTTTGACATAGTCTTCGTCAGTTCCCAAGTTTCAAATCCCACTCTCATAGAACCCTTCCCGTTGCCAATGGTAAATGTCCAAGTTAATTCCCATTTTTCGGAAAAATTGGTCTTTTCAAGCGCAACGTTAGTGGTAGATGTAGAACCAGACACAGCAAAAGTCGGAACGGACAGCGCACCTGTTGCAAGAATGACCGCTGATGTAAAAATGCTAACAATGCTTTTGAAACGAGTTTTCATAAATGTGCCCTCCTAAAAAATATGATTACAAAATTATTATAAATCATATTACATAATTTGTCAATACAACTTTTTGTGATAAGTGCAATAATTTTACAAGAAATGTTGGCAAATTTTATGACTTTACAAAATCTGCAAATAATGTCGCTTGAAATTTAAAAAGGGGCGAAACGACGCTTTTCGGCAGAGAAAAAATCTTGACAATATAGCGAAAATGCAATATAATATAGATATCGGGCATAATGAAAGAGGTGAGCGGCTTGAGTGAAAAACAAAACGGAATAAAAATCATTGCCGAAAACCGCAAGGCACGGCATGAATATTATGTTTTGGAAGATTTTGAAGCAGGCATTGAGCTTGTCGGCACAGAAGTCAAGTCCATTCGAGGCGGCAACGTAAATTTAAAAGATTCATGGTGCTCGGTCAAAAACGGTGAGATTTTTGTTTTAGGTATGCACATATCGCCCTATGAAAAGGGCAATATTTTCAACAGAGATCCGCTGCGTGTGCGGAAATTGCTTTTGCACAAAAGCGAAATCTTAAAGCTTTATTCAAAAATCAAGCTGGACGGTTTGACGGTTGTGCCGCTTTCACTTTATTTAAAAGGGTCGAGAGTTAAGCTTAAAATCGGTCTTTGTAAAGGTAAAAAGCTTTATGATAAGCGCCAAAGCGACGCAAAAAAATCAGCAAGCCGTGAAATTGAGCGCACGTTGAAGCAAAACGGCAGAGAGTGATTTTTTTGGGGTTTTGCATAAAAATGGGGGCGTAAAGGTTTCGACGGGGACTTTGAAGCACGATAAGCGAGCAAGGGAGCATAACCCTTTAAAAATATGCACGTTTAAATATAAACGCTAACAATAATTACGAACTTCAGGCTGCTTAAGTCAGCTTGCGTCCGCCCGTGAAGTACCGCGGTCACGGCTCGGGCGTCGATTAGCGGTGAACGTTGCACGGCATATGTCTGTAACCGTGTAATGCTTTGCAGACTACTGTGCGATTTTGCCTGTTTGCCGACATTTTCGCACGGGAATTTTAAAGGCAAACTACGCTCGTAGAAAGTTGTGTGAATGGGTTTTCGGACAGGAGTTCGACTCTCCTCGCCTCCACCAAAAAGGTTGCATAAAATAGATGCAACCACAGAAAACCCCGATTTTATCGGGGTTTTTTGCTACCCTAACAGCAGGATTTCAGGTTGC
>CAZBAI010000041.1:0-9724 GCA_964490175.1 uncultured Oscillospiraceae bacterium | reverse complement strand
GCAGTGCCGAACAAAAACGCAAAAATGCTGTATCTCGGTTAGACAATATTTTCACAGTGCTTGACGGATTAAAAAATCATCCGTTGACCTATGACGATAGCATAATACGCAAAATCTTACAGCGTGTAATTGTAGAATCCAAAGATAAAATCAAGGTGGTTTTTACTCACGGACTTGAGGTGGAAACCGAGGTGGAACGATGATGCTCAAAAGCCGAAAAAGGATTGCGAAAGTTCAACTCTTACTTCCGAAAAGCCGAATAAATCTTTTTCATGTACCGATCACACGTCGGAGCAAAGTTCGTTTTGCTCCGACTTATTTTTTGTCTGCGACAGAAAATAAGCCATCCGACCGCTTCCTTGCTCATCCTTTTCGCAAAAAGTCACGCTCGGCTCGCCTGTTCGGTTGTAAACGCCCTCATGACGGCTTGCTGTCGCTACCAACTTTTTGCGAGTTTGAGAGAGTTCAACTCTTACTTCCGAAAAACCGAAAAAATCTTTTTCATGTGCCTTTCACAATGAGGTATTACACGAACCTTTTTATTTTTTAGCGGCGGCTTTGTCGTTACGTTATGGCTCAAGTAATACAAAAGAAAAAGGGGATGTTCTCATCATATGAGAGCATCCTTATTTTGCGTCATTTTTGTCTTTTAATCGTCTGCGAAAAGTATATACAAGTAAAAAAACGGTGTAACCTGCAAACTTGCGGGCAACACCGTTTTGTATTTGTAAATAAATATCGAATATCAATAGTTTTCGCTAATGTGCTTGATAAGCGCATTGCACGCCACCCTGACGCCGCTTGCACCGTCAATAACGCTTTCTCTTGTGGTAAGACTTACATACTCGCCGTTAAGGAAAATGTAGTAGCGCAAATCTTCGTTCGGGATTTTGTAAAGTTCAACGCTTACCTCATCGCCGCTTGCCAAAACATATTTGTAAGCAAAATATACCTCGCCGATTTTCTGCACTTCCTCGCCGGATGCGTCAACAGATGTGAACGTAAATGCAGACAGCGCCGAGAAAAGCTCTTCAAACAACGCCGTTCCGTTTATATCGCCGTAAAGCTCAACCCCATCAAAGGTATATTCGTTGATGTCGTCATAGCTGTTGTTTGTTATATAGTGAGTTTTTCCGTCAAGCGTCAGTTCAATTTCGGCAATGTCGGTTTGATTGTAGTTGTCGGTAAGCATATGCTGTGTATAGATATACGGATTATAAATTTCTTCGGGGGTGCATTCGAGGAAGTATGTGTCTGATGTTGAAAACAGCACAACCTGACGTGTATCCTCATACATAGCATAAATATATGTTCCGTCAATATTTTGGTTGCCGAAGATAATGCTTACGTTTTCGCCATCGTCTGTGCCGAGCATAATGCGGTATTTCGGCTCGTCAAGACCGTATTTTTCGAGATTATCGCAATCTTCCTCAACAAATTCGGCGACTTGCACTCTTATAATATTGTCAACAATCGTGCTTACGTTTGAATAGTGCACCGACCAGTCAATCGGTGAAATCGACGTCCAACGGTCGGCAGTGCTGGCGCTTTGATAGCTTTGAATCGGATAATTTTGCCAAGTATCACCGTATTCAATCTCAAAAACGGTGTTTTGCTCACGTTCAAGTTTGATGTAGGTGACATCGCTGTATATAGTGCCGTATTTGATGATGTACGGATCTTTGAGCAAATCACGGCTTGCATCGAGATAAACGCCGTCATCGGCACTGATGAGATAAATATAATCCTCACCGCCACGCATTGCGTAATAATTTTCACCTGTCGGCGTGGTGTCGCCTATATATAATGTATAATCAGCTCCACCCGAAACACGGCAGGTTACTCTTGTCGGGTCGTCAAGCCCGTATATCGCAAGATTTTCGCTTGTAGCGTCAAACGATATGGTTCTGGTTGAGCTGAGCGTGCTCATTACCGAAACAATGCTTTCGATTCCGGCTTCGTTCGGCAAAAAATTTACGTCCTCAATGATCCAATCCTTGTTTTCGTAAAAAAGTCGATAGATTCTGTCGCCGGGTGCTTCAACCTCAACCGACACCGTTGAGTCGGCATCGAACGCAAAAAGCGGCACCGAGCCGTATTCCATCGCAAGCGACAGCTCCTCACGGGCGTTTTTGTGCGCCGCAAATATATAGCAAACCAGCGAAATTACAAAAATTGCAAGCAGGCATATAATCGCTTTTGAATAAACCGAAAGCTTTTTCATGAATTGCGCCTCCTCGTCCACACGACAAAGCCGACAATCGCAACGCACACGGGGACTGCTCCGATCAGGATAAGAAGTTTGTCCGCACTCGAATCGTCCTTTATTGTAATCGAATCGACCCTTTGAACTTTTGATTCGATAAGCATATCGACTGAATTGTCATACATCCATGTAAGACCGCTGAAGAAAAGAAGCATCGGAGCTTGCACAAATTCGCTTTCAATATACATATCATCGATAAAATCGGCAGAGCCGTATACAATTATTTTTGCGCAATCAAGCCCGTTGCCACGTGATGTGTCCTCAGAGGCAAAGGCAAGGTAAGGCACGGCATATTCTTCGTCAACATCTTTGTTGATGCCGCCGCAAGGCACGGTCAATGCGGTTGCGTCGTCAAGGCATTTAAGCAAAAGGTCGGATTTGATGTTTTTGTTATTTGTTGTGTTGACCAGAAAAATGCTTCGTGAATTGGGGAAATATGCGTCAACATCACTGTCGATAAATGCATCGGTCAGCGTTGTATACACGGTTTCCGCAAATTCAACCTTAATATTTGCGGGATTTTCCGAAACGAAATTATCAACGCCGGTTTCTTCGATTTTATCGTAGTTTATGCCGACACCGAACTGCTTGAAAAGAATTTCAAAATTCGTGTAATTTACCGCTTCGGCGTTGGGCGCCATAAGAAAACAGATGTTTCCGCCTTTATCCAAATATTTTTCCAGCTTGTCAAGCTCTGCGTTGGTCAAATCCGTTTTCGGGTCGGCAACGATAAGGATTTTGCAATCATCGGGAACAGCGTCCGTATCGGACAAATTTACCGTGTTCACGGCATAGCTGTTTGCCCTGATAAGCTCTGTAAGTGCGGTATAATTTTCATCGCATTCACGCTCGTTGTGACCGTTGAGGAAATAAATTGTGGGAACTTCGCCGTTTAAGCAATATTGAATTGCGCCGGTGATGTAGTTTTCACCGATGAACGTAAGTGCGCTGGTGGTTTCGTTTGCTTCAAAAAGGTTTGCCGAAGAAACCTTTTTTGTAAGACCGTTTCCGCAAACGACAATATCTCCCTCGGTGAGAATGAGATTGTTGTCGGGATTTGCCTGCAAGGCAAGGTCGGGTCTTTCGGATATATCGAAATCCACCAGAGTGATATGCTCACATTCGTCATATTGTTTGAGAATCTTCGCTAAAACAAGCGTATCCTTAGAGGCTTCGACATCTTCGATATCATAAAGAAAATATATTGTAATATCCTTATCAAGAGTTGAAAGGACATTTTTTGTGGTTTGATTCAGCGAATAATACTTTGCCGGAGTCATATCCCACGAAATGCCCAGAGATTGCGCCAAAAGATTAAGCGGAACGGCTGCAAGAATAATAGCGGCGACAAGGCATATTGCCAATAATCTGAGTTTGATTTTGCCTTTTTTCGCATTTTTCGCACGCTCGTCTTTGGTCAGTTCGGCGTTTTGCACTTTGCCGCTTTTTTCGGATTTTTCGGCGGCAATTTGAGCAATCTCATCGTTATTGCGATTTTCGGCGTTTTCGGTGCCGCAGAGCATGTCTTTTTCTTTATCGTTTAGATTTTTCATTTCAGTTACCCCCTGCAACGTCTTCTTTGGTCGATTGAGATGATTGTGAATCCCAATGCGGCGCACATGAATGTGATGTAGAACACCAAATCGGAAAGGCTGAACCAGCCGAGCGCAAAGTTGAAGAATCTTTCCTGTGCGGATATCGCATTAAGGAGGGTATGGAGCGGCGCAATGTTTGTGACAAGAGTGTTTTCCTTAAATACATCTACAAGATAAAGTCCGAGCATACACGCTTCTCCGAGAACGACCGCAATTACCTGATTTTCGGTGAAAGAGGACATCAACATACCGATTGCGATAAGGCAAAGCCCCCATGCGACAAAGCCGATATATCCGCAGATAAGTCCCGACCAAACAATCGTGCCGTTTGCGGCAATAATAATCGGGAAAATAAGGCTGAGAAATGTCATGAACAAAAACGCTGTGGCAACGGCGAGAAATTTACCGACAACGACCGAAAACAAACTTATCGGTGAGGAAAGAAGGAGTACCTCCGTTCCGCCTCGGCGTTCTTCCGCAAAGGTTTTCATCGTCAGTGCGGGAATAAGGAATATGAAATAAAACATATTCTGATAAAGAATGTGGTAGGCATAGGTGAACTCGTTTATCGAGCTGTCTGTCGTGGTGATGACATTTATGAATGTTTGTGCAAAAATGAACAGGAAAATTGCACTCAGAACATAAATCAGCGGTGAATAGAAGAACGACTGCAACTCCTTTTTAAATATGTAACGCATAAAACCCTCGTTTCTCCGCAGTGTCGGATATATATTAACATCGCTAAACGGCAGCGCACTTTCTGCGGCACAGGCGCTGCTTATGCGTAATTACTGCTTTTTCTTGCCGGTAAGACTTACGAATACGTCCTCAAGGCTTGTCTTTTCTTCGGAAAGTTCAACCAGCTCAAGCTCGGATTCAACCAGCTTTTTAAGCACGGCTTTGCGCACACGCTCATCGGAAACATCGATTTTAAACTGATTTGTGCGTGCGTCAAGCTCAACTTCGCCGTAAACCTGCCTTACGCCGTTTGCGCTTTTGAGCAAATCGTGCGCTTTTTCCTTATCGCCTTGAATTTTCAGGCTGTAAACGCTGTGCTTGTCCATACTGTGGGCAAGATTCCACGGTGTATCGATAGCTTTGATTTTGCCCTTGTCGATTATAACGACTCTTTCGCACACGGCGCTTACCTCTTGCAAAATGTGTGAGCTGAAGATAATCGTGCGATCCTTTTTGAGCGATCTTATGACGTTTCGCACTTCAAGCGTTTGATTGGGGTCAAGTCCGACGGTGGGCTCGTCGAGAATCAAAACCTTAGGGTCGGCAAGAATCGCCTGAGCAAAGCCCACTCTTTGACGGTAGCCCTTTGAAAGGTTTTTAATCAGCCTTTTTTGAACATCGGTGATTTTTAAAAGCAACATTGCCTTTTCAACGCTTTTTTTGATATCTTTTGAGGGGATTCCCTTTATTCCCGCACAAAAATCAAGATATTCACGCACTCTCATGTCCATATATACGGGCGGCTGTTCGGGAAGATATCCGATTTTTCGGCGCACCTCCATGGGATTTTCGGAAATGTTGACGTTGTCAACAAAAACATCGCCGGAGGTTGCGGGCAGATAGCCCGTTATAATGTTCATTGTGGTGGATTTTCCCGCACCGTTCGGCCCGAGAAAGCCCAAGACCTCGTTATCGTTCACCGTAAACGATAAATCATCCACGGCTATAATGTCACCGTAAATTTTGGTTAGATTTTTTATTTCAATCATAACGGTTTGTGTGAGCCTTTTTTGAAAGAAAAGATAAGGCGCACAAGCTCCTTTCGTGTGATATTGTCGATTTTGGCGATATATATTTTGATATATATACTATTTAATGTGATGTCATCTGCGCAGAACGCACTGAAATATCTTGACAAACCTACATACAGTCTATTATATCAAAATCACCGGCGGCAATTGTTAATAATATGTTACAGTCGCAGAAAACTTTTCAATTTTTTTGCATATTTGCACATTATAGTCGATTGTATACTTTTTACCTTTAAATAATCTTTAACCGAAATTTTTTGTGCAAGTCAACTTGCCCAAATATTGACCCCAACTTTTGTAAAAAGCTAACAAATATCATTGCGAAGCGGAAAAAATGGCTTTAATTGCTTGACACCTTGAACCCGAATCGGTATAATTACAAGTATGAAAGTAGAGTGGCATTTTGTCTGTAATTATGCCATGATACGATTATTACGGTTCATTGACAGATATCTCCGCAGCGGATATGCGCCGTCGGCGGTATATGTCTTCGACAAAATCAATCTTTTTTTGAGAGGAGAAAAGAAGTTATGAAAATCAAACTCAGCAGACTTATCGCTGCTGCTTCAGCCGCCGCTATGGTTGCAAGCGCTGCTGCACCTGTTGCAACAGCTTACGACGGCAGAAGAACCATTCCCGAGAATTTCGACGGAACAGATACTTCATACACTGCTCGCTTCATGTCCCTTTACACCGACGTTCTCACAAACGGTCAGGCAAACGGATATCTTAGCTCGAACAGCACGGTTTCCGGCGGATTCGGAATCCCTTATCACTCAGTTGAAGAAGTCTGTGTTGAAGCTCCCGACTACGGTCATTTGACCACATCCGAGGCTATGTCCTACCTTGTTTGGATTGCCGCAATGAGAGATTATATCGTTGAGAACAATTCCGGCTACGGCACAACAGGCGACCTTTCCAAAGCATGGGAAACAATGGAATATATGGTTCCCGGCTGGAAAGATAAGTCAACAGCTTCCACAAAATCCGTTCAGACAGGTTGGTACACCAACAGCAGCACACCTTCTGCTCAGTACAGCTCCGATGAGGTTGCTACCCCCGAATTGTACCCCTCCGGAACAGAAACCTACAACACCGGTGAAGACCCGCTTTACAGCAACTTCAGATCGGCTTACAGCTCAGATGCAGGCGTTTATTTGCTTCACTGGCTTGCCGACGTTGATGACTGGTACGGATATTCAGGCCGTTTCAAGAGCAATTCCGACCTCGGTCAGTTCACATTTATCAACACATTCCAGCGTGGTGAGCAGGAATCCTGTTTTGAAACAGTACCTCACCCCTCTGTTGAAACACTTGAATACGGCGCAACCAACCGTGGTATTATCGCTGTATTCAACTGCGAATCAAACCCTGCAAAGCAGTGGCGTTACACTAACGCTCCCGATGCTGAGGGTCGTGCAATTCAAGGCGTTTATTTTGCAAGCAGATACGGTGTAGACGGATATTCTTCCGTTGCTTCCGATGCAGGTAAAATGTCCGACTACTTGCGTGGCGATATGTTTGATAAATACTACAAGCCCATCGGATGCCAGTCTAAGAGCGCTAAGAGAAGCAGCACATACGACAGCTGCCACTACCTCATGGCATGGTACACATCATGGGGCGGTGCACTTGACGGCTCATGGAAGTGGAAAATCGGCTGCTCGCACGTTCACTACTTCTATCAGAACCCGCTTCAGGCTTATGCTTGCCTTGTTGATTCCGGCATTAACAGCGGTATGAAGGCTTCTAACGCCACTACCGACTGGGCAACATCACTTACACGTCAGCTTGAGCTCTTCCAGTGGCTCCAGTCCGCTGAAGGTCCTTTCGCAGGCGGTTGCTCCAACTGCTATCAGGGTAACTACACACCTTATGAGTCCGGCGCAACAACTTTCTATGATATGGTTTATGTTGAGCATCCCGTATATGCCGACCCCGGTTCCAACCACTGGATCGGTAACCAGGTATGGGCAACTCAGCGTCTTGCCGAGCTTTACTACTACACAATTCAGGATTCAGGTTCAAACTCTTACGCCGACAAGGCTAACGAGCAGCTTGCTTCCGTACTGCCCTCTTGGGTACAGTTCTTTGTAGATGAGTGCTTGTGGGACGAAGAAGCAGAAGCAGCTGTTGAAATCGAAGGCTGCGACTATGCTATCCCCGGCGGTCTTAACTGGTCAGGCGCTCCCGCTACATGGACCGGCTCTAAGCCTGCAACCAGCTCTGTAAGTGCTTGCGAAATCACTTACTATACCGCTTCCGATATCGGATGCGTTTCCTCGCTTGCAAACACATTGCTTTGGTATGCCGCTGCCACAGATTTGACAGCTGATACCTCTGACGATGCTCTCGGCGATGAAGCATTTGAAACAGCTAAGAAGCTTATTGACAGAGCTTGGGCTCTCAACCGTGATGATATCGGTGTTTCCGGTATTGAATCCAACGGCAGCTACTCTCGTATGTTTACACAGGTGGTTTATATTCCTACATCCTACACAGGCAAGATGCCTAACGGCGACCCGCTTGTAAACGGAGCTACTTTCTCCAGCATTCGTACAGAATACGAAAAGGTTGAAAGATATCAGGAAATCAAGGCTGAATATGAGGCTACAGGTTCAACCGAAGGCTACCAGTTCTATCTCCATAGATTCTGGCATGCAGGCGATATGCTTATGGCTCTCGGTACAATGTCCCTCCTCTTCCCCGATGAAACTCCCGACAGCGAAAGCGACATTCTCTGGGGCGACATCAACTGCGACGGCATTGTAAACTCTATCGACGCTACTTTGGCTACAAGATATGCAATGGGCATTACAACCCTTTCAGCTCAGGGCTTGATTAACGGCGATGTAAACGGAGATGGAATCGTAAACTCTATCGACGCTACAATCATTTCGAGATACGTATTGAAAGTTATCCCTTCTCTTCCCGTATAATCAATAAAAATTGATATACAAATTTAAGACCGAATGTGTTTTTCGCATTCGGTCTTTTTTTGGAAAAAAATGCATTGCATAGCTTTATTTTTTGCGGTGAAAATAAAATCAGAAATGTTAATCAACAATTTCTGCTATGATTGGCAAGCCGCTTGCCGCAAACGGCGGCACTGTATTGTATTTGATACAGTATGGAGAAGAAAATGTGGGATAAAATCGCACTCGTTTTGCTGATAATCGGCGGACTGAACTGGGGTCTGATCGGCATTTTCAGCTTTGATTTGGTTGCGTGGCTTTTCGGAGGGGTTGGTGCTCTTTTGAGCAGAACCGTATACATTTTGGTTGCTCTTTCGGCAATTTGGTGTATATCTCTGCTGTTTAGAAACGATAGCCTTGTAGAAGCGACGAATCACTGATAGCATCGGCATAAGGGGCGGTTCTTTCCGCCCCGAGAGTGCCTTGAAATGCGCAGAGAAGTACACGGCTTATCCAATCGATTGTTGCCGCCGATAAAGCCGACACAGCATTTCTCTGCGGATATCAAGGCATTCATTTACAGCTTGGGTTATGTGAAAAATGCTCAATATCTTAAATGCAATCTTGTGAGATTTTACAAAATCTGCCCGAATGCCGCTGAAAGCATTGACATTTTTATAGAAATGAAGTATAATATTCATGATGTTAAATAAAGTGTTTTTATTGACATCCGTTTTGTTGTCTCCTTTCTTTTGTTCTACACATATTTTTATCTCTTATTATCTTCGCAGAGCTTGGCTCTGCTATTTTTTTATCTATTTGCACTTGACAAAATGTTTTTTTTGGTGTATAATGACAATGTTGCTCGGCACCTTGCGTTTGCGGCGCTCTGCACGCTTGTTTGGAGTTTAATATGCTAGTATGGCTCAGTTGGTAGAGCAGCGCATTCGTAATGCGCAGGTCGTCGGTTCGAGTCCGACTACTAGCTCCATCTATATGTGACGAAATAGATCACATAGCGAAAAACCACGCATTTGCGTGGTTTTTCTGCATTCAGAGGCCTAAAATTTTATTCGCAAAACCGTGGATCACCTAAGCCCTTTTGATGGACTTGAACGGGCGTTTTTTGATTTTCAAGAGAATTGAGAGCAGATTTGGATAGAAATTTCCGAAGTCTGC
>CAZBAI010000040.1:0-10012 GCA_964490175.1 uncultured Oscillospiraceae bacterium | reverse complement strand
ATTTGCGAATATTTTATCGATGAAAACGGCGAAGAAAAACAGCTTTCGCAAATCAGCAGCTATGAAAAGTCGAAAATACTCAGCGGCGAAATTTCGATAAAAACACGCAATTTGCAAAGCAAATTCGAGGTATTCGATATTTCGCAAACCGATGTGCCGCAAAAAGATTACCCGAAATTTTTGCAAAAAAGCGACTTTTCAAAATCTTACGGCGACGTTTTCAAAGTGATGCAAAAAATGGCGGAAAGCAGCGGCATTTCGGTATCTGTCGAGAATATTCCGATAAAATCGATTTGCGGATATTATGATAAGGACGACGAAAAAATCGTGCTGGCAAGCGATCTTTCGGATTCGCAGTGCGCCAAAGCAATTGCCAGGGAATACGCAAACGCAATTATCGACAAAACGACAACGCAAAATGCCGAAATTGCCGAATTTGAAGCGAATATCCTTTATCTGAGATTTTGTGAAAAGTTCGGCTTCGATTCCGAGGAATTGATACTGAAAGCTCCGGCAAACTGCGATATTGTGCAATCCTTGACAAGGGTTGACAAGGCATACAGCTTTACACTTAAAGGCGTTGAAAAAACTGCCGAGGAAATGCAGATCTCGTTTGATTATATTGCAAGTCACAATATGCAAAATCCGAAAAATATCGAAAAATTGCCGCAAACGCAGCAGACTGCCGAGGTGGCAAATTTTTTGATATAGCGAAAGGCGGTGATTCAAAATTTAAGAAAAGAAAGGTGAAAAATCATGAAAAATGCTGAAAAATATGTGCTCGGCGGCATTGTGTCAGTCGCTGTATATGCGGCGCTGACAGCGATGATGAGCGTTGAAACGGTGAAAGGCGGATTTGATTTCCGCCTTTTTCTTTTGGCGATTGTTTCCGATAATGTTGCTGTAAAACTGCTGATTTCTATCTGTATCGGGGTGATTGTGTGTCTTTTCGATAACGACACTTTGAACGGCACTAAGTCGAAAACGGTGGGTGATAATCAGCACGGAAGCGCACGCTTTTTGACTGAAAAAGAATGCCGAAAAACATATGATTATGTTGCAAAAGGCAACGAAAAAGACAGCGGAATCGTGCTTTCTCGGCACAAAAACAATTGGATTGTCGATACAACGCAGGACAGTATGCTGCTTATCGCACCGCCCGGCACAGGCAAGACAAAGTGTATCATTAACGCAAACATTATTTACAATGCACGTTGCAAAAATGCCGCCTCGATGATAATTCTCGATAACAAGGGCGAATGTCTGAAATCCACAGGCGGCGAATTGCAAAAATTAGGTTACAAAACGCCGTATCTCGATTTTCGCAATCCGCTGAAAAGCTATTGTTACAATTTGATGAACAATGTAAATCAAAATATCGACAGATACAAAAATACAGAAGATAATGCCGAAAAAATCAAGGCGTATGCCAAGGCGGAAACGCACGCAAAAATCCTTGCAAATTCGATTATCGCAAGCATATCGACGCATAAATCTTCATCGGAAAGCTTCTTCGATGACACGTCAAAAGGTCTGATAACCGGAATGGTGCTGCTCGTCAGCATTTACGGTGAGGAGAGCGAGCGGCATATAATCTCGGTGTTTCGGCTCATTGTCGAACTCAACGGCTTGGAGGACGGTTCGACTTCGACGAATCAAAAATCACGGCTTGACGAATTGCTAAAATACATTGATGACGACCGCATTATCAACTATGTCGGACCTGCCACAAGCGCCGACAGCCGAACGTCGATGAACGTTTTTTCGTCGGCACTTTCTCATCTTGTGGATTTTATCGACGCCGAATTGGAGCAGATGATTTGCACGCACAGCACCGAATTTGACGCCGCAGGTTTTGTGCAAAATCCGACGGCGATATACATAATCTGTCCGGACGACAATACCACAAGGCATTTTTTCGCATCGCTATTTATCAGAAGTTTGATGAACGAGCTGATTGCGCTTGCCGAAAACGCCGTAACATCGTGCCTGCCACGCAAGGTGCTTTGTATATGGGACGAGTTCGGCAACACGCCGCCGATCAAAGATATCGACGTTTTGATAACTGCGGCTCGAAGCCGTGGAATCCGCTTTATACTGTCACTGCAATCGCTGTCGCAGTTGTCTAAAGTATATGGCAGAGAAATTTCGGAAATCATCAAAGATGCGGTTCAAATGCTGATGTTTTCACGTGTGTCGCCAAGCTCGGAAACGACTGCGGTAACACTCGCAAAGCTATTAGGCAACCGCACGGTGCTCTCGGCAAGCACGAGCGTATCAAGCGGCAAAAGGTCGAATACAAGGTCGATGATTGCCAAACCGCTGCTCTCTGCCGATGAGCTGACACGCATTCCAATCGGTACGTGGATTGTTGCCAAAGCCGGCAATTACCCTTGCAAAATCAAAGCGCCGTTGCTTGACAATTTTGAAAAAAATCTGCCCAAATTTGATGATGAAAAATCTGTCGATATCAAGAAAATCCGCTACATTAAAAGTACCAAAATCAAGGGCAAAACAAGGTTCGGACTGAAAAGAGGAATGTTTGATTAGTGGTGTCGCGCAAAATGCCGAAACATCGAAGAAAACAACTTATCGTGACACCATATATGACACCACTGAAAATGGCGATTTTATGTCATTTTTTTAAAAAGTGACATTATTTGATTTTTTGAAAAATCAAAAGTGACACCAAAAGTGACACCACATATATACAGTATTTTTAATGACCTGATTTTGCGAAGCATCAGGGAAAAAGTGGCAGTCAGCTTTGCTGATTGCCGTGTGGAATGGTGTCAATTGTGACACCATTCTTTATCCTGCACGAAGTGAAAAACATCAAAAAAGGAGTAAAATTATGCCGAAAATTACATCTGAAAATTCCACCTCACGCACAACGATTCGTGTTGATGAGGAGATATTGAAAAGCTATGCTGCACTTGCCGAATCCGATGGTTGCAGCGTTAATCAAGAGATAAACAATGCTCTAAAATATTACCGTGATTTTCGTTACATGAACGACACGGCGACGTTCATCAACGAGGACATATTGCGGCTTATAGACAGCCGCATATCACTTGCCGAACAGCGAATCAATAACAAGACTAATCAGGTGCTGTCATCGTCTGCGATTGAGCTTTGTGTTGTCGCACAAATCCTTGCCGATCAGCTCGATGTCGATGTATCGCAGCTTGAAACCTACCGCCGCAGTGCCGCTCAATTCATCAAGATGAATAATCGGGCGTTTCGGCTTGATGAGCTGCTGTGAACAACAAAACCGACCTTTTGGAACAAAACTCCAAAGGGTCGGTTTTTTATCAAGACGCTTTTTGAAAGGACGTGTATTTTAATGACGAATTTTTATATAATGCATAACGAAATTTTGAACGCACAATCGCTTTGCAACCGTGCAAAGGTGCTGTTTGCAATGTTGTATTCACGGCGAAAACTTTCGCTTGCGAACGGTTTTGCGAACGCAAATGGCGAACCGTATGTTTTCTGCTCTGCCGAATCGGCAAGTGATATGCTTTTTTGCTCTCGCAAAACAGCCGCTGCGGCGCTAAGAGAGCTTGAAACTTTGGGATACATAGAAAACAGCGGCGCAAAAAACAGGTTTTTTATCAAAAAATTAAGCGGAAATTTTGTAATGATTCCCGTTTTGGCGGCAGATTTAGGCTGCGACTGTGCGGTTTTGTATGCCCACATCGCCGCAAAAATACAAAGCGGATTGAAAACATATTGCAACTTCAAAATCTCGCAAATTCAAGCTGTGCTTTGCTGCGGCAACAAAAAAGCGTGCGAATTGCTTTCAAAGCTAAAAACAAGCCGACATATCGAAATCAGGCGCACCTGCAAGGGCAATATCTTGAGCCTTTGCGGCGATATGGCAAAAACGACACTTCGCATAATCGCTCAAAAAATCGAAAAAATAAAGACAAAAAATGCGGCAAAAGCGGATTCTTTTTCGGCTCGGCGCAATGTGGATATTGCCGACGCAAAGTGTGATTTTTGCCACGACCAAAGTGTCATTTTTACCACTAAAATATATAATAATAAAATAAATAATATAAATTATATCTCTCAATCTGATTGTGACGAGCAAAAAAGAGAGATGTGCTACAAAAAATTGTCGCTTGAAAATTTTGAAGAGCGCCACGGAAACATTGTCAATGCGCTGAAAACGGCAGTCGGCACAAAAAGAAAAAGTATCAGGGTGGGGGAAAGGCTTTGCAAATTTGCGGAAATTGCGGAGAAAATAGGTGCGCTGAGCGTTTTGCAAATCGCCGATATTTGCGAAAATATTCTAAAACAGGATAATATTCGGAATTTGCAAAGCTATGCGCTTGCCTGCGTGATGAATTATTCGGCGCAAAACAATATCAAAGAGCGTAAACATAGCTATAATCTTGATGATTTTGATAAATTGGCAGTGGGGATAGCGCCACGTTATTGGTGATTTGCACAAAAATGCGATGAGGGTTTTGTGCAGATATACAAATATGCGGCGAAATGATAAAAAATCAAAAAAGTTCTTGACATATACGGATAATACGTGTTATAATAGATACAGAAAAGCTAAGGAGCGATAAAAAATGCCGATGACGTCAAAAGAAATAGTAAAGTTGCTTGAAGCGAACGGATTTGAGGAGATTCGGCAGCGAGGCTCGCATAAATTCTTTTATAATGTGACGACGAAAAAGCGCACTGTTGTTCCGATGCACTGCAAAGACTTGGGCAAAGGTCTTGAGCAGAAAATATTGAAAGATGCGGGCTTAAAGTGATTTTGAGGTGATTTTGTGATTAAAACGTATTATCCTGTTGTTTTGCAAAAGGACGGGTGTGGCTATTTGATTTGGGCAGTCGATATAGACGGTTGCAATTCATATGGCGATACTGTTGTGCAAGCACTTGAAAACATTAAAGAAGCCATTGGATTGTGCATTGAGTTTGCCGACGAACAAGGCGAGGAAATTCCTCAGCCGTCGCAGCCGGAGAACATCGATGTGTCCCAAGGGCAAATTTTGGCTGTTGCTGAATTTGATTGGCTTGCATATCAGAAAAAATTCAACTCAAAAGCGGTGAAAAAAACTCTGACTATTCCTATGTATCTTAATGAATTAGCCGAAAAAGAGCATATTAACTTTTCTTCTGTACTCAAACAGGCGCTCGAAAATCAATTGAATCTGAGATAGTCCGTATTTTGTGTTGCGCCGGTGGATTTCTATTGTCCGTTTACCCATTTCACAAAAAACAAAACCCTTTCACAACTTATGTGAAAGGGTTTTGACGGCAAATTTTGCCGAAAATATTAAAATTATATACATTTAGGACTTGACAAACAAGTTTTTATGGTATATAATCTAAGAAAATCAAGCAAGTCGCAAATTTGTGTGCAAACAAATTTGCGACCCATAATCAGACAGATGAACACAACATCTGAATGACTTAGCAAGCGTTCCTTGCGTTATATTATAGCGCATTGAAATACACGTGTCAAGTCCTCGGATGAAAAAAACATTTGTCGGGGACTTGATTTTTTATATTTATTTTATTTATAAAACTAAAACTAAATATTTTTTAGGCACATAAACACCACTTAACTTGTTGTGCCTACGGACGTTTCGATGCACTACCGGTTAAGTCCGTTAACAAATAACCGGGTTGGTCTGGACTCAGCCGCCGCAAAGGAGTGAGGATGTTTTTTCTTTTTTAAACTGCGCCCAAATGCTTGAAATCGCCTGAATATTCAATTTAGTTTTTTAAATCACTTTCTCTACCGCAAAGCTCCGGTTTATTGAACCGAGGCTTTGCAGTGGGAAAAGTTATGGTTGGGGTGAAAGGATTCGAACCTTTGGAATGACGGAGTCAGAGTCCGTTGCCTTACCACTTGGCGACACCCCAATACTCAACGCAAATTATTATATCACACATTTTTCGTTTTGTAAAGTCCTTTTTTGAATTTTTTGAAAAAATATTTTTCAAAAATCGTCAAAAGCACATAAGAAAATTTAAAACGCAGATTAAGGCGTAAAATCGACATTGCCGATCAAAAAAATATTATTTGTTTTGTCAACCAAAACAGCGCAAACTTCAGGGTGCTTGCGGCAAAATTCCTCGGCGCTCTCTTTCCCGGCAACAAAAAACGCCGTGGAAAGCGCATCGGCAACGGCGCCGTTTTCGCAGATTACTGTTGCGCTTAAAATACCGCTGTCGGCGCAAAGGCCTGTTTTCGGGTCGATTATGTGGTGATATTTCACACCGTCGATTTCAAAATATCGCTGATATGCGCCGGAGGTCACAACCGAGCAGTCGGATACCGTCACACTGCCGATATAGCCATCGCCGCTTGGATTGCGTATGGCGATTGTATAGCCGTCGGCATAGGGCTTGTTTCCTAAAAGCCGCACGTTTCCGCCGATGGAAATAACGGCTGAAAAAACGCCGTTTTGCTTTAAAACTTCGGCAACACGGTCGCCGCAGTAGCCCTTGGCGATTGCGCCGAGGTCAACGCTTGCGCCGCTTAAAAGGTTGACTTTGCTTTTTTGCACTGAGATTTTTTTGTAGCCGACATATTCAAGGGCGTTTTCAAGCTCGGATTGCTTAGGCACACGGTACTCCCCTTTTGTGAAGCCGTAGAGCGTAACAAGCGGATAAACGCTAATATCGAAAGCGCCGTTTGTTTGATTGGAAATATCCAGCGAAAGCGCAAGCAAATCGGCAACTTCATCGCTTAACGTGAGGGTCTTTTCGGTATTAAGCCTGTATATTTCGCTCTCGCTGTCTGTTGTTGAAAACAGCTTTTCGATTCGGTGGATTTCCGCCGTGGCGGCATCGAGCGCTTTTTCGGCATTTTTGCCGTATGCCTTTATGCTTATAACGGTGTCCATTGCGAAGATTTCAACCGAGGAATATTCAGAGCTGTTTTGCGTATTTCGGCACGCCGTGCATATGGGCAAAAGAATGAAAACAGCCAGTATAAGCGATATTTTTTTTAATATTTGCGGCATAGCGGCATATTAAAAGCCTAAGCTTTCGTTTATGAGTATAACCTTGATTCTTTCCTTTATGCGCTGGCGTGCGCTGATAAGATAGTTACAGCAAATTCTGGTGTCGCTGTGGCAACCGTCGCAAATGTTGACGTTGTCCGATTTAAAAGACATGCATTCGCCGATTTTAGAGCAGTAGCTGTCAATCCCCAAACGAACGGTGTTTGCAGGTGCGGCAATCATTTTTACACGCTTTTGCGCCGCGTCAATGTCTTTCACGATTTTATTGACTCCGGCAAGAACTATGACGTTTTTCGGCCCGAATGCAATTGCGGCAATGCGGTTGCTGTTTCCGTCAACGTTATAAAGCTCGCCGTTTTCGGTAATGGCGTTTGAGCTTGTGAAGTAAAAATCGGCAAAAAAAGATTGTCTGTAAACTTCGTTTGGGTCACTTGATGCCGAACGGTCGAGATAGTTGTATTTTCCCGATTTAAAAATCTCATCAAGCCCACACTCTTTAGCGGTTACAGTGCCGCCGTTTGAAATTGTCGCACCGTCGAAAAGCAAATCTTCAACAATTTTTCTTGCCTCATTGCGGGTTTCAACAACATATGCGTCCATATTGTTGGCGCAAAGCGCTTCTGCGGTTCGTTCAAGGCGCATTCTGTCAATTGCTTTTGTGCATTCCATAAAATTACGATCCTTTCTTCGATATGTTGATTTATTTTAACATAATTTTGGAGATTTTGCAACCCCTTCAAATTCGGCAAAAGTTATAAAATGTTTTCTTGACAAAGCATATTTTTGTGTGATATAATTCAAAGTGAGGATGGGTGAGATATGCGTTTTGCTTTGCGTACACCATTTTTTATATACAGGTGCGGTGCGATGAGTTGAGGTATTGTCAACAGAACAAGTCGGTTGTCTTGCACTAAAGCACAAGCTGAATTGACAGAGCATTTTGCATATTAGAACGTTGACAAAAATTTATTAAATACGAAAGATGAGGAAGAGGTTATGAAAAATCCATTTACGAAAGCGATGAAAACATGGCTTCGCATGTGGCTTTATGTGATATGTGCAATTGGAGGCGGAGCACTTTTTATTGCAATTTACGATTGGAAAAATTTAAGTTCCTCGCAAATCAGCATTGCCGGATTTGTTGTTGTTCTTATGTTTCATGTTTTGGAGGAGTGGAAGTTTCCGGGTGGATTCTATTATATGTATAATTCACTTTTTTCGCATGATGAAACATTGCTCGATCATTATCCCATGAGCCAAATGACCGACATGATAACGAACACTTCCGGTATGATTACGGGAATGCTTTTCTTTTTCCTTTGCCCGAAAAACTTTAGTGTGGTTATATTTTTAACCGTCTGCGTTGCCGAGCTTATAGTGCATTTTATAACCGGAATGAAGATGAAAAAGTATTATGCGAGTCGTGGTAAGAAAACCGTGTATAATCCGGGGTGGGGCACGGTGATTTTGGGCTTTCTTCCATTAAGTATATATATGATTTGGGGATTGCAAAATTCAAATGCAACAGGACGTGATATAATGATAGGTATCGGTCTTGGAATCGTTGTTATGCTTGTGGAAGTAATGTCCCCTCACGTATTTTTGATAAATAAAAACAGTCCGTATGCATTTACTTGGGGAAAGGGATATTTTGAGAAATTTGAGGATTAAAAGTTTATGTTGATTTTTTGTTTAATGCAGTCGAAAAAATAGATTTTTGCGAGTGATGTGATTATTATATGAAAACCAAATTGTTTAAAAGATTGAATATATGCAAGGTTGCATTGCTTGCTTTTATGATAGCGTCCGCTGTGCTGTTTGTCGGCTGCACGGGAAGTGATGAGGGCAAGTCGGATTCGTCTGCGCAGGTATCTGCCGAGGAAGAAACCGCCATGCTGACCGAGAAAACAACGTTGCTTACAACTTCTGCCAAAAAGAAAACAACAACCACAATTGCGGCAACAACCGTGACAACGTCTGTCACAACAACTGCAACAACCGTTGCGACAACCACTGCGACCACAACATCAACAACCGCCGCAACACAGGCAACCGCACCGCCGCCGACTGCGGCTGTAACGACCGCAGTGACAAGTGCGCCGACGATTGTCAATACAGAGCCGATAGTTGCAACGGCAGCGCCCACCACAACTACTAATGTTACATCAAATGCCGATTTTCCTTATGATAACAATACATATGAATTTATGTCAGAGGTTGTCAGGCTTTGCAATGTTGAGCGTGCCGCAGAAGGCTTGGCGGCGCTGACGCTTGACCCGACGCTGACAAAAGCCGCAATGACAAGGGCGGCTGAAACCGTTACGCTTTTTGACCACACCAGACCCGATGGCACGCTGTTTTATACTGTGCTCAGCGAAGTCGGATTTCAATATCGGGCGGTTGGCGAAAATATCGCCGCAGGGCAAACGACACCTGCGGGCGTTGTTTCTTCGTGGATGAACTCGCCCGGACACCGTGCCAATATCTTAAATGAAAGTTTTAACAAAATCGGTGTGGGCTATGTCTGCGCACCCGGCGACGCTTATTATCATTATTGGGTGCAAATATTTGCAGATTAACTTAAAGCTTTGAAAAAATTACCCCTCCTTGGTATTTACAGTTACCGAGGAGGGATTTTTTTGTATATTTTACTGTATATTGTACTCTGCGTATATCGCTTTGCCGTCAAAAAATCTATTGATAGGATAATATCTCCACAAATATACATACGGTAAATTTACTGTGCCGATTTCGACAATATCCGCATAGAATAAAAAAAGCGGTTTTCGATTTAAGCAAGAATGATTAAAGCCTGAAAATATCGGCAACAATAACAGTAAAGCGCATCGGCACTTTTGAGAGCGCCGAGCAAAAAGATATCGGGAGAGTGTGACGGATATGACGGAAAGAATAAAGCGAGGAGAGATTTATTATGCGGACTTAAGCCCTGTTGTCGGTTCGGAGCAGGGCGGTGTAAGACCTGTACTTATTGTTCAAAACGATGTCGG
>CAZBAI010000039.1:0-11196 GCA_964490175.1 uncultured Oscillospiraceae bacterium | reverse complement strand
TGAAATAGGACATAGAAAAGTCATAGCAGAAGTGGTATAATTGAATCACCACAAAACAAAAAACCACGGAGGTTCTGCTATGACACAAGAACATTTAAATCGGAGCAACGCTCCTGCTTTGCTTGCAAAGAGCAGAGCTTGCGAACGATTGCAACCTAACGCTAAAGGAGCGTTAGCTCCTTACAGGGTTTCAGTGGGAGATTACAACTCGATGCTGAAAGCTTGAAATGGAACCCGCCGCCTAAGAGGCATATGGACATCAGCGTTAGGTTATACCATAAAAAAGAGAAGTTTCAAGCACTTAACAAAAGAAAAAAGAGCACAAATCGAAATTTTGTTAAAGCGTGGAGTGCCCAAAACCCAAATAGCGAAAGAAATAGGCATTTCTCGTTCCACGTTATACAATGAATTAGCAGGAGGCAGCGTAGAACAATTAGACGCCAACCTACGTATATATGGCAAATTAAAAAAATTACGATTTTTTTTGCTTTTTTACTGGACTTATAAAAAAATTTGTTGTATAATAAAACAGATATGATTTTTTTGGAGGTATTGCATATGTCCAATGCAAAAAAAATATTAGCGTTAGCTACTGCGGCAGCTGCTTGCACATCACTTGTCGGCTGCGGCGAAGATACAAAATGGATTGCGGAGTTTAACGGTGAAAAAATCAACGCCGGTATTTATCTTTATTATGAGCTTTCGGCTTACAACACTGTTTTGAACTATCTTCAAACGATTGACCAAACCGTAACCGAGGTTACCAAGGACGATGTATATTATATTGAAGATACAAAAGAAACCGTCAATGCATATGAATGGATACAATCCAATGCAATGAAAGACCTTAAAACTTTCTGCGTGGTTGAATCCGAGTATGACAGGCTTAATCTCGAACTGACCGAATCCGAAAAGTCCGAGATTGAAGAAATGGTCGCTTATTATTGTGACACACTCGGATACCGTGACAATTATGAGGACAACGGCATCAGCGAAAACAGCCTTATCACCGTATATCAAAACAATTACAAATACAGCAACCTTTTCTTTGCGCTTTTCGGCACGTATGAAAAAATCGACGATGACGGAAAAGTCACCGAAATCGAAGGCGAGCACTTTGTCGATGATGAAACCGTATGGGATTACTATACAGAACACAACATCAGAATCAAGGTGATTAAATTCCCGTTATACGGCGATGATTCCGCTGCGCTTACCGATGACGAAAAGGAAGAAATCACCCTCACAGCCGAAGAGTATTTCGACCGTGCCGAAGACGGAGAGGATTTTGACGCCCTCATAGAAGAATACAAAAAAGCCACAAGCGATGAAGATGAAGACGAAGATGCCGAAACCGATGAGGAAGAAGAGGACGAGTACGAGAACGAAACAATTGTGGCAGATACCGCTACCACATACTCCGAGGCCGTTCTTGACAAAATGTTTGAGCTTGAGCTTGACAAAAACGGCGAAGCGATTGAGCTTATCACCGACACTGACGTAAACAACGAAATATATCTTGTAAAGAAATATGATTTGCGTGAGCGTGAGGATTTATTTGAAAAGCAGTATAAATCCCTGCTTGCAGACCTTGTCGGCGACGATTATGACGATTATTTGCAAGACCTTGTCGCAAATCAACTGACATTAAGCCTTAATCAAGATGCGGTTGACAGATATGTCCCCAAAAAGCTTGTTCTTAAAGTTGACTAAACTTGCTAACCATAAAGCAATACACCGCCCGTTTTTCATTAAACAGGCGGTGTATTTTTATGCATTTACGTAGCTCATTATTTCGCTGTATTTTGCTTTAGCGTCGTCATAGCCTGCGTTGTACAGCACTTTAAGCTTTTCGAGGTTTTTTTCGGTTCTGCCGATATTCGGCGCCACAGACGGTCTTATAACAATGATTTTGCCCTGTTCTTCAAGCGTTGCAATTTTATCAAGCGCATGATTATATCGCAAATGCCGTGTATCGGACGCTCTGACAAGGTTTGGTCGAAGCATATATTTAAGTGCCATAAGCGGAGTTGACGAAGTGTGCTCTTTCCGATAACCTTTTTCACGGGTTAAAACAACAACATTTTTCAAATTTCCATCCGAAATTGACTTTTCAATCGGTATTGAATCCGCAATGCCGCCGTCAAGATAACGCTGACCGTGATACTTAACCATTTTTGACATCAGCGGCAGTGATGACGAAGCCCTAACCGCAGTTATATCACAACGCATATCTTTAACCGGCAGATATTCGGCACAGCCGTTGCGGCAATTTGTTACGGCAACGTAAAAATCTCCTCTGTATCGGCTGAAAGCGTCATAATCATATGGGTCAAGTTCATTCGGTATTGTATCATAGCACATCTGCACGCCGAAAAGGTTGCCGGTCGTCAAAAGGCTTTTAACACTGCAATACCTGCTGTCGTTTAAATAATCCGTGCTGATTCTAAATGCCCTGCCTCTTTGCTGTGACAAATAGCTTGTGGCGTGGCACGCACCCGCCGAAACGCCATAAACTTTCGAGAAAAGCATTTGCTTATCCATAAAAAAATCCAAAACACCTGCGGTATAAATTCCCCTCATACCGCCACCCTCAAGAATCAGAGAAGCGTCAATCATTTTTTTAATCCCCTTTTTTCTCCTGTTCATGCTCTGTTGTTGTCAAAGCGTTTGCATATCGGCTGTATATCCGCAATGCAAATATACAGACAAAATGCACATTACATCTTTTTTTAATATTTTACCATACTTTATGCCGTTTGTCACGCTTTTTTTATTTTGATTTATGAGATTTGCGTTTGCGCATTTTCATCTTGAATAGGTTGCTCTTCAGGCGGTATTGTTGTCACATCTTGGGTAATCGATGTTGACGTATTTACATCTGCCTTTGAAGCGCTAAAATCCGAAAAAACCATTTTCAAGCCCGAACCGGGCATTTCAAAGCTCAAAAGATTTCCCGTATTTTCATCAAAAACAATAGAATAATCCCCTTGTGAAAGCGAACCGGAAACGGTTATTTTTCCGTTTTCCGCAACGCCTTTCAGCGAATTTGACTTTAAAGATTCATCAAATACCTCAATCAATCCGGCAATCAAAGCCTTTACGGGCACGGCATCTTTAGGCACGGAAAAACTCAAACCCTTATATGACGCCGTTACATCTCCGTCCAAAAAATCAAGCCTAACGCCCGAAAGCGTTGTCGGCTCGGAGAACTCTGCGCTCCATGCGCCGTCGCCGTAACGTTCAAGCAGAGCCGTTGCGGAAAAATCATCATACGCAATTGCGGCATTGCATGAAAACAGCGCAACCGGCTCAGGCGTTAGCATTTTTTTCTTTGCGCCGGCACAGGCGGTAGTCGCAATTGCGACAATTACTATCACGAGCGAAACAATTACTTTTTTCATAAGCTGACATCTCCCAATAAAGAATAAAATAAAAATACTCTATACGCAAGAACGTTTAGAGTATTTTTTACATTCCTTTATTTTTGAAGCTGTCTGAAAGCTTTTGGCAAATTTGCAATGATATCGGACGGCAGGCATGAATATTCCGAAAGCTGCAACGCTGCAAGCTTGCCTGCCGCAGAATGCATATAAACGCCCAAAGCCGCCGCTTCAAACGGCTTCATTCCCTGTGCGGCAAACGCCGCAATAATTCCGGCAAGGGTATCGCCGCTGCCGCCCTTGCTCATGCCCGAATTTCCGCCGCTTAATATGCCGAATTTGCCGCTGTGCGCCACTATCACCGAAGCGCTTTTAAGCACAACGGTACAGCCGTATGCGGAAATTTTGCGTGCGCAATCAATGCGGTCATCTTCAACCTGCCCGACAGATATTTGCAAAAGGCGTGCGGCTTCGCCCAAATGCGGCGTAAGAACAATGTTGTCCTTTCTTGATAATATATCTATGCAGTCTGCAATGCAGTTTATTCCATCGGCGTCAAGTATTATCGGACATTCAAGATTTGAAACCAAAGCTTTGACAAGCTGCCTTGTGTCATCTGTCACACCCAGTCCGCAGCCGATTACAACAGCGTCACAATCGGCGCAGGCGCTTTGCAATGCCGGCAAATTTTCCGCACTGATATAACCGTTTTCGTCGGTTTCAAGCATTTGCCACAGCGGTTCATATACAGACCCCGAAAGCGACTGCACGATGCTTTTCGGCACTGCCGCTTTTACAATGCCCACTCCGCTTCGCAAAGCCGAATTTATGCACAGCGCCGCCGCTCCGACCATATTTTCGCTTCCTACAATGCACAAAAGCTTGCCGTAACTGCCCTTGTGCGAATTTTTCGGGCGATATGGTAATACCTGCAAAGCAAAGCGCTTATCAATTTCAAAAAAAGACTCATCGCAAGGGTAACATTCTTTCGGAATGCCGATATCGCAAAGTACAATTTCGCCGCAGTATTCTCTTGCCGGATACATTGCAAGTCCGGTTTTAACCTTGCCGAAAGTCAGCGTAAAATCCGCCTTAAATGTGCATTTGTCGGCATTGCCCGTTAAACCGTTTGCCCCCGAAGGAATATCTGCGGAAATTTTCAGAGCATTTGTATAGTACGAAAAAATTTGCGCAATATCATCGCAAAGCGTGCCTGAAAAGCCCGTGCCGAAAACACAATCCACCAAAACAGAGCACTCGCCAACAGCCGATTTCAGCAATTGCGCATTGTCTATTATATCGACATCATCACCGCAAAGACGTTCAAAAGCGTTTTTTGCAAGCGTTGTTTTCGGCTTGCCGCACAAAAGCGAAACAGAAACATCAAAGCCTTTATTTTTCAAAATGCTTGCGGCAACCATTCCGTCGCCGCCGTTATTTCCGTTTCCGCAAAGAAACAGCACCTTGCCGGACGAAACGTGCCGTGCTGTAAAGTCCGCAAGCGCAAGCGCCGCATTATCCATTAGCTTATTTAGCGAAACCGCCGTTTTGTCGCATTCTTTTTCGGCAACAGCCATTTGATGTAAGGTAACAAGCATAACACATACAGCCTTTCAATATATCAGCACAACTGCCGTGGCATAGTTTTTGGTGTGGCTGATGCTGACGCTTGCCTGACGGTTGCCCAACGCTTTTTTGGCGTTGCCGCTCAAAACCAAATACGGTGCGCCCATTTCATCGTTAAGCGTGGTAATATCCGAAAGTTCAAAATTGCGCACGCCGGTTCCGAGCGCCTTTGAAAAGGCTTCTTTTACGCAAAAGCGACCTGCAATCGTGTCGCTTCGATATCCCTTGCTCTCAAACAGCGCAAGCTCGTCGGCACTGAAGCATTTTTTCAAAAAAGCCTCGCTTTTAGCGCTTTTTTCAACTCTGTCAACCTCAATAATATCTATACCTATGTTCATTTTTCTGCACGTTCTTCAATATCAAGCCTTAATCTTGCGGGAAGATATTGGTTTATTGTAAGCAAAGTCCTTTCATTAGGCGAAAAGCAAAGCCTGACTTCGCCGATTGAATCATGCTCAACCTCGGCACACCAGCTCTCGCATCCCTCGCCATATGCCAAAACAACAGTGGCATCGGAATAGCTCGGCTCAAAATTTTCGCTTTTGGCAAGCGCTTTAAATTTTGAAAGCTTTACCGTAATGAGCCTTTCTCTTTTTCTTTGGGCGATTATTTTGTCGATATCAAGCTCATTGCCCGTAACGATGTATTCATATTCGACATATGTTGATGTGTATATCTTATATCCAAGATAAATCACACCGGCACCGAGCATCCAGAAAATAAACAGCCAGCTCATAAAAACAACGCCTAAAAAGAACAGCGCAAGTGCCAAAAACGCAGTGAGCGCAATTATCGTCACACGTTTGAAAATATCAACCGGTTGCAGCTCTCTCACAACAAGCTGCTCGGAAAAATCTGTAATCTGCTCCATTATCATTTTATTCCTTTCTTTGTTTTTTCTTAGCTTTTATATATTTTTTAAGTCTTGCAATTCCTTTAAATTTTGCCTTGCACGCCGTATCGGCGCTTTTGATTTTTGCCGCAGCATTTGCCTTTTCATATGCTTTTGTGTAAAAATATATTTGCGAATCCAAAGGAATGCCCTCGGCAACACGCTTTCGGTAAAGCCTGTCCGCCCCAAGCTCACGAGCTTTTACATTATCTTTAAACAAAGTTTCAAACATATCTACAACCGTTTTCTCAATATGCGGATCTAAAATCGGGGCGGCAATTTCAACACGCCTCAGCGTATTTCTTGTCATAAAATCGGCAGAGCTGATATACACCTTGCGTTCACCCTCGGTTCCGAAAATATATATACGGCTGTGCTCTAAAAATCTGCCGACAATGCTGATTATGCGGATATTTTCGGTTTGAGAAGCAACGCCGGGTATCAAACAGCATATACCTCTCACGCACATATCGATTTTCACACCCAGCTTTGAAGCAAGTATAAGCCTTTCGATAACGGTTTTATCGGTCAGCGAATTTATTTTCACTCCGATATACGCCGCTTTGCCTTGCCTTGCGTTTTCAATTTGCCCGTCAATAAGCTCGATTATGCGGTTTTGCATTCCAAACGGTGCAACGAGCAAAAGCTCGCTTCTTTCGGGCAATGCCTGTGTTGCAAGCGCATCGAAAACCTTTTGCGCTTCATGAGCGATTTCGGGCTTTGCGGTGATGTATGACAAGTCTGTATATATTGCGGCGGTTTTTTCATTATAATTTCCCGTTCCGATTTGGGTGATATACTTCGTTCCGCTTTCGGTGCGTTTGGTAATAAGCATAAGCTTTGAGTGAACCTTAAAATCTTTCGGACCGAATATCACGGTGCAGCCCGCTTCCTGCAATTTTCGTGAAACGTCGATATTGTTTTCCTCGTCAAATCTCGCACGCAATTCTATCAGCACAAGAACGTTTTTTCCGTTTTCGGCAAGGCGTGCAAGCGCCTGAACGATCGAACTGTTTTTCGCAAGGCGATAAAGCGTCATTTTTACCGAAACAACGTCCTTATCGTCAGAAGCCTCGAAAAGCAGCTTTACAAAGGGTTTTATGCTTTCAAAAGGATAACGAAGCAAAACGTCGTGTTGTTCGATTTGCGGCATAATCGGGCTTTGAACATCAAGCATTTCGGGATTTTGCGGAACAAGCTTGGGGTATGACAGCGCAGGGTCGTCAATACGATCGGAAAGAGAATATACATAAGATAAATCAAGCGGCATATTGACCTTGAAAATCTGCTTTTTCTTCAATTCAAGCTTTGAAGCAAGATATTCAACCGCATTGTCCGACAAGTTTCCTCTTATCTGCATACGCACAGCGCAAAGCTTGCGGCGCTTTTTCAGCAGTTTTTCCATAACTTCACGGTAATCCGCACTTCGGTCCGACAAAGCTTCATCTGCGTTTATATCGGCATTTCGTGTAATTCGTATCAACGCCGAGCCTAAAATGCGATAGTTTTCAAAAATACTGCCGGCAAATTTTAAAATCACTTCTTCGGAAAGAACATACCGATACTTCATCTCACCTTTTGATGGCAAAAAAATCAATCGATTCTTAACATCAGCCACGGGCACAAGCCCTATTTTTACGCCCGATTTCGCTTCAAGCTGAAATGCGGCGTATATCTCGTTATTCTTCAAAAAAGGAAACGGATAACGCTTGTCGATAATAAGCGGCGAAATGAGATATCGCACATCGTTTTCATATACAGAGCGCAAATATTCGCAGTCATCATTATCAAGCTCTTGTGCGTTTTCATGGCAAACACCGTGGTCCGCAAGCTGGCGCATAATATCGTCAAACGCCTTGCAGCGTGCAATTTCAAGCTGTGAACAGCGCTGAAATATCGCATTAAGCTGCTGTGAAACGGTCATTCCCATTTTGTTTTCGCATGAGTTTTCGCCCACAAAGAGTTTATCGTAAAGTGAACCGACCCTTACCATAAAAAACTCATCGAGATTGCTTTGAAAAATTGCGGAAAAGCCCAGTCTTTCAAGCAAAGGCACATAACTGTCCTTAGCCTCGCCGAGCACTCTTTCGTTAAATTTAAGCCATGAAAGCTCCCTGTTATCAAAACAGTCAATAGACATATTCATCATTTCCTCATTTGTTTGTACATATCAAAACGGTATCCCACGCAGGAATATAGGGCTTGCGTCTTAAATAAAATTTATAATTCTCGTTAAGACTGTTTATATACAGCGGCAACGCAAAAATATCTTCATTGCGATGATACAGCGAAACGACAAGCTTCGGCGCACACCGCCTTATTGACTCGGCAGCGCCCGAAATGCCCTGCATTTCCGCACCCTCAACATCATATTTTATATATGTCACATCTTTGCTGCTTAAAATGCTGTCAACGCTTCGTGCAAAAGTTTTTGCGCCGCCGTCGCATATTGCCGACTGCCTGCCGAATTTTGAATCAAAGCAAACAGTTGAATCGCCCGACCAAACAGCCGCATTGATTGGCTCGATGTTATCAAGCCCTGCGCATTTTTCTTTCAGCTTTTTAAAGTTTTTAACATCAGGCTCTATCGCATATATATATGAATATTTACCGTTTGTTTTATCCAAAAATTCGCTTACCGTATCGCCCTTATACGCACCGCAATCAACAAAAATTTCGTTTTCCGACAACTCCAGAATATCAAATGTTTCGTCAAAATCACACTTTGTTTTAAATAAATAATCCGTATTGCCCGTAATTTTGAAATTTATAACGTCAATAAAAATGCGCTTGCTTTTTTCGTCAAAAAGCATATCATATACTTTTTTGAGCTTATCAAAATTTTCTTTTACATATTCAAAATTAAAGAGGCGCATTTTTCCATCAAAAAACAGCGGCACATCGGGTGCATAAAGGGTATATTTTTCGGAAAGTGCCCTGATTTTCGATATCAGCGCAGGGTATCCGGCGGCAAAAGCAAGCACAATGACAAAATCATCATATTCATCTTCGATTTCGCACAGCCGCCTTACGGGAAATCCGCAAAACGAATGTCCCCTTGCAAATTCATCGCTTGCAAAAAATCCGCTGATATTTATGCCGTATTCATCAAAAAAATGCATAATCTTCAAAGCACCGTTACCCATTCCGTAAACAAAAATAGGACGGTGCTCATTTTTTATTGATATCATGCAATCTTTTTTATCAAGATTTTGCAAAGAAAAACACATTCAACTTACCTCAAAGCGAATGCTACTGCATTTGGTAAAAAAACCAATTTTCGCATATTCTTTCAGTATAATAAACCTTGCCGTTTGCAAGGGCATATTCATAGCCGTTATCCGACTTTTCAAAGTCATATTCTTTACCGCAAAACAGCGGCTTATCCGTTTGAGTATAATAAAACCCGATATCGTCATTGCAGGCAAATCCGTATGACAAAGTATAATCGACATACATTGTAACCGTATCGATAATGCCTTCGGAAAGCGGCTTTTCGATAAAATCATAGCTCACTTCTTCGTAAAAGAGCGAATCGTTTATCCTGCCGACGGCATACATACCGTCAACAATTTCGGCGGCGTCGCTCTCCGAAATCGGGTGATTGTTTGTGTGGGTTATGCTTTCAAAATACGGTGATGTATCTTCAACGCTTCGGCAAAAGCTACGTAGCCCGTCAATATTTTTATTAACATATGCCACAACTTCGGATTTATCATCGAGCTGTTTTGAGCACGACTGAAAGAAAGCTGCCGATATAAGCAAAATCGCCAAAGCGCATTTCAAACGTTTTTGCATAATACGATTATTCGGAATCACAATCGCAGTCGCAATCAACACCTTCAACGTGCAGACCCATCATATCCCTGCCGCGTATATTATATTTATCACGCTGAGCGTTGACCTGCTTGTCAATCAAATCCATAACACGTCTTGGCTCTTTAACGCTGTCGATTATCTTTATGGGGGTATCGGTATCCTTAGAGTTGAGGGTTATCGTGCCGCATTTAAATATTCTTTCCCAAAATCCCAAGCGAAGCTTTTTGTCGGTCACACGATAAAGGTCAATTTCGTCTTCTTCAATATTCAAAAAACCGATTCGTGTGATAAATTTTGTTTCTGTAATATAATAACGGGTAAATGAAATCGGCAAGCCGAAAACCGTGCGCTTTTTATCTGTCCAGATGTAGTCAAAATCTGCTTTTGCCATAAAATCACCTTTCGCCAATCAAATTACTTTAATATTATTTTATCATATGTGCCGAAAAAGTCAAGTAATATTTAAAAAAATGCTGCGCAGCAACAAGCTAACGCAGCATTCTTAATTACAAAAAGGGTGATTATTCGTTAATCTTTACAACAACACCGGAACCTACTGTACGGCCGCCCTCACGGATAGCGAAGCGCAAACCTTCTTCAATAGCGATAGGTGTGATGAGCTCAACGTCCATTTCAACGTTATCGCCGGGCATGCACATTTCTTTACCGTCGCAAAGAGTAACAACACCGGTAACGTCTGTTGTTCTGAAGTAGAACTGAGGTCTGTAGTTGTTAAAGAAAGGAGTATGACGTCCGCCTTCTTCCTTCTTCAAAACGTAAACCTGACCCTTAAACTTGGTGTGAGGCTTGATGGAACCGGGCTTGCAGAGTACCTGTCCTCTTTCGATGGACTTTCTGTCGATACCACGGAGAAGAGCACCGATGTTGAAGCCTGCTTCGGCAACATCAACAAGCTTGTGGAACATTTCAACGCCGGTAACAACTGTTGTAGCATTTTCATCCTTAAGACCTACGATTTCAACAGTATCGCCAACCTTAACGGTACCACGCTCTACTCTACCTGTAGCAACAGTACCACGACCTGTGATTGTGAATACGTCCTCAACAGGCATAAGGAAAGGAAGATCAGACTTTCTTTCGGGAGTAGGAATGTACTCGTCAACTGCGTTCATAAGCTCAACGATAGGAGCGTAAGCGGGATCATTGATATCATCGCTTGTGCACTCAAGAGCCTGAAGAGCGGAACCCTTGATAACGGGAATGTCATCTCCGGGGAATTCATACTTGGAAAGAGTATCTCTGATATCCATTTCAACAAGCTCGAGAAGCTCTTCGTCATCAACCTGGTCAGCCTTGTTCATGAATACAACGATTGCAGGAACGCCAACCTGACGAGCGAGAAGGATATGCTCCTTTGTCTGAGCCATAGGACCGTCGGAAGAAGCAACTACGAGGATAGCGCCGTCCATCTGAGCAGCACCTGTAATCATGTTCTTGATGAAGTCAGCGTGGCCG
>CAZBAI010000038.1:0-11375 GCA_964490175.1 uncultured Oscillospiraceae bacterium | reverse complement strand
TAAAATCGATTGCAGCCACATCATCGTTATATATTGCATGGATATGCGGCGGATTATGTTCTTTCTGCAAAAAATACATTCTAATTATAATTCCGTAAAATCTCGACAAAACAGGCATATCGATTCCTCCGATTTTTCTTTATCGCATTATATCACGATACCGTGATTTTGTCAATAGATTTTCAAAATTTTTCATCTGCAAAAAGTGTAAATTTTGTAGGTTCAAATGTCGGAAAAATAAAATTACCGGTCGGCAAAGTGACTTTACCGCCGGTAATTATGTGTGCATTTTACATAATAAGCATTGCATCACCAAACGAAAAAAATCTATATTTTTCATTTACGGCGCATTTGTATGCATTCATTGTGTTTTCGTAACCGGCAAACGCCGAAACAAGCATAATAAGTGTGCTTTCGGGCAGGTGAAAATTTGTTATAAGCCCGTCGAGAACCTTAAATTTGTACGGCGGATAGATAAAAATATCGGTATATCCGCTTTGTGCGCAAAGCTTTTCGCCGCAGCGCAAAGCAACGCTTTCAAGCGTGCGGCAGGTTGTCGTGCCGACAGCGATGACTTTGTTTCCTCTTGCCTTGGTTTCGTTTATCAATTCGGCAACGGATTGCGAAAGTTCAAAATGCTCGGAGTGCATTTTGTGATTTAAAACATTGTTTTCCTTTACGGGACGAAACGTCCCTAAGCCGACATGAAGCGTTACAAACGCCGTGTTTATACCGGCATTTTGTATATCTTCAAGCATTTCGTTTGTAAAATGCAAGCCCGCCGTCGGTGCTGCGGCTGAGCCTAAATTCCGTGAATATACAGTTTGATACCGCTCGTTATCCTCTAATTTTTCGGTGATATACGGCGGCAGTGGCATAGCGCCGATTTTTTCTAACACGGGGAAAATCGGTCCGTCACATTCAAACTGCACAATGCGGTTTCCGTCATCTTTAACTTCAATGATTTCCGCCTTTAAAGTACCGTTTCCGAAAATAAAACGTCTGCCCTCTCGGCACTTCTTTCCCGGGCGGCATATAATCTCCCAGCGCTTGTCGCTTTTTTGTTCAAGAAGCAAAAATTCCACATCGGAGAGCGTGTCCTCACGCTTTCCGTAAAGCCTTGCCGGAATGACCCTTGAATCGTTCATAACAAGCAGGTCACCCTTTTGCAGATAATCGCATAGATTATAAAAACGGCGGTGCGATATTTCGCCGCTTTGCCTGTTTAAAACCATCATTCTCGAGTGATTTCTTGGTTCAATAGGCGTTTGTGCGATAAGCTCTTCGGGCAAATCGTAAAAAAAGTCTGATTTTAAAAGCTCCATATTGATTGATATAAGTCCTTTTTTTGATGTATTTTTTCTGCATATTTAATAATAAATGCCTTTGCACGACACCTTGATTGAGTAAAATGTAAGAAAATGAAAAATGCTCTTGACAAAACTGTTTTTAATGCTATAATAAAAGATAACAAGATAGAGGTGCGGTTGATATCAGTAGCTTTTGTTTTAAAATGCCGTTTTTCAAAAGCGAAAGGAGATACCGCCGAAGGAAATGTTCGCCGGCATACGTGCATTTTCTGGGCGCATATTTAATAGATATGCGACTGTCATCAGGTTCCGTTGCGGATAATTGATGGAGTGCTATCGGCATGGTGCGGCAAACGCACAATGTGTCAGTATTTCTATTATATTTCATGACGGGCCGGTTTTCAACCGGTTTTTTGTTTATTTACAAATATTTTATATTAGCGCCAATAATGCTTTTTAAGAACGCTCTATCTGTATTGCGTGCTTTTGCGGCATTTTAAAGCTTTTTTGCATCGGCGCTTAAAAAACTATTTAAGGGGTATTTTTTATGAAACAGTACAAAGTCGGAATTATCGGAGCTACGGGAATGGTCGGACAGCGTTTTTTGCTTTTGCTTGAAAATCACCCGTGGTTTAATGTTGCAGCCGTTGCGGCTTCGCCTCGTTCAAAGGGAAAACGTCTTGAGGACGCTATCGGTGCAAAGTGGGCGTTTGAAACACCCATTCCCGAAAAATACAAAGATATGATTGTTTTTGACGCAACTGCCGATAAAGAAGAAATTGCGTCAACGGTTGATTTTGTTTTCTGCGCAGTGGATATGAAAAAGGACGAAATCAAGGCTCTTGAAGAGGCTTATGCAAAGCTTGAATGCCCCGTTTGCTCAAACAATTCCGCAAACAGGCTCGTTGATGACGTTCCCATGATCGTGCCCGAGCTTAATCCCGAACATTTGGAAGTCATCGAAGCACAGAAAAAGCGCCTTGGCACAAAGCGTGGATTTATTGCCGTAAAATCCAACTGCTCGATACAGAGCTATGTTCCCGCACTTCACCCTTTGCGCAAATTCGGAATTACAGATGTTTTGGCTTGCACATATCAGGCTATTTCCGGTGCGGGAAAAACTTTTAAAACATGGCCCGAAATGGTTGATAATCTCATTCCCTTTATCGGCGGTGAGGAAGAAAAATCCGAAATTGAGCCTATGAAAGTTTGGGGCAGCGTTGAAAACGGTAAAATTGTCAGCGCACAAACTCCGCTTATCACAACGCAGTGCCTTAGAGTGCCTGTTTCCGACGGACACACGGCCGCAGTGTTTGTGAATTTTGAAAACAAGCCCTCAAAAGAAGAAATACTCAAAATTTGGGAAGATTTTGCAGGCGAGCCTCAAAAACTCGGTCTGCCCAGCGCACCCAAGCGCTTTATCCACTATTTTGAAGAGGACAACAGACCGCAGGCTCAGCTTGACCGCAATCTTGAGGGCGGCATGGCAGTTTCGGTCGGCAGACTCAGAGAAGACGCTATGTTTGATTATAAATTCGTTTGCCTTTCACACAACACTTTGCGAGGTGCGGCCGGCGGCGGCGTTTTGATGGCAGAGCTTCTTGCGGCAAAAGGCTATTTTGATTGATTTTTTTTGATATACGGTATTCAATATACAGATAAAATTAGGAGGATTATTTATGAGTGATACTGTTTTTACCGGTACCGCCGTTGCGATTGTAACGCCGATGAATCCCGATTTAAGCGTTAATTACGAAAAACTCGGCGAATTGATTGATTTTCAGATTGAAAACGGCACCGACGCTATCGTTATTTGCGGCACTACGGGTGAAAGTGCCACGCTTAGCAACGAAGAACACAGCGAGTGCATTCGTTATTGCGTAAAGCGTGTTGCAAAGCGTGTCCCCGTGATTGCGGGCACAGGCTCAAACGATACGGCATTTGCCATTGAGCTTTCAAAGCAAGCTCAAAACGACGGCGCCGACGCACTCTTACTTGTTACGCCTTATTATAACAAAACATCACAGCGTGGACTTGTTGCGCATTTTAATGCAATCGCCGATGCTGTTGATATTCCCTGCATTCTCTACAATGTTCCGTCAAGAACAGGCGTTTCTATTTCGATTGATTCTTATATCGAGCTTGCAAAGCATAAAAATATTGTGGCAACCAAGGAAGCAAGCGGCAATTTTTCGCTTATTGCGCAAATCGCCGCACACACCGATTTGGATATTTATTCCGGCAACGACGACCAGCTGCTGCCTGCTTTGGCACTCGGCGCAAAGGGCGTAATTTCGGTTTCGTCAAATATAATTCCGCAGCAAAAGCATGATATGGTCGCACTGTATATGGCAGGCAAAACCGCACAGGCCTTAGAGCTTCAAAATAAATATCTTGATCTTGAAAACGCCTTGTTTATGGATGTAAACCCTATCCCCGTAAAGGAAGCCTGCAATATTATGGGCATGAATGTCGGAGAGTGCCGTTTGCCGCTTTATAAGATGAGCGATGCACAGATTCAAGCTCTTAAAGCGCAAATGGAAGCGGCAGGTATTCTTTAATTGAAAATATGCGCATTGCAAAATGTGCAAAATCGGAGCTGATAAAGATGGTTAATATTGCGATATGCGGCGCAAACGGAAAAATGGGCAGGATGCTGTACTCTTGCGCACTTGAAAGAGATGATGTCAAGGTCGTTTGCGGCATTGATGTGAATACAAATGTTTATGCGGATTTTCCGATATATGAAAAATTTTCGATGATAAAAGAAAATGTTGATGTGATAATCGATTATTCGCACCCCTCGGTGCTTGAGGATGAGCTTAGTTATGCGCTTACAAAAGGCGTTGGTGTGGTTTTTGCGACAACGGGCTATTCGGAGCAGCAAATTGCCGATATAAAAAAAGCTTCCGAGCAGATACCGATTTTCTTCACATTTAATATGTCGCTCGGGATAAATCTGCTTTGTGCGCTGGCTAAAAAGGCGACTGAGGTTTTGGGCGGTCAGTTTGATATTGAAATCATCGAAAAACACCATAATCTTAAAATCGACGCACCCAGCGGAACAGCGATCATGCTTGCAAACACTATCAACGAAACGCTTGACAACCGTATGAATTATGAGTATGACAGGCATTCAAGACGTGAAAAGCGCAAAGCGAATGAAATCGGCATTCATTCTGTCAGAGGCGGAACTATTGTCGGTGAACATGAAGTTATTTTCGCCGGCAAGGACGAGGTGATAAGCTTAAAGCATGAGGCACACTCGAAGCAGGTGTTCGCCGTAGGCTCGCTTAACGCCGCAGCCTTTTTAAAGGGCAAGTCGGCAGGGCTTTATGATATGAGCAATGTTGTTTGATTTTGCAAAAAGTAAACATTGTTTTTCAAAAAAATGAGCTTAGAATTTACGCTAAGCTCATTTTTTAATCCTTTAAAGCGAAATTTACGTCGAAAAAAGGCGAAAATGATATAAAAAATTGCGAAAGTGTATTGATTTTTGAACGCAACGGTGATATAATTTCTGTAAGGTGATATGTAATAATGAGCAAAAAGAATAAATACAAAAGAAAGACAACGGCTAAAAATAATGCGCATATGCTCGAATATGCCGATAAATCAAGCTTTGATGAGGCGGCTTATGATAGCTTTATGTCGGGCAGCAGGCGCATTGAAATGCCTAAAATGATTACGGACAAGCAGGCAAGGCGCAGAAAAATAATTTGCACATTGCTGAAAATCGCAATGATAATATGTACTTGCTATTGGGCGGTTTTTAACAATATATTTGCGGGAATCGGGATGATTATTAAGCCGGCAAGCCAAATTCACCAATACGGCGTTCCGATGTTGATTGCAACCGGCGCTGTGATTTTAGCGTCGGTTTTGGTCTTAAAAAATAAAAATATACCCTCGATAATTGTCGGCGTTGCAGGACTTATCGGCGTGCTTGTCATTGTCGGCAATATGTGTGATGTGGTTGACGCACTTTCTCTTTCCGATGATGAGTTTCAAATGATGTCCGATATTTACAAGAATCGACACAATCCGACAATGATTGTTACGGCTTTGCAGGTGATATTAGCGGTCGTTCAGTATTTCGGATATGAAGAATCGGTTAAAAGAGCTAAACGCCGTCAAAAAAAGCTTGATAAAAAATATGCCGAAGCCCCGAAAATTTTAGATGATGATGTTTGATTCGTTCTTGTTTAATGCGGCAATGCTTTAACAATTTGGCAAGATGCACGGCGATTATTCACCGTGCGTCTGCCGATGTCTTTTGTAAAGCCGATGAAATGCTCGTCGGTTTCACAAAAAATGTTAAAATAACATAAACTTTTGAAGGTGCTTTGATATGGGAAACGAAATAAATAAGGAAACCGGACTTCCGATAGACCAAGATTATCTTGAATGCGGCTTGTCGGCAAACCTTACAGAAGCCATAGAAGATATGCGTAAATCTTGGGAGTTGATAGACAATGGCGGCGACGATTTGCGTTGGGATTGCAAATACTGTCTGCTTCAAAGCGAAATAAATGTTGCGGAAGTAGAAGGTTTAATCACCAGAGAACAAGCAATTCATTTGCGTATAAAATATCTTCGTATGAGGAGAGAAGATATATGTTAATTGATTTTACAGACTTGCCGAAAAGAAAAAAATGTTACAGTGGTGCAAACGGAAATAAAATTTGTGTTGTATATAACAATAACGCAAAACCGTTCGCACTCTGATTCTTCTTGATATATGCACCGCAAAATGTAGATTTTAACGAATTGTAACGATTAACGGATGATAAATGTCGAATTACAGCGAAACAGTTCGACAAAATTACAAAATTTATTCAAAAACCTCTTGCAATATGTAGAAACATATGTTATTATAATGTTACAACAAAGCTAAGGGGGACATTAAAAAATGGTCACGGAAAAAGCAAAGGTAATGATTGGCGACGATTCGATTGAATTTGGAATCTCTTGTGCGAGCAAGTTGAGGAAAATGGGTCTGTTTGCCGTAACTCGCCCGAAAGACGGAGCAAAGGTTTTTGATGAGATTCGTAAGGAAACGCCCGATGTTGTCGTAATCGACGCAGTGCTTCCGAATATGGACGCTATTGAAATCATGAAAAAAGTCAGCGCACTCAGAATTAAGCAGCCGGAATTTGTTGTTGTATCCGCATATGACAACAGCTTTCTTCAAAGCGAAATTATATCTGCCGGTGCGGCGTATTTTATGCTTAAGCCGATAGATTTCGACGTGCTTGCCGATAGGATTCATTCACTGGCACAAAAGGAAAAATTCGTTGAGGAAAAGACTGCTCAGGATATTGAAATTATAGTGACGGATATGATTCATCAGCTCGGCGTGCCTGCGCATATCAAGGGATATCACTATCTGCGCACGGCGATTATAGCTTCGCTTAACGACAGCGAATTGCTCGAAAGCGTTACAAAAGCGTTATATCCTGCGGTTGCCGCAGCCTATAACACGACGGCTTCAAGGGTTGAAAGAGCGATTCGCCACGCTATTGAAATCGCATGGGACAGAGGCGATATCGAAACTCTTAATTCATATTTCGGATACACGGTCGATACCGGCAAGGGCAAGCCGACAAACAGTGAGTTTATCGCTTTAATAACCGATAAACTGCGTTTGCGCTTTAAACCCACAAGCGCCAATGCTCTTGCCGCAAATAAATAATAAAGGCGGAATTTTTTATGGCAATGGTTGAAATTTCAAAGAACGATTTGCTTATCAATCCTTTCACAAAGCTTGATAAGCAGTGGTTTTTGCTGACAGCGGGCGATATTGAGTCGTATAACACGATGACTGCTTCGTGGGGTGCACTCGGCACAATATGGGGCAAAAGCGCAGTTACGGCTTACGTTCGCCATTCGAGAAAGACTTTTGAGTTTATGGAAAGCTCAAAGCTGTTTACCGTTTCGTTTTTCGGCGAAGAATATCGCAAGGCATTGAGCTTTTGCGGAAAGTATTCGGGTCGTGATTATGACAAAGCGAAAGAAACCGGCCTTACGCCGATTGAGCTTGACGGTGCTGTTTCGTTTGAGCAGGCTGAGCTTGTGCTTGTTTGCTCAAAGCTGTATTCGCAGGATTTTAACCTTGCCGATATGGATAAAAGCTGTGCCGATACGTTCTATTCGGGAGATTCGATTCACCGTGCGTATATAGGCGAAGTTTTAAAGCTTTATCGCAATATTTAAATCTTATGTGTTGAACAAAAATTTACCCCTTGCATTTTTAGTGCAAGGGGTTTTTTGAGTTTAGTTATCGGCATTTCTGATATCTGCACGCTTGATTTTTCCACTGCCGACGGTTTTCGGCAACTCATCGAAAAATTCAACGATTCTGGGATATTTATACGGTGCGGTATGGCTTTTAACATAGCTTTGAATCTCTTTTTTAAGCTCTTCGGAAGGTTGCTTGCCGTTTACAAGAACGATATTGGCTTTTACAACCTGACCTCTTATCGGGTCGGGAGCACCTGTTACTGCACATTCGAGAACATAAGGCAATTCCATGATAATGCTTTCGATTTCAAATGGGCCGATGCGATAGCCCGATGACTTAATAAGGTCATCAACTCTGCCGACATACCAAAAATAACCGTCCTCATCACGCCAAGCTGTGTCGCCGGTGTGATAAACGCCATCGTGCCAAGCTTGCTTTGTTTTTTCGTCATCACGGTAATATCCGCAGAAAAGTCCGCAAGGTACTTTTTTGTCTGTATGAATAACAATTTCACCGGTTTCGCCCACAGCGGCGCTTGTTCCGTCGCTTAGCATGATATCGACATCATAAAGGGGAGAAGGCTTGCCCATTGAACCGGGTTTAGGCTCCATGCCGATAAAGTTGGCAATAGCCAATGTGGTTTCGGTTTGACCGAAGCCCTCCATAAGTTTTAAGCCGGTTGCGTTGTAAAACTGCTGAAATACCTCGGGGTTGAGCGCTTCGCCGGCTATTGTTGCGTGCTTAAGTGAAGAAAGGTCATATTTTGAAAGATCCTCTTTGATGAAGAAACGGTACATTGTGGGCGGCGCACAGAATGTTGTGATGTTGTATTTTTTGAAAAGCGGAAGAATATCATCTGCGCTGAATTTGTCAAAATCATATACAAATACGGCGCCTTCGCACATCCACTGACCGTAAAGCTTGCCCCAAAGCGCTTTTCCCCAACCTGTATCGGAAATTGTAAGATGAATGCCGTCGGGGTCAACGCTGTGCCACTGGCTTGCGGTGAGATAGTGACCGAGCACATATTTATAGTTGTGTGTGGCAATTTTCGGGTTTCCCGTTGTGCCGGATGTAAAGAACATCAACATTTTGTCACTTCCGCAGGGCGAATCGGGCTTGCGGTCATAAACATCGGAGAAATTGAGATATTCCTCATCAAAACAATGCCATTTTTCACGTTTTCCGTTGACAAGCACTAAAACCTTTAAATCCTTTGCGTTTTCGGCAGCCAATTCCGCCTGATGTGCGGTGTCGCCATCGGCTGTGCAGACAATAGCCTTTACGCCGGCTGCTTCAAATCGATATTCAAAATCGTGTTTTTGCAAAAGATTTGTTGCGGGGATTGCAATTGCGCCGAGTTTGTGCAATGCAAGAATCGAAAACCAAAATTGATAATGCCGTTTGAGAACGAGCATTACGGTGTCGCCTTTGCCGATTCCGAGCGATTCAAAATAATTTGCGGTTTTGTTTACGTTTTTTGCAATATCCGAAAATGTGAAAAAACGCTCTTTTTTATTCTTATCGAGGTGAACCATTGCACGCTTTTCGGGACATTTTTCAGCCAATGCGTCAACAACGTCAAAAGCAAAATTGAAGCTTTCTTCGTTTGAAAAATCAATGCTGTTTACAATGCCGTTTTCATCGAATCCGGTTGTTACAAATTTGTCGATAACACGGTTTTGCTTTTCCGAATTTGCTTTTTCCGATACATAAAACTCGTTTGATTCGCTGTATTGTGCGGCACTGTCATCGCTGAGAACAATCGAGATAAATTCGCAGTCTGCGCCGTTTGCCGCAACCATTCCGTGTGCGCAGGAGCTGGAATAATATGCGGTATCGCCCTCGCAAAGCAGTTCGGTGTGACCGTCAACAACAAGCTTTAGCGCACCTTTAAGCACAATGTTGATTTCCTGTCCCTTGTGGCGGCTGAGCATAATAGGCTTATTTTCATCTTCGGCATTGTATGGCACTTTTACATAAAAAGGCTCGGCAAGTCTGTCCTTAAACATAGGTGCAAGGTTGCGATATGAAAAGCCTTTTCTTCGTGCAATCGGCAATCCGTCGCCGCTTCTGACTATGCTGTACGTATTAAGCGTGGGGCTTGTGCCCTTAAGCAGGTCGGTGACGTCAACGCCGAAACGCTGTGCACATTTAAAAATAAAGGTAAAGCTGTAATCACGGCTTCCGCTTTCGTATTCGACATAATCGCTTGCGGAAACTTCAGTGCACGCAGCCATTTCTTCAACGGAAATTTCGAGAATTTCACGCAGTTCCTTAATGCGCTGTGCGATTTCTTTAATTTTCTGTTCCATAATCCGTGTTCTCCCTTTGATATGTAATTTAGAAAAGTCGCATCAAAAACAAAAAACGCCCCAAGCAAATTCTGCTTGAGACGAGATAAACACCCGCGGTACCACTCAAATTGCACAATGCTATATACATTGTGCCGCTTAAAGGATTCAATCAAATCCCGCACCTTAACGCGGCCATACGGAAGGCGCCTACAAGACATTTGCCTTTTCGGACCTTCAGCTCGGAAGTGATGGGCATATGAATACTCAAAAGCGCCGCCTTTCAGCATAATGGCAAGCTCTCTGTCAGCTTTTTTGTAATCAGCCGTCTTCGTCACAGCTTTTCTATGCGATTATGATATCACATTGTTTTTTGCTTGTCAAGTGTTTTTTCAAATTTTTCAAAAAATTTTTGTAGGATTACAATAGAAGCGTTACAGCTCATAAAAAAGGTAGCGGAAAAGAGAAACCTGTGTTACAGTTAAGTTGCAAAGATAAAAGCAACAGGAGGTTCGGCAAATCCACTATGAATACTGTAACACAAATCACCTATTTCCGTCAAGCCATAATTGAATATTCTTTAAAAAGTGTTGGTTTACGAAATCAGAGAGAAAGACACACAAGAGGGTCTTGTTTTTCTAACTGAAAAGCAAAAACCGATTACATTGCGAAATTATACTAAGCTGTACCGAAAATATTTTGCGTGCCAGCAAGAAAAGCACCCAACGCTGAAATATCTTTCACCGCATAAATTGCGCCATTCGTATGCTACATATATGCTTTATTCCGGTGTGGATATTGACAGTTTGCGTGCATTGCTCGGTCACGTTGACATAGCGACAACACAGCGGTATATACATTCAAATTTTGAGCAAATGAGAATTGCAAACGATAAGCTGAAATTTTCGTAAAGCTTACAAAAAAAGCGCCTATAAAAACAAAAGCACCTTAGCAACTGCTAAAGTGCTTTTTTGGCTAAATTCAGCCGTTTTTGAATTGGTGCGGATGTTCATAAGGGATTTGGTAAAAATCGAGTATCCTGCGGCTGAACATAATCTTCAAAATATAAATCCACACATTCGTCTTTTGTTTCGACTTGATTTATAATAAGCGTATAAAAATCAAGGAGGAATTTTTATGACTACATTATTTAAACAACAAGGTGGACAATACAAGGTGCAAGGCGATTATCGATTGCCTTGTGTTGCATTGCCCAACGAAACGAATTATGAACTCGGTATTTGGGGTGAACGACACAGACAGTATAATCAAGTATTATCCGCAAGAGATCGCAAGACGAACCGAAACGATTGAAAGCCTGAAATCCGATATTGAGCGTGTGAAACAGCACCCGAAACCGATGAACGATACCTTTGTGGGTATGACGGTTGCGGGTGTTTTTTATTCGGAAAAAGCCGACGCCGGCAATGCGATTTTGAAAGCGTGTCAGGCAATGACAAGTCCCGAACCCATACCTCTCGGAGAATATCGTGGCTTTCAGACGGAACTTTTCTTTGACACTTTCGG
>CAZBAI010000037.1:0-11792 GCA_964490175.1 uncultured Oscillospiraceae bacterium | reverse complement strand
GAAAAAGGCTCTGACCTTTTACAGTCAAAGCCTGATTTCTTCCCTTTGCAATGCCTCAGATGTAATAAGTTTTCTATACTGCCTTATCAACCTGTGGCAATCGGTGTGGGGGATTTTTGCGTCTGTTTAAATCAGCGGCGGCAGATTCTGCGCTTTTTCGACCGCCTGTTCAAGAGAAAGTCCGTTAAAGTCTTGTGCGGCAAAAAGCCTGCCGGAACGTTTGTCATCAACGAATGCACCGACTATTATGCCGGGGATTGTGCTTTCGGGCGCATTCGGCGCATTAGGGCCGCCAAGATCAGTTCGGCACCAGCCGGGGTCGGCGAGCGAAAGTATAACGTCTGTGCCGTCAAGTTTTCGGGCAATGTCAAGAGTTACCTTGTTTAACGCCGCTTTTGCCGCCGAATAGCCTGCCTGTTCGGGCTCGGCGTCGATTCCGCTTGTTGTATTGATGACTCTGCCAAAGCCGTTTTCAATCATTTTAGGCAAAAAGTGATAGCAAATCATCATCGGCGCAATTGTGTTGACGTTAAAGCTTACAAGATAATCCGAAAAAGGAGTTTTGTAATAATCTGTTCTGTAAGCGATTTGCAAGCCTGCGTTGTTGAACACAATGTCAACCTGCACGCCGCTTTTTTCAATAAATTGCAGCATCTTTTCCACGCTATCAAGATTATTTAAATCGCATTCAACGCAAAAGCATTCAACACCGAACGTGCGGATTTGTTTTTCAAGTTCAAAAGTGTGTTCAATACTGCGGCTGTGCAAAATCAAATTTGCGCCGTATTGTGCCATCTGCAAGGCGATAAGCTTGCCGATTCCACGGCTTGCGCCCGTTATTAAACACCATTTATTTTTTACATCAAACATATTATCGTTTCCTTTTTTGATTTAAAAAAAGCGGATTTAGCTTTCTTTTTTCTTGGGTCTTGCCATTAGTTTTGAGATGATATCGTTAGCGTTTGCGTTTTCAAAAAGCACGGAGTAAAGCCCTTCGGAAATAGGCATTTCAACAGAATATTTTTCGGCGATTTTGTGTGCCGCTTTGCAGCAATAATAACCTTCGACCGTTCCGATTTGGGCAATTGCCTCTTGCGGAGAAACGCCTTGACCTATCAAAATTCCGGCACGTCGGTTTCGGCTGTGCATACTTGTGCAGGTGACAATTAAATCTCCCAAACCGGTAAGCCCTGCAAACGTTTCGCTTTTTGCGCCCATTGCAACGCCCAAGCGTGAAATTTCGCTCATGCCTCTGGTCATTAAAGCGGCACGGGTGTTGTCGCCGCAACCCAATCCGTCACACACGCCCGAAGCCAGCGCAATGATGTTTTTTAAAGCACCGCCAAGCTCACAGCCGATGGGGTCAACGCCGGTATATATCCTGAATGTCGGCGCAGAAAAGGTGTTTTGCACAAGCTCTGCCGCTTTTGGGTCGGCGCTTGCGACAACAACTGCGGTGGGAATACCGATTGCAACCTCTTCGGCGTGAGAGGGCCCGGAAAGAACAACGATTGGCTTGCTCGGAATTTCACGTGCGATTGTTATGCTCAAAACATCAAGCGTAGATTCATCAAATCCCTTTCCTGTGTTTACAATGCACTTGCAGTTGTCCGTATATGGCTTTACCTGCTTTGCGACAGAGCGCACAAACGACGAGGGAATGCCGAAAAGAATAATGTCTGCGCAGCTTGCCTTCGATATATCGCAAGTAAAATTGACTTTTTCCGAAATTTTAATGCCGGGCAATTTCTGCTTGTGTTCTCTATATTGGTTGAGTGTGTCGATTTCGTCTTTAAAGGCAGACCACACCGTAACGTTGTTGGTTTCTATGCTGCAAGCTATATTTGCAATCGCAAGCCCGAAACTGCCTGAACCGAGAATGAAAATATTGGACATAAATTAGCCCTCCGATGTTATTTCTTTTTTGATTTTACGGAAAATTTGTTTTCCGTGCCGTTTTTCAGGCGCACAATATTTTCTTTGTGCATATAAATCAAAATAATCGAGGTGATAACGACAAGCAACGCATCGGTCAAAGCATGATTTAACGCCCAACCGTATGCGCAATATTGCAGAACAAATGTGAGAAAGGGGTATACAGCCGCCGATGTCATCGAAGATACGGATACATATTTTGTGAGTATTACCATAAGAATAAAAAACGGAATTATAATGCAAAAGCAAATAGGGTCTACAACGAGCAAAATCGAGCTTGAAACAAGCACGCCCTTGCCGCCTTTGAATCCGTAATATATCGGGAATATGTGACCCAATATACAGAAAATGCCCGAAAAATAGCCGATAAACGCCGTAAATTCAAGCTCGGGCAAAATCAATGCGAGAATTATGTATTTTGAGATTATAACGGCGACAACGCCCTTTAAAAGGTCGCCCAAAAGGGTGCAAATTGCGGGCACTTTGCCAAAGCACCGCAGTGTGTTGGTAAGGCCGGCGTTGCCGCTTCCGTGCTTGCGAATATCCTCACCTTCGATAAGTTTTACAGAAATAATCGCACTGTTAAGACCGCCTAAAAGATATGAAATAACAGCGCTGATAAAAAGCGATATTATGAGTTTTACCGTAAATGTCATAATTTCTCCCACACAGTCATGATTATTCAGTCGTTGCCGCGTTCTCTGATAACGAGCTTTATCGGCGTTCCCGACAGGTCAAAGGCTTCTCTTATCTGATTTTCGATGTATCGTTGATATGAGAAGTGAAACAGCTCGGCATTGTTTACAAAGATGACAAATGTCGGCGGCTTTGACGATGACTGCGTCATATAGTATATTTTCAGAAATTTGCCCTTGTTTGAGGGGGGCTGAACCCTTGCCGTCGCATAGGCGAGAATATCGTTTAAAACGCCCGTTGAGATTCTGAAAACGTTGTGCTCATATACTTGGCGAATCATTTCAAACATTTTGTCGATTCTCTGTCCGGTTTTTGCGGAAATGAAAATGAACGGCGCATAGGACATAAAGGCAAAATCGACCTTGAGCTTTTCGGTAAACTCGTCCATAGTTTTATCGGTTTTTTCGATTGCGTCCCATTTATTTACGGCGATAAGGCACGCCTTGCCCTGCTCATGCGCATATCCTGCGATTTTTGAATCCTGTTCGGTAAATCCGACTTCCGCATCAATCATGATAAGGCAAACATCGGCACGGTCTACCGCCATATATGAGCGCAGTGCGCTGTAGCGCTCAATATTTTCGTTGACCTTTTTGCGCTTGCGCAGGCCTGCGGTATCGATAAATACAAATTTGCCGTATTCGTTCTCGATTTTTGTATCCGTCGAATCTCTTGTAGTGCCGGCAATGTCGGAAACTATCATTCTTTCCTGACCGCAAAGCTTGTTGACAAGCGAGCTTTTGCCGACATTCGGCTTGCCGATGACAGCGACTTTTATATAATCTTCGTCATATTCTTCTGTAACAGATTCCGGCAACAAATCAAACACCGCATCAAGCAAATCGCCCGTGCCGTGACCGTGCTCGGCAGAAACCGGCATGGGGTCGCCGACTCCTAAATTATAAAATTCATAAAGTTCCATCGGCGCAGGGCCTAACGCATCGCATTTATTTACGCAAAGGACAATAGGCTTGCCGCTTTTCAAAAGCATATTCGCAACGTCGGTATCGTTTGCGGTAACGCCGCACCTTATATCCGCAACAAGAATAATAACGTCGGCGTGTTCAATTGCGAGCTGAGCCTGCCTGCGCATTTGCGAAAGAATGATATCATCGCTGTTAGGTTCAATGCCGCCCGTATCAACAAGCATAAATTCTCTTGCACGCCATTCGCATTTTGAATATATGCGATCTCTGGTCACGCCCGGTGTATCATCGACAATTGAAATGCGCTTTCCGGTCAATTTGTTGAAAAGCGTTGATTTGCCGACGTTCGGACGTCCGACAACCGCCACTAATGGTAAAGCCATAATAATCTCCGTTTCTCAAATAATTATGATAAAACAGCCTGCAACAGGGCAAAGCCGTCGTTTTCCGTGATATTGATTTTAACTCCGAGAGCCTTTTGCACATCATCCGATGTCAAATCATCTAAAAAAGTTTCGCTTTTTTCTTTAAACATCGAAGCCGAAAGCAAAAGCGTCGTGCCGCTTTCAAGCTTGCCTTTAAGCTGATTTATAATGTCGCTTGCGGTCAGCAACCCGGTAACGGTTATACTTTCGCCGAAAAATTGATTTGTGATTTTATAAACTTCGCAATCAAGCTCGGGAAATCGCCGCTTTGCCCTTTTGATGAGCATATCTATCGTATCAAATGCGGCAACGCCCGTGGCGATTGCTTTTTTTGAGGTGCTGATTTTGTTTTGGTCACATTCGTTTAAGGCGTCGTCAAATTCGCTTATGAGCGACGCAAGCATACCGACGCCGTTTTCATATTGAGGAAAACCCTCGTAAGCATCGGCGCTTGGCAAATCTTTTTGTGCCGTGATATAAAATTCATCAGCGGCGAAAATCAGCCGAGTGCCATATTTTTCAAGCATTTTGCGCTGGTGTTTTTCTATTCTTTCAATAGTGTCTGCGGCGCAGAGCTTGTCAACGGGGGTAAGCGGGGTCAAATTGTTTCTGTATTTTGTCATACCTAACGGCACAACTGCAATGCTGTCGATATTCGGCATTAGGTCGCACAAATCCGAAAGCGTTCTGTCAAGCTCATCGCCGTCATTATATTTGGGGCAAAGCACGATTTGGCAATTCATCTTGATATTGTTATCGCTAAGTTTTTTTAAATATTTCAGTTTATCGCCGGCAAATCGGTTGTTCATCATTTTGCAGCGAAGCTCGGGATTGGTCGTGTGTACGGAAATGTTAAGCGGCAGTTTCATTTTGATTATTCTGTCGATATCGTCATCGCTCAAATTTGTCAGCGTGACGTAGTTTCCGTGCAGAAAGGAAAGGCGTGAATCATCATCTTTAAAATACAGCGTTTCACGCATTCCGGGTGGCATTTGGTCAATAAAGCAGAAAATGCATTTGTTGCAGCAAGTTTGCTTTTTATCCATCAAAAAGGTTTCAAATTCAAGCCCCAAATCTTCATATTCGCCCTTTTTGATTTTCTTTTCAAACGATTTTGAATGGCGTTTTAATGTCAAAACAAGGGAGGTTTCGGCGGCGTAGAACATATAATCGAGCACATCGCCGATTTTGTTGCCGTTTATTGCAACAAGCTCATCGCCGCTTTTGATATGCGCCTTGTGAGCAGGCGATTTTTTTATAACATTTGTGATGATTGCCACTTTATACCTCAAAAAATTTTTGTGCTTGTAAAAAACGGGAAAACACAAGACAGATTATTTCTGCCTTCTGTCTTCCCGTTTCAAACGAATCAGATTAAAAACGACAATCAGTCGTCCATCTTTTTAACCTCTACGCCCTTATAGTAGCCGCAGACGTTGCATACCTTGTGCGGTGCTGTAAGCTCGCCGCAGTTTGTGCACTTTGAGAAAGCAGGAGCGTCAAGCTTCCACACGTTGGAACGTCTTTTATCTCTTCTTGCTTTGGAAACCTTATTCTTTGGTACTGCCATTTTGCGCACCTCCTTTAAATTTTAACAATAAAAAGTCAGCATTATTCGCCGCATTCACATTGCGAATGATTAAGATTGCAGCCACAATTTGTGCAAAGCCCAAGGCAATCTTCCTTGCAAAGCATTTTGCTCGGCAATTGCAAAAGTAAGTCCGAAAGGGCAACTTCCGCTATATCGACAGAATCATTCTCGGCAACAATGTATTCATCATTGTCACTTTCAAGCGAACGGACTACCGTATGCTCAAACTCATAAGAATAATCACGGTCAAGCTCGTCAAGGCATCTGTCGCATACGACTGTGAGTGTGAATCGTACGGTGAATTTCAACGAAACAATCCCTGCACGATTGAATAGAAATCCGCATATATCAATCGGCGATGCGAATTTAAAGCCCTTGAGAAAGCCAAGTTCGGAAAGAGGGATTTGAAATTCAAATTCTTTCCTTTCGCCGATAATATTGAAAAGCTGTTTAACGTTGATATTCATAAAATACCTCAATAAAGCGATAATAAACCGCAAACATTATTATACAAATAAATTTGTTTCTTGTCAAGTGTTTGACGTAATTTTTTGAAAATTTGGCGCATTTATAAAAACGGAAGCCCAAAAAGGGCTCCCGTTGCAACATATTTAATATGAGATGTTACATCATATACTTTGTAACGCTGTCGGGAAGCTTGTTTGTATCTTCGGAAACCGTAATTGTAACGGCGATATTTTCACCTGAAAGTGCGTTGAGCTTATCAAGGAATTTGGCAAGCTCGTCATAATTTCTTCCGCCGATTTTGAGAATGCCGTCAACAAAGACATCGGTGATGTCATAATTTCCGGAAAGAATACCTGCAATAAAGCCATAGCAGGTGTCATAGCAGTCAATGCCGTATTCGTCGGAAACGATAAGTCTTGCTTTGTGTGAAATATCATAGGTAAGGTTCATACCCTTTTCAACACAGATTACGCTGCCGCTTGAAGAACCGGCTGCCTTGTTAATCATATCAACGAGAACCTTTGTCTTGCCTGAGCCTTTGTTTCCTGTAATAATCTTTACCATAACTTTAGTCCTTTCTTTGTGCGGTCATCTTCCGAGCTTTGCTTCGAGAGCCGCTTTTTTGTCCTCATATCCGGGCTTGCCCAAAAGTGCGAACATATTGGATTTATAGCTTTCGACTCCGGGCTGGTTGAAGGGGTTTACACCAAGCATATAGCCCGAAACCGCACAAGCCTTTTCAAAAAAGTACACCATATATCCGAAGCTGTATTCGCTTGTATCGTCAAGCTCGAGAACGATATTGGGTACTCCGCCCTGTGTGTGCGCAAGTATCGTTCCCTCAAGGGCACGCCTGTTCACAACGGACATATTCTGGTTTGTGAGGAAGTTAAGACCGTCAAGATTTTCTTCGTCGTTTTCGAGGAAGAAATCCTGTGCGGGCTTTTTAATATCAACAACGGTTTCAAACATAATCCTCGAACCGTCTTGAATATACTGACCCATTGAATGCAAATCGGTTGAAAATGTGACCGAAGCGGGGAAAATGCCTTTGTTATCTTTACCCTCTGATTCACCGAAAAGCTGTTTGTACCATTCCGCCATCATGGTGAAAGAGGGGTCGTATGAAACGAGAAGTTCAACCGCTTTGCCTTTGCGATAAAGAATGTTGCGAAGTGCGGCGTATTTGTAGCAATCGTTTTCGTCAAAGGGCTTTTTAAAGTTCTGCGCTGCTTTTGCGGCACCCGACATAATTGCGTCGATATCGCAGCCGGCAACGGCTATCGGAAGCAAACCTACCGCTGTGAGAACGGAAAATCTTCCGCCGACATCGTCTGCAATAACAAAGGTTTCATATCCTTGAGCGTCGGCAAGCTCTTTAAGAGTGCCTCTTGCTTTGTCGGTTGTGCAGAAAATGCGTTCTTTTGCGCCCTGTTTGCCGTATTTCTTTTCAACAAGCTGCTTGAATATTCTGAAAGCCAAAGCAGGTTCGGTCGTTGTTCCCGATTTTGAAATAACGTTTACGGAAATATCCTTGCCCTCGCAGATGCTCAGCACTTCGTTGAGGTATGTAGGGCTGATATTGTTGCCGACATAGTAGATGTCGGGCGTGTCTTTTTTCAGGTTGTTGTAGAAAGGAGATTTGAGAAGCTCAATTGCCGCTCTTGCTCCGAGATATGAACCGCCGATGCCGATTACGATGAGAATATCAGAATTTGCTTTGATGCGCTGTGCAGCGGCTTTAATACGGGCAAATTCTTCCTTGTCGTACTCGGTGGGAAGGTCAAGCCAGCCGAGAAAGTCGTTTCCAAGGCCGCTTTTTTCGTGAAGAACCTGTGCTGCCAGCTCGGTTTCACGCTTGATAGCGTCAAGCTCGTGAGCCGCAACAAAGCCTTCGAGATGATTTGTGTTAAGCTTTAATGCCATTTTGCAGTCCTCCGCAATAGTATCTGACAAAACATTGCCGAGATTTATTTGACGTTGTGATATGTAATAAGCCCATGCAATGTTTGCGTATCTTTATTATACAATATTGTGCAAAATTTATCAAGTGCCAACGCAAATTTTTTTATTTTTTACAAATCGCACAAATTTGAGCGCTTAATTTAGTAAAGTTTCCAAAAGTGAAAGAAAAGCGGTTGCAACTGTTTCTTTGTTTACGCTATATTGTGCGGTAATGCTTAATTCGCACACCGGCACATCATCTGCATATACGGTCAAAGTGCCTAAAGACTGCCCTTTTTTGACCGGTGCGCTGATGTATTCGGGCAACACGGCAACGGTGCTGATGAGCCCTTGATCGGCGCACGGAATGCAAATCGGAGAGATATCTGCGCTGACCGAAACGCTTTTTTCGGTGCCGTGGCGCACTGTGACGTCATGCAGTTTTGTTGCGTCAATCAGCGGATATACGGTCTTATATGAGGAAAATCCCGTTGAAATCAGCGATTTTGCGCTTTTAAGACATTCGTCTTTTTGCTCGTAGTTAAGGGTGACGGCAATGTAGCATTCACCGTTGCGCCTTGCGGCAACAGCGGCGCAATGGTGCGAATTTTCGGTTTTGGAAGCTTTAATTCCGATAATGCCGTCAAGTGATTTTACAAGGTCGTTGAAATTGACAAGCTCGGTTTCGCCGTTTCTTATATATGTAAGCCACGGCGTCATATATTCATACATAAAATCATATTTAACAAGCTCGCAGCACAATATGGCAATGTCGTTTGATGTTGAGTATGCGCCGTCAACGTCAAGACCGGTGCAGTTGACAAAATGCGTGTTGCGCATTGAAAGGGCGCTTGCTCTTTCGTTCATTATATCAACAAATGCCGCTTCGCTTTGGGCGATTTTTTCCGCAAGGGCAATTGCGGCGTCGTTTGCATTGCCTGTCATCATGGACAAAAGCAGGTCGCCGACGCTCATCTTTTCGCCTGCCGTCAGCCAAACAACAGCCCCGTTAGCGCTTTGTGCGTTTGCAGATGCCGTGACAAGCGTTTTCGGCGAAAGAGCGCCGCTTTGAATACTTTCGGCGACGATCAGCGCAGTCATTATCTTGGAAAGAGTGCCGCAGGGCATTTTGACATCGCCGTTTACCGAAGAAAGTATTCGGCAGCTGTCGGCACTTGCCAGCGTGAGAGCGTTGAAAGAATCGGCTGAATTGTCGCTGTTTGTTGCATATATGAATATATGAGAAGCCGCAGAGGTTATACATATTATAAATGCAGTGCTTATCGATAGCAGCGCACGCAATAATTTTTTGTACAAAAAAACCCGCCTTTCACAAATTGCTGTTTTGTACAGCTTATGCAAAAAACGGAGATTTAATGTGCTTTGTTTGCAAAAATCAATCAACAATAAAAGGCTTCATAGCGGCGACAAATTCATCGCATTCATCAATGTGTGCCGTAAGCTTTATCGTTTTTTCGAGATCCAGACTGAATATGCCCATGATGGACTTGCCGTCAATGGAATAACGTCCTGAAGAAAGGTCAATGTCAAAATCATATTTATTTGCGGTTTCAACAAACTGTTTTACTGCGTGAACGGAATTTATCGAAATGTTAAATTCTATCATTTTAATTTTCCTCCATATGTGGTTTTTTTCTGATTATATCACCGCTTTTGCAAAAAGTCAAGAAAATTCGGATTTCTCTTGACATAATCAAAATAATGTGATATACTTGTTCATGCTTTGAGTACAGCTGTGCGCCGGAGGTGGACATATGGATAACGATCAACTCATTGTTGTAAAGATGAACGCCTTGCCGGATATGATTCCCAAGACGCTTGAGGTAAAAAGGCTGCTTGCACGAGGTGAAGAAAAAAATTCGGCGCAGGCGTGCAGGCGTGTGGGAATATCCAGAAGCGCATACTATAAATATAGGGATTCTGTTTTCTCATATGAAGAACTGTTTTCGCAAAAAATCGTGACGCTGTATTGCGTTTTGCGTGATGAGCCGGGCGTGCTTTCAAGCCTTTTGGCGAAGCTTCATGAGCAGAATGCGAACATTCTCACTGTAAACCAGAATATTCCCGTTGACGGTGCGGCGGCGGTTACGATATCGATGCGGCTGGGCAGTGATGTTGCAAATGCGGTATCGGTAGTATCAAACGCTTTGAGCGTTTCGGGCGTTGCCGAAGCAAAATTGCTTTCGGGCGAGTAAAATACGGGTATACTATTTATATGTAATTAAACGGAGGAAAAAATAATGATAAAAATGGCAGTAATGGGCTTTGGCGTTGTCGGTTCCGGCACGGTTGAGCTTTTTTATAAAAACAGACAGAAAATCGAAAAAAGTGCGGGAAGCGAGCTTGATATAAAGTATATCCTCGATATCAGGAAATTTCCCGACAGCCCTTTTGCCGACAAAATCGTCGCCGATGCGGATACTATTATAAATGATGAGGAAATAAAAGTTGTTGCCGAAACAATGGGCGGCGTCGAACCTGCGTATACATTTACGAAAAAGTGCCTTGAAAACGGAAAAAGCGTTGTTACATCAAATAAAGAGCTTGTTGCGGAAAAAGGCGCAGAGCTTTTGGAGATTGCAAGAAAAAATAATGTAAATTATTTCTTTGAAGCAAGCGTCGGCGGCGCAATACCGATAATCAGACCGCTTCATAAATGCCTTGCCGCAAATGACATTACGGAAGTTTACGGCATTTTGAACGGCACGACAAACTTTATTCTCACACGTATGTTTGAAGATGATATGACGTTTGATGACGCACTTGCGCTTGCGCAAAAGCTCGGATACGCCGAAAAAGACCCGACGGCTGATGTTGAGGGGCATGACGCTTGCAGGAAAATCTGCATTTTGGCTTCGCTTGTTTTCGGCAAGCATGTTTATCCGAAATATGTCTGCGCAAAGGGCATTTCGTCAATATCCGCACAAGATGTGGAAGCGGCTGCCGAACTTGGTTGCAAAATTAAGCTTATCGGCTGTGTGAAGCGCCTTGACGATGAAAGGATTATTCCTTTTGTATCGCCTATGCTTGTGCCCGATTCAAACCCGATTTCAAGCGTAAGCGATGTGTTTAATGCGGTTACGGTAATTTCCGACGGTGCCGACCGCTCGATGTTCTACGGCAGGGGTGCGGGCAAATTGCCCACGGCAAGCGCTGTCGTTGCGGATATGATTGAAGCGGCAAAGCACGAACGCACAGTATTTTCGCAGCATTGGGACGACTCGGAAAACGGTGATTTTATTGCCGATTTCGATGCGTTTGAGTGCCGAATGTTTGTCCGCGGCAGTTTTGGTGCGCAGTTGCTCGAAAAGGCAACGGTTGCAGCACATAAAGAAACCGTTGAAGCTATGAAAGCGGACGGTGCGGAAATCTATTCGGTGATCCCCGTTCTTGAATGATTCAAATTACGCCCAAAGCGCTTTTGGGTGCTTCGGGCGTTGCTTTTTAATAAAATATCTGCGAAAAATCTTGAAAAAGAGGGGAAAAGCATCTCTTTTGTTAGAAATTAACAAAAAAAGAGAAAACATAAGGGCAAAGTTTGAGTTGACAAATCCGATTGCAGGTGATATAATAATAAAGCTCTCTGATGAGGCGTAAGACGGTTGGTTCCGCAGACCGAGTGAAGAGCAAAATTAAACAACAAACTTTTTTGAAAAAACTTTCAAAAAGGGGTTGACAAATAAGTTTGGTTGTGATATAATAAACAAGTCGCCTGTTGAGGGCGCAAACAAATCGGCATCTTGAAAATTGAACAATGCAAAAGAAGACCCTTGAAAAAGGTATTAT
>CAZBAI010000036.1:0-11986 GCA_964490175.1 uncultured Oscillospiraceae bacterium | reverse complement strand
GCACAGCGGCACTGAAAAACGGGTTCAAGGGTGTGTATGGCAGTCCCATCTATACTTATATCCGCACCCACAAGATGAATGTAGCGGCATCTATGTTGGTGACAGATCGCAAAAAGCGGATTATCGACATTGCATCACAAAATGGTCTTGCCGTTAATTTGTCTGTGGTGGATTGTTTTTGCGGCACTCGATAACAGACCTTAGTATTCTCGTTGAAATCCGATGATTTTTCAGGCGTTTTACCACCACCCCAAATACGAACTCCTTGCTAATACCCGTCTAATCGGAGGGACAAAAACAGTCTAAAATTAGCAGGGATTTCGCAACACAGCGCAACTCGAAAAGTGCGAAAAATCCTTGAAAATAAAGGATTATCGGGTATCAGGAGTGACCTCAAAACTGCGTTTCGGGGTCACTCCTAAGGGTTAGTTGTGAGTTCGATTCTCGCAGGGGGTGCCAAAAAATCCCGATTCTTCGGGATTTTTTGTTAAATGGATATAAGAACCTGACACTTCGTGTCAGAACCTTGTTACTCGCTTTGCTCGTAATAATAAACCCTTAGTTGTGACACTAAGGATGCCGCAAATAAAGCCGAAATTCCTTGTAAAATCAAGGGTTTCGGCGTTGTTTTTTCTTTTTAAAAAAGTTTTGCCCCAAAGCTTTTAAAAAGCTTCGGGGCAATTGCGATTATCAGGAAACAAGTTTCCAAATTTCAGTATAGTTTTCGGCGAAAGATGTGCCCGAAACGTTTGCGCTGTTTGCGCTGTATTTCGCAATCAGCGATGCGTCTTTTGCATCGATCATACCGTCGCCGTTTACATCTGCAACAAGCTTTGCCAAATCATCGTCGTCTGAGAGCGTCGGCAAGCCCGCCTCTGAGGAAATATTCGCAATGCTTGAGCTGTACTGCGCAATCACCGACGCATCTTTTGCATCGATTGCGTTGTCAAGATTTGCATCACCCTGTTGCGCAATGTAAAAAGTAAATTGCTCAACACAAATGCCGCCGCCGTTTTCATCATAAAGCTTATTCAAAAGCAAATCAAAATTTTCGGCATATGTAAGTGTTGTGCCTACTTGGGCACTTAAATCGACAAAAACCTCGTCGATATAGATATCGTCAAAAACATATTCTCCGTAAAATTTGTTTGCCGCACAACCTGCTTCATATGCGTTCCAATATATATCAAACGGCGAAACAACGTCCTTATCGCCGACTGCGCTAAAATTGCCGTCGGCAGTGGCGTAAACAACGTTTACATATTTTGAAATATCAAGCGATATTTCAGCGCCGTTATAATCCACACCAATTACGCAATCGGCAATCGAATCGTTGTTGCTTGCGCTGAAAAGCAAAACACAGTGCACCGTGGCATTTAAAAGCGGCGCATTGGTTCTGCCAATTTCAATCAAGCTCCAGTTTTCCCGTGTGCCGTCATAATATATATTTTCTAAGCTGTTACAATCTTCAAAGGCATATTCACCGATACTTGTCACGCTGTTCGGAATGCTGATTTCTTTCAGTGCAGTGCAGCTGTTAAACGCATATCTTCCGATTTGTGTTACGCCGTTCGGAATGCTGATTTCTTTCAATGCAGTGCAGTTGTTAAACGCACTCTCGCCGATACTTGTCACGCTGTCGGGTATTGTAACCTTTGTCAGCGACCTGCAGTTAGCAAATGCCCAGCTCGGTATTTCGGTAACGCCGCTCGGAATGCTCACGCTTGTCAATTTACTTTCGTAAAACGCATCGTCGGCAATTTGCGTTACGTTGTTCGGTATTATAACATTGCCTGTGCAGGTCGAACCGTCAATCAAAATATTGTTGACGATAACAAGCGGATTTTCGCTTTGCATATTTCTCAGCCACAAGCTGTTATTGAATGCTTTTGAGCCGATTTTTGTCACGCTGTCAGGTATTGTAACTTCTGCCAGCGACACGCAGTAAGAAAACGTACAGCGTGGTATTTCGGTAACGCCGTTCGGTATATTGATTTCAGTCAGTGATTTGCATTGAAAAAACGCATATTCGCCGATTTCTGTTACGCTGTCCGGTATATCAATTTCAGTCAGCGCTTCACAGTATTGAAACGCATATTCACCGATTTTTGTTACACTATCGGGTATTGTGACTTTTGCCAGTGACTTGCAATTAGAAAACGCACATTTTTGTATTTCGGTAACACCGTTCGATATATCGATCTCGGTCAGTGCTTTACAGTTGTTAAATGCATATTCACCGATTTTTGTCACGCTGTCGGGTATTTTGACTTTTGTCAGCGACACGCAGTCGGCAAACACCGAGTGTGATATTTCGGGAACGCCGTTCGGTATGCTCACGCTCGTTAACATACTTCCGTAAAATGCACCGTCGACAATTTGCGTTACACCGTTTGGTATTGTAACATCACCCGTGCAGGTTTTGCCGTCAACCAACACATTGTTGACGATAACAAGCGGATTTTTTTCCCTTTCGGCATTAAGCCACGGAGTGTAGTCAAAAGCATGTGCGCCGATTTGAGTTACGCTGTCGGATATTGTGACTTTTGCCAACGACTTGCAATTATGAAACGCACAGTCTTCGATTTTTGTCACGCTGTTCGGTATGTTGATTTCGGTCAACGCTTCACAGCCGCTAAACGCATGTACTCCGATTTTCGTCACGCTGTTCGGTATTGTGACTTTTGCCAGCGACTTGCAGCTATAAAACGCATATTCACCGATTTCTGTCACGCTGTATCCGTCAATTGTTTCGGGGATTATAACATTTTTTGCGGAAGCGTTGCAATCTGTGATTGTGACGGTTTGCTCCGATGTTATCTCATAGCTGAGATAATCGTCGTAGCTAAGCGCACTTGCGCTGAATAATCCGCGCGAAAAGCCACTTGATATTGCGACGAAAGTAAATACTGCGGAAGATAAAAACGATAAAATCCTTTTGGTTTTCATAAAATCCACCTCACGGTTTGATGTAATAATAATATTGTAACCGATTTTGCCCATGCTGTCAACAAATTTTAAGTTTTTTCGTTTAAAATTTGCTCTTGAAAAATGCGGACAAATCTGATATAATATATTTTGCAAAAAGAATATATACGGCAGGGTGCTTGCCTTTTAAAAGCATTCGGCGCAAACGCTTTGTGCCGCAGAAGAGAGAAAATCATGGCAGATAATATACAACCCAATTCGATAAGCGACCCCAACAAGGCCGCCGAAATATTGCAATATGCCGCAGAATATGCCGCAAATCAAAGCGATGATTTAAACGCCGTGTCGCAAGCGACGTATGATTATGCGATTTCGCACGGTGTTGTCGAAAACATTGCAAGTGAATATGCCCCGCAGTTTGCACAGTATTTTATATCGATAAAGCTTCAAAGCAGGCAGCAAGCAGGCGCTTCGGCTGACGGCGCATTGCCCGAGGAAACTGCAAAAAGCACCGAGCAAGGCTCATTCGCAACGCCTAAAGACAATACAGACGATAACGGTATTGATTCTGTTTTGCTTGAAGATGTTTCGTATAATCCTAAAACTGAAGCTTCTTCGGAGGATTTAAGCGGCGTTTTACTGGAAGAGCCTGTGTATCAGGCAGGGTCTGCGGCAAAGCTTGACGCCGAGGACGAGGACTTGGCATCTATTCTTCTTGAAGATGATTATTATGACGACAGCAACAGAGAGCGAAAAACTCTTGATGACGATATCGGTCCCGTTTTGCTTGATGATGATGTCTATGATGACATCAACCGCCGAAATACAGCGCTTGATGATATGGAAACTCCTATTTTGATGGCTGAAATGACCGCCGAGGAGAAAAACACGCCCTCATCAGATGAGCTTTTGGCGCAAGATACCGACGATGTGATTCTCGCAGAGGACACATTTGACGACAAAGCTTTCAGAGAAAACCGAAAAAAAGCTTTGGAAGAAAGTCTTGACAATGCGACGGATAATGCCGACGTTCAGCTGGACAATATGGGCGATGAGTATAAATCAACCTATGTGCGCAAACAAACGCAGGATGAAATCGAAGCAAAGAAAAAAACCGCCTCGGCGGCATACAAGGCAAAGCAGGCCCTCGGCGATACCTCGGGAAAGGTTTCGGAGGAAAGTCGCAGAATGTACCGTGAATTGCGTGCCGAACAAAACGCACGCCTTGCGCAAAAAGGTATGTTTATGATATTTATCGTATTTATACTCGGCGCTTTAAGCGCAGTTTTGCTCTATATGTTTATCAACTACACCCCAATGCCCGCCGAATATGAGGGAACAAAGGTTGTTAAGCTTTTGCAAGAGTATTCGACTTATTACTGTGTGGCGCTCGGCGTTGTGTCGCTTATGACGATTTTGCGAATCGGATTTATAAAATCGCTTGCTTCGCTTATGTATGTGGCAAACGTCGTGCTGATGATTCCGTGCTTCACACTGCTTTCTGCCCGGCCGGAAAACGGCACTCTTAACACAGCGCTGTATGTCGGGGTTATCGTGGTCAGTATGTTCAACTGCTTCTTCTTCAACACAAGCGATGCAATTGAAATGTATTACAAACGCAAAGATATAAATGTAACATATTAACAAAAAACCGAGCGTGTGCAAAAAGAAAAAATGTACGCTCGGTTTTTCAGCTTTAAATTATGCTTGCAAATTGTGAAATTTTCCATAAATATGCCGATTGAAGCGGCTGTTTATCGTTCAAAATGACGTTTTTCAAAAAAATTCTTATAAAGCGTTGACAAAGCGCAGAAAATGTATTATACTTATTAAGTCGCAATTCAGCGATGTGAGGCGGCATAGCTCAGTTGGCTAGAGTACTCGGTTCATACCCGATTGGTCGTAGGTTCGAATCCCACTGCCGCTACCATTTGGAAGAGGAAGTAGGTTCGGAGAGCAGCTCCCAAACCGCTTCTCTTCCTGTACACACCCCGATCGCATATATTTGACGTTTCGGCTGTGTATGTTTGGTGCTCGGTTGCATATGTTTGCACCTATGGCTGAGTATATTTTTAATTTCACACGGCCCGTTGGTCAAGCGGTTAAGACATCGCCCTTTCACGGCGGAATCATGGGTTCGATTCCCGTACGGGTCACCAAAAAACTCCCAAACGATTTTACTTTTTCGTTTGGGAGTTTTTGTTTTACTTAATTTCTGCATTTGCCGCTTATTTTTAAAAATCGGCGCTTGCACCGTGTATGTGCTAAAATGAGGTGCAACAAATTTGATTTTTACAGCCTCTTGAATATCCCGACAGAATATGATATAATGCACTTGGAAGAGTGTATCTATCAGAAATCGTACAAAAGAGGATTTTAGTATGAGCAGAACAATAAAATTAAACGGCAATCGCTCGGTTACAATCGTATCGGCAGAAAGCTCAAAAACTGCAATTACGCCAAATGATGCTGAAATGGATATAAGAGCAAAAGAAGCTGTAAAATCTGCCATAAACAGAGCTAAAACTTGCAAGAAGCCTATTGCAAGATACGACAGAGAAAGCAGAAAGGCATATATTGAAACAGCTAACGGAGAAAAAATATATGTCGGATAAAAAACCAATGATACTCGTTCTTGCCTGTCCGAATGGTTCAGGCAAGAATACGATTACACAGTATTTTGATATTGTCGGAACATATACCAATGCAGACGATATGGTGTCGGCAACAGGTATTGAGTAACGAAGAAGCTAAGATTACATGGTATTTAAATGGAGAAGTCGTTCCTAATCCATTTGAATAAAAAGGAGAGTTTTATGAAAAACAGAAAGTTTTCTTTTTGGTATTACACCACTTCTCACAGACAAGCATTGTTGAGGAGCGTTGGAAAAGATGGTGACGACAATATCGATATATATTTTGGAGATGTGTCTTACTTAGAAATTCCTACGGATATAGATGGATTTGAAATAATTCCTCCATCACAGAATGATAAAGACTACATTGATAACAAACTTGGTTTTATCTCTTGTGATAAACTGACAGTATTAGTTCATGAACACCAAAAATATTATATCTTGTCTTCTGATGTAAAAATAATGAGGAATAATTTATCTTTCTTTGAACTTCCGTTTGATATACCAAGTGATATGGGTAACACTTATTATAAGCCCATGCAAGAAGACTAAGGACGGAAATGACATTCGCTCTGATGGTTTCACTATTGAAGTTTTTGCGGATGAAGCCGAAAAACTCGAAATCGATGTTTTTTCTGCGGCGGTTGATTTTGAACTGTTGAAAGACAGTTTTGAAGAAGCAGAGCAGTTTGCTAAGGATTATATTGACTGCGAGGAGAAGGAGTATTGCAGAATGCTTGAAGCGGAGTGTTAGAAACGGCGTGAAATAGGGCTTTTCAAATGTCATCTTTTTTGTTCCGGCAGCACAAAAAACTCCCAAACGATTTTACTTTTTCGTTTGGGAGTTTTTGTTTTATCTTATTGTTTTTCCCATAAGCATATGCTGCTTTATGTCCCAAAGCTTTTGCGACAAATCAACATAATATTTATGCGGATTTTCAAAGCGCTTTACCTCTTTCCAAATGGTTTCAAGCGCTTTTTCGCTGTATTCGCGAATCTGCGAAACATCAGGTCGGTCGTATACGCATTTGCCGTTTTCAAATATCGGCACAAGCAGCTTTTTTGCGGTAAAATCGGTCAGCACTTTGCGCTTGTAGGTGTATTCGGGGTCAAAAATCTCATAGGGCTTTTCGCTGTCGATTTTTTCGCCCGCAACCGTCAAAACATCGGCAAGAGCCTTGCCTGTTTCGTTGTCAAAAAGCCGCCAAACTTCTTTATATGCAGGGTTCGTGATTTTCGATGCATTGTCCGAAAGCTTTATCCTCGGGATAATTCCGTCTTTTTCTTCAACAGCCGCCAGCTTATAAACACCGCCGAAAACCGGCTCGCTGCTGCTTGTAATAAGCCTTTCTCCCACACCGAAGCTGTCAATACTTGCGCCCTGCAAAATAAGGTCGTTGATAATATACTCATCAAGCGAATTTGAAACAACGATTTTACAATCCTCAAAGCCTGCGGCGTCAAGCATTTTTCTCGCCTTGTTTGAAAGATAGGTTATATCTCCGCTGTCGATTCTTATACCGAAATTGGTTTTGCCTGCATTTTTCAGCTCTTTAAATACTTTAATGGCATTCGGCACGCCAGATTTTAAGGTGTTGTAGGTGTCAACAAGCAGTGTGCACGCATCGGGATATACCTTGGCGTACGCTCTAAAAGCTTCAAGCTCGGTCGGAAAAAGCTGAACCCAGCTGTGTGCCATTGTTCCCAAAGCTTTTATGCCGAATTTTTGCTCGCAAACGGCACAGGCTGTTCCTACGCAACCGCCGATATACGCTGCCCTTGCGCCGTAAACCGCACCGTCCCAGCCTTGGGCACGCCTTGACCCAAATTCCATAACCGGTCTGCCCTTGGCGGCTCTGACGATTCGATTGGCTTTTGTCGCAATAAGCGACTGATGATTTATCGTCAAAAGCAGCATTGTTTCCAAAAGCTGTGCCTGCACAGCCTCTCCCCTAACGGTGACAAGCGGCTCATTCGGGAAAACCGGCGTACCCTCGGGAACAGCCCAAACATCGCAGGTGAATTTGAAATTTTCAAGATAAGAAAGAAACTCCTCGGAAAACATCTGCTTTGAGCGCAAAAAGTCAATATCTTCTTTTGTAAATTCAAGCCTTTCAAGATATTCGATAACCTGTTCAAGTCCGCAACATATGGCATATCCCCCATTATCGGGGTTTTTTCTGAAAAACATATCAAAATACACGATTTCGTGCGCCTTACCGTTTTCAAAAAATCCGTTTGCCATCGTCAGTTCATAAAAATCCATCAGCATACTGAGTTTGCGATCTTGCATATAAAAAAGCTCCTTTAAGTTACAAATTTACGCCGCAAGGCTTTGTCCTTTACGGCGTATTTTTATGTATTTGCGTATTTTTATCAGTCAACTTTAACGATTGTACCGTGTGCGTCTCTTGCGGCGCAAACAGCATTCGATTCATCCGTATCAATATGCATTGCTCTTGCGAATTTCTCGCTCACACGACATACAACATCACCGAAAATAATGCTTCTGTCGGCAGATTCAACCTTTACCCAAACGATTTCCTTGTCGGAAACGCCAAGCTCTTCGGCATCTGCGGGCGTAAGGTGAATGTGCCTTTTCGCAACGATAACGCCTTGAGAAATTTCAACTTCGCCGCAAGGTCCGATGATTTTGCACGGTGCCGAATCGGCAATATCGCCGGATTCTCTTATAGGTGCGGCAACGCCGATTGAACGTGCGTCTGTTGCGGAAAGCTCAACCTGAGTTGCGGGGCGAACCGGTCCGAGGATAGAAACACCGGCAAGCTCTTTTTTCGGGCCGACAATTGTAACTCTCTCCTCACAGGCGAACTGTCCCGGCTGAGAAAGATCTTTCTTGTGGGTAAGTGTAGCGCCTTTGCCGAAAAGTATTTCAAGGTCTTGCTGTGTAACGTGAATGTGCCTTGCCGAGGTTTCGACTATAAATTCTTTTGACATGATTTTTTCCTCCGAAAATTAAATACTCACACATTAAATTTTATATGCATTTAATCACATTATATCCGCAAAAATCACTTATTTCTTGCAGATATTGTAAATATTGTAACACAAAAGCAAATTTATTTTGAACTAAGCCTTGAAAACGCATAAATCACAAGTGCGGCAATCGACAAATAAAGCGAAGTAAGCACCACTCTAAACGAATAGAGCGCAAGAATTATTTTCAGCTTTGTGTCCGAATCGCTCTGCACCCCGATAAATATACTCAAATTCGGGTCGTTAAAATAGCAGGCAACGCTAAGCACTGCCCCAAGCACAAGCGGAGCTATGCAGCCAAACGCAAATATAAAACGTTTGGGCAGTGTGTGCCCATTTCCCGTATCCCTTATTACGATATAATATCCCAGCACAAGAATCAGCGGAGTAACGCAAAGCAGTGCCGCATCAAATTGCAGCATTTCATACAAATACCAATGCAAAAGCTGAAATCCCAAGCTGATTATAAAAATCGCAAGTGCCGAAAACGCCGTGCTTACGCCCTCATTCACAGGCGGCAAGCTTTCCTTTTGCTCTGTTTCACGCTGCGCACGCATTTGCATCAGCTCGTCTTTTTTCATATAATCACCCTTATTCGTCAAGCTTCAAAACGCTCATAAACGCCTCTTGCGGAACTTCGACCGTTCCCAATGAGCGCATACGTTTCTTTCCTTCCTTTTGCTTTTCAAGCAGCTTTTTCTTTCTCGTGATATCGCCGCCGTAGCACTTTGCAAGAACATCCTTGCGCATTGCCTTTACGGTTTCTCTTGCGATTATTTTTCCGCCGATAGCCGCCTGCACGGGTATTTCAAACAGCTGCCTCGGAATATTTTCTTTAAGCTTTTCAACAATTTTCCTCGCCCTGCCGTAAGCCTTATCGGTATGAACTATAAACGAAAGCGCATCAACGGCATCACCGTTGAGCAAAATATCAAGCTTGACAAGCTTTGAGGGAACATAACCCACAAATTCATAATCGAACGAAGCATAGCCTTTCGTTTTGGATTTTAAAGCATCAAAAAAGTCATAAACGATTTCGTTAAGCGGCAATTCATAGTGAATGGCAACTCTCGTTTCATCAAGATACTGCATATCTTTAAAAACGCCTCGCCTTTCCTGACAAAGCTCCATGATATTTCCGACAAAATCCGAGGGCGAAAGAATCTCCGCCTTTACCATAGGTTCCATTGCGGTATCGATAAGCGCCGGATCGGGATAATTCAAGGGATTATCGATATAAACTTCCTCGCCGCTTGTCATCAAAATTTTATATATAACAGAGGGCGCTGTTGTGATAAGGTCAAGATTATACTCACGCTCCAAGCGTTCCTGTATAATTTCCATATGAAGCAGCCCTAAAAATCCGCAACGGTAGCCAAAGCCCAAAGCCGTTGACGTTTCAGGTTCAAACGAAAGCGAAGCGTCATTAAGCTGCAATTTTTCAAGCGCTTCTCTCAAATCGCCGTATTTTGCACCGTCAGCGGGATATATGCCGGAAAAGACCATAGGGTTTACCTTGCGGTAGCCGCTTAAAGGTGCGTCGCATGGGTTTTCCGCCAAAGTGACGGTATCGCCGACTCTTGTATCGGCAATATTTTTTATAGAAGCGGCAATGTATCCGACTTCGCCGGCGCACAGCAAACCTTTGTTGACAAGCTCGCTTGCCGTCATAAATCCGGCTTCAACAACATTAAACTCGGCATTTGTAGCCATAAGTTTTATGGTATCGCCGACCTTTACCGTACCCTCTTTTACTCTTATATATATAATAACGCCCTTATACGCATCATAATAACTATCGAAAATAAGTGCTTTCAAAGGCGCTTGCTCATCGCCGTGCGGCGGCGGAACATCAGTCACAACACGCTCTAAAACCTGCTTTATATTAAGCCCTGTTTTTGCCGAAATTCTCGGCGCATCCATTGCGGGAATGCCGATAATGCTTTCAATTTCGCCGCAAACCTTTTCAGGGTCAGCCGAGGGCAGATCGATTTTGTTCACCACCGGCAAAACTTCAAGGTCGTGCTCAATCGCAAGATATGTGTTTGCAAGCGTCTGTGCCTCAATTCCCTGCGAAGCATCAACAACAAGAATCGCACCCTCGCACGCCGCCAGCGAACGTGAAACTTCATAGTTAAAGTCAACATGACCGGGCGTATCGATAAGGTTAAATATATACTCCTCACCGTCATCGGCGCTGTAAACAAGGCGCACGGCACGTGCCTTTATGGTAATGCCCCTTTCACGCTCAATGTCCATATTATCAAGCAGTTGTTCTTCCATATCTCTTGCGGCAACCGTTGAGGTTTCTTCCAAAAGTCTGTCGGCAAGTGTGGATTTTCCGTGGTCGATATGGGCAATAATGCAAAAATTTCTGATTTTATCGTTTGCCAATTCTTTAAATCTCCTTTAAAATCCGGGGTGATTCGGGTAATTCCCATTACCGTTTGAAAAATAATTCTGCCCGTATTGCATATCGGCATTGCCCCGTGCAGGGGTATATTGGTTTAAATCAACAAAATATTCATCGTCATCATCCGGGTTGACATAAACCGCAACCGTACTTCCGATGCCGAAAGTTGACGGCAATCGCATAACGTCATCGCTGACAAAATTTCGGCACAGTCCGATTGAATCAACACAACTGCACTCGACAAAATAGGGCGATCTGCCGTTTATTGTGACATTTAAATTTTGCGATATATTTGTGACCTGCGCCCAATAAAGCGTGCCCTGTTCAACCAAGCGCTTGCCTTTGGCTGCGGATTTCACTTCTTTTACAATCTGCCATACGCCGATTGCGATGAATATTGATGAAAAAAGCATAAAAAATATTCCGAAAGTTTTTTGATCACCGCTAACGGTAACGCCGGGCGCATTTGGGTCAAGAAAGAACGCTACCCACGCTCCGACAATAAAAAACACCAGTCCGACAATTGCAAAAACCGCACCGAACATAATGAGTGCCCCGTTATATTTTTTCATTATCAAATCCCCTTTTTAAAATTTTAAAGCCTGCAAAAGCATTCATTACATTGTACCACAGCTTTTGCTTTTTTTCAACAGATATTTTTAAATTTGCTATTCAATTGTTGTGATGCCGAGTGACGCTTTTAATTAAAGAATGAATGTAAAAAGAAAAAGCCCGCCGAACATGTGGAGTGCACCCCAAAAGTCAGACGCTTATGGAGGTGCATATCACAATTCGGTAGGCTTAATTCTCATTAACTTTTCTTAGTTCATCTGAACTTATCTGAACTTGCATAATTTCTACGTAACTTATGGGTTAAGCGTGGCTTAAATTGGTTTAAGGTTTGGCTTAAAAAGTCCCGATAAGCTCCGATAGGTTCAGATACAGAGGGTTATAGACACTTAATCAATCCAAAGGCTTCATTGTCGGGATTTCACTGGGGCAAATCTTATAC
>CAZBAI010000035.1:0-13243 GCA_964490175.1 uncultured Oscillospiraceae bacterium | reverse complement strand
AAAATCATTGCATATTTCGCAGACGTGGAAGCCAAATGAATCTTTGTTGTGAGCCCCCTTTTGAACGACCTATGCTCTGCTCGCCGCTTGATTTTCTTGCTCCTGCTGCATCGGGATGAACTTTGACACTTGTGCTATCTATGCAAATTATTTCGGTACGTATTTCGATGATATTCTCTTCTTGTAGTGCTTCAAAAATTCTATCTATCATGCCGTTTTTGCACCAGCGGTTGAATCTGACGTAAATTGTATGCCAATTTCCATATTCGTTCGGCAGTGCCCTCCATTTACAGCCGTTTTCGATTATATACAGTAATGCACACAAGAAATCATAATTCGATATTTCGGGTTTTCTGCGAGGCGTAGGCATTAAATGCTCAATTATCGCAAATTGTTCTTTTGTTAATCTCATACGTTAATTATAACATATTTTTGCTAAAATTGCAACACTTTAATGTGAACAGGCTCTAGTTTTGCGGCATTTACGCATTGAATCTCTTGCAGTGGGATCGAAATTCACTCAAAAGTGCTGAAATTCCCAATAGCGTAAGTTCGAATCCTGTTCCATGGATGTTTTTCTCGAAAAACATCCATGGTTTCACCCTGAAAAATTTCGGCTTTAGATACGCAAAAAAGCCCGATAAATCGGGCTTTTCGTGCTGGTGATCCAAATTGATTCACCTAAATGGAGGCGCCAACCGGATTTGAACCGGTGATCACGGTGTTGCAGACCATTGCCTTACCACTTGGCTATAGCGCCACATCAATACTAATATATTATATACCATTTTTAATTATTTGTCAACCAAAATCAAGGCAATTTAACAAAAAATTAACATTCGCCTGTATCCGGCTTTTTGCAGCAAAAAACAACCTTTTCCGATTGCTCGTTTATCGGGTCGAACGAATCATAATCATACATGGCACAAACCTCAAAGCCTGCCTTTACAAGCATGGCGCAGATAGCGTCAAGCTCATAGGCATACTCCGAAAAGCTTTCGTTGTATCGGGTATAAACATCATTTTCTCTCGCAAAAATATTCAGCACGATATCGGTACGCTTATTGTCGGCATTATACGTATTTTCCCACACGCAAAAAACGTTTTCCATATCATACGTAAAAGTATTGTCGGCAAGAATATTCTTATGCTTGAAAACAGTGTTGACATCAAAAAGAAACAAACCGCCCGGCTCACAAAACAAGTGCACCTTTTCAAAAACAGCGGCAACATCTTCAATTCGGGGCAAATGATTCAAGCTATCCAACGCACACACGGTTATATCAACAGTGCCGAACATATCAAGCTTGCGCATATCCTGACAAAGATATTGAACCGACAAACCGGAATCAAGCTTTTTTTCAAGCGCTATATTCAACATCTGCATTGAAGCGTCAGTCGCAATCACATCATAACCAAGCCTGCAAAACTCTTCCGAAAGGCTACCTGTTCCGCAACACAAATCGAGCAGAATGCCGCCTTTTTTTCCGCCGAATTTATCAACAAGCGAGTCAAAATACACAGCACGCTTTTTATAGTCAATATTCGATGTCAGCTCATCATAAAACAGAGCAAAAGCGTTATACCCTGCCACGTTTATTCTTCATCCTTTTTGGTGCCAAGGCGTGAAAAAACAATGTCATATCCGCCGCATCCGTAGTTAAGCGAACGGTTTACCCTGCTGATAGTTGCGGTTGAAGCGCCGGTTTCGCTGACAATGTCGCTGTATACCTTATGTTCACTCAACATTTTTGCAACCTGAAACCTTTGAGAAAAAGATTTCAGCTCAAGAACCGTACATAAATCTTCAAAAAAGCTGTAACACTCCTGTGTTGTTTCAAGTGAAAGTATTGCCTCAAAAAGGCTGTCAAGCGATTTATCTTTAAGCTTGCTGTCCATAGCGTAAAACACCTTTCAATAAATATCGTATATATTTTAACACATTAAAACAAAAAAGTAAAGAGAAAATTTGCAAAATTTAACCGTTTACCACAAAGCCGTATATCGCCATTGAAAGTATGCCGATATAGATCAAAATTGCCGGATATCCCCTAAAGCTCAGCGGCACACTTTCGGAATTTAAGCGCTTATAAGCAATTTTAAGCATATATGCGGACGTTAAAAAGCCTATGCCGGAAAAAAATCCAAAGCTGAGATAATCAAAAAACGTTTCATTCTCGGCTGTATTTATCATCAAGCAACCCAAAACAGAGCAGTTAAATGCAGAAAGATGGATATAATTTTTATATTTTGCAAACATTTTAGGACTTGCAAAAATCAAGACAAACAGCGTTCCGCAATAGACAATGCCGACAACAAAAACATATATCATCGGCGCATACGCCTCCTGAAAATCAATAAATTCGATTTTGCTCAAAAAATAGAGAATGACAGAGCAAAGCGTTGAAAAATACGTAATGCACACGCTAACGCCCATAAGCTGCTTTTTGCTGCGTGAAGCCATGATCATCGTGCTGCTGCCGAGTCCCTTTGAAAGCACGAGGTTTTCGGTAAAAATCGAAGCAAAGGCGGCAATTATCATTTCAAAAAAAATCATTAAAGCATTTCCTCCAGAATATCTTCGGCTTCGGAAAGCTCGGCAAGAGCGGTTTGACTGTCAACAATATCTATATCATTATGTTCTTTAACGAAAATCAAAATCTTGCGAAAAACGCCGCAGACAAAACCGAGCAGTATAAATCCGCCGCAGGTCATCGAAAGCAGGTCAACGTGCAGTCCCGTAATGACAACCTTATCGAGAATCGTGCCGAATGCGAATAGCTCTCTCAAAGCGGCAAAAATAATTACTGCCATATCAAACCCGACTATATAGAAAAAAACGCTTGCAATCATCTTGATTTTCGGCATTTTATAGAATATCAATTCACTTTGCAGTGATATCATCGAATTTGTAACCAATAGCGGCAAAAAGAATCCGAACTCACCTACCCTATCGCCGAAAAGCTGCACGGCAACGCTGTATATCGGTACAAACACCACCGAAGCAATTGCTGTATATAATATAATGCGCAGTGTATAAACGATATTTCTCGGAATAAAAGTAGAAATCAAAACCGTGAGAAATGTCATCACCGAAAAAACAAAAATCAGCAAAAGCGCATTTTTTAAATTATAACAGCAGGCAACAACGGGCGCTATGATAAATCCGCTGACAAATAGCGGATTTTTTTTGAAAACCCCGTCAAAAATTTCGGCATAGCCATGGCGCAAATTCGCATCGCCTTGATTTGAATTATTATTCTTCATCATTATTATCCCTCGCTTCATTAGGCTCATCGCCCTTGCGCCGCTTTTTGAATACAGAACAAATTTTGCCGAAATTTAACAAAAAAGCCGCTTTGAAGCCTGTAACAAAGCGCAAAATATGCGCAAACACATCATTACCGTTTTCATCGTCTTTTCCTCTGATGAACGCCACAAACCGAGTGTGGTAATTATCGACAACATCAACAAAGGGATTTGCAATCAACACGGCAAACATCACGGCGTTTTCAACATTTCCGACTCGCCTGAACAAAAGCGTAAGCAAAGCTGTCAGCGCTCCGATTATAAACCTGTTGAGCGCACCTTTAGGCAAAAAATTATAATCCGATACAATAAACAATGCGGCAAAAAGCAGCATATTTGTTGTCAACTCATAAAAAATATAATCGGCTGTATTCATATCACTGCGAAACGGCAGAATATAGCAAACAAGAGTATATGTACCTACAAATCCCAAAAATGCGGAAACCGAAACGCTTCGTCTGAGAAGAAGCACAACGGCGCAAACAATAATTACAAATACCTGCGTGCAGGCAATAGGCCCGTCAAAATACCCGAGAAGCGTTTCAATGCTGACATTCGGCATTGTTTCATACGCATTGAACTTAGCGCTAAATGATGTCACCGCACTGATATCCACATAATTTGCAAGCGAAAGCTTTGTTGTTGTAGACGGATAAAGCAAAACCTGCAAAGGCCAGCAGAGTGCCGCAAAAACATAAGCAACGGCGGACGGGTTGAAAATTTGAAATTCGCCGGTGCCGAAAATGTGCTTGCCGATAATCATTGCCACAAAGCTAATAACAATGAGAATGCTGTATTTAATTGAAGCGGGCATCATCAAGCCGACAATAAGCCCTGTTATCACGGCGGAATAATCACGGAAAGCGATTTTTTTGTTTTGCATTTTTAATGCGATAAGCTCGAACAAATAGCACGCAGCGCAGCTTATCACGCAAACAATCAGTGAACGCACACCGTGATACAGGCAGGACATAATCAAAATTGCAGTAAGCGTGATGATGATATCCGCCGAATAGGAATTATCTTTATTTAATCGTTCGTTCAAAATTTTTCCTTTCGATAAAAGCTTTAGATAACTGATTTGGAGGTTATATGAAAAATGAGGTTTGAAAAGCTCGGCAAAAGCACATTAAAAATCACACTGACAATGGGTGAGCTTGAAAACTGCGGCATCTGCATATCAGAGATAACCGACGGCGGTGAAAAAGCAAAGCGATTTTTAAGCCGCCTTGTTCTGCTCGGGTCAGCCGAATGCGAATTTTGCCCAAATGCCGAAAAATTTGCAGTTGAAGTGTTTTTGCGCAGCAGCATTTGCATAATCTACATATCGTCAATTGAGAGCGCTAACAAAAAATACAGCGAAAGCATCATCATGTGCAAAGCAGCGTCGCTTGCCGATATGGCGGCATTATGCGGCGCAATATGTGCGTTTGACAAAAGCTTTGCGTGCAAAACATCACTTTATTCCGACAAAAACAATATTATACTTATTGCAAAATGCGCACCGCAGGCGTATCAAAGACTTGCGGATATATGCAGTGAGTTTGGCAAGGCTCGGCGCATAAGCCGGATTGAGCTTGCGAATTTAAGCGAAAGATATAACATTTTGTTTGAAAAATGCGCCGCACAAAGCCTTAAATCAATGTTTAAAACCTAATGGAATCGGCGGCATATTTCATATCCTGCGCCTTAAAAATAAATGTGCCGGCTACAAGATTACGTGCGCCCGCATCAAATGCAAGACGTGCGGTTTCGGCGTTTATACCCCCGTCAACTTGAACGGTGCATTTACATTGGCACGCCTTGATATATTCGGATATCAGCATAACCTTTTCAAGCGTTTGCGGCATAAATTTTTGACCGCCCTTGCCCGGCTCAACGGTCATTACAAGCACCGAATCCACATATGGCAAATAAGGCAAAACCTTATCCGCCTCGGTATCCGGCTTTATTGAAATTCCGACCTTAACTCCGTGAGATTTTATCGCACGAATCGTTTCAAATGCATCGGACTTACTTTCAAGATGAAAGGTCAAACTGTCAGCCCCTGAATTGCAAAAACCGTCAACAAGCGCAAGCGGATTAACCGTCATAAGGTGCACATCAAGAAACATATCGGTTATATCGCTGATTTTTTTTAAGATAACCTCGCCATAGGTGATATTATCGACGAAAACTCCGTCCATAACGTCATAATGAATCATATCTATTCCGCTGTTTTCAAGCCTTTTAACGGTGTTTTCGATGTTTAAAAGGTCGCTTGCGAGAATAGATGCGGAAATTACACAATGCACTTTTCTTCCTCCGAAAATATATCAAATACCATTTTTCAATAAGGGGCTTGCCCCGTCATTCAACGTGGCAAGGGTTGGCTTTGCCAACCTGCCATTCAGTAGGGGATTGTATCCCTCTACTGAATGGTAAATGTCCCCACCGCCTTAGAGGTGGGGGACATCTTGCCTAAGTTATTATAACGCAAAATTCAAATTTAGTCAACCGCCAACATCAAGCCTTGATGCTTATTTATATATCTGTGCGGCGTATTGAAGCAGGTTTGAAACTGAATTTAAAGCCGCACCGTTGCCCGAGCCGCCGTTTTCGACAATAGCCACAAAAGCAAACGGCATATCATCATCTTTTACAAAACCGACAAGCACCGAATGAGGGATATCGTCCTTTGCGATTTCGGCTGTGCCTGTTTTTGCGCATACATCAAGATTTCCGAAACGCTCCTTTTTGTAATACACCTGCACCGTATTGTCCATAAGGTCGGCAACCGAATCCGCAATATATTTATCAAGCATTTCGATTTTTTCGCTTTTTGCCTTATAAAGCTCAAAGCCGAGGTCGTTTTTTATCGAGCTGACAATATACGGCTTTATCGCAGTGCCGCCGTTTGCAATCGCACCGATTGCCGTTAAATATTGCAAAGGATTAAACAAATCTTTATACTGACCTATTCCCGACCACGCAAGGTCGATGGTTTTGGCGGCTTCAACATTATAAGATGAAGTTGCCGCCTTAATACCGTCAAGGTCAAATTCGCCGTTAAAGCCGAGCTTTTCGGCATATTCCGTCATTGTATCCTTACCCAAATCAACAGTCAGCTGTGAAAAATAGCTGTTGCACGAATAGGCAAATGCGTCCTTTAGGGTAATCGTTCCGTGATTGCCCGTGCAGGCGACCCACTCACCGTTGATTGTTGTGCCGCCGTTGCAAACATACTCACGCTCAAATGCGTCATCAAATGTGCCGATTGCCGCACACGCCGTTACAACTTTAAAGGTTGAGCCGGGCGTGAATGTCGAAGAAAGAAAGCGGTTCATATAAACCCCTTCGTCACCGTCGGAAGCTTCAAAACTGCTGTTTACATCAAACGAGGGCGATGAAGCCATGCAAACAAGCTCGCCTGTTCGGTAATTATACATTGCAATCGTCCCCGATTTGCCCTCAAGCTGCTCATACGCCTTTACGCAAAGCCTTGAATCAATCGTCAGCGCAATATCGTTTCCTTTTCCGGATATATTGTAAAGCCCGTTGATTTTGTCAAATCCCGTCACTTTATCCCGCATTGCCGTGTGCACGCCCGTTGCGATAAATCCGTCAAGATCACCGACGGCGTGCAATGTTGCAAGCCGTATATATTTATCTTCATTATATATACGTTCGCCGTTTTGAGTGCTGCACAAAACAACGCCTTCGGCATCTGTAATATCGCCCGCATTGAGAACACTGCCGTTTTGGTAAACATGTCGGTTGGAGGGGAAAAGCGCCCAATCCTGCGCCGAAAAAATATAGAGAAAAATAAAATACGAAAAGGCTGCCAAAAAAAGTGAAAGCATAAGTATCATGAAAAAACTGCGTGATGAAATCTTTGGCTTATTCAACACATTCACCCCTTTCACAGGTTTCAAGATAAGCGCTGACAAACGCCAAAAGCGCCCAAGATGAAAGCATTGCCGAGCCGCCGTTGCTCACAAACGGCAGTGCAACGCCTGTCAGCGGAAGTATATCGACCGAGCCGAAAATATTCAGCGCCGCCTGAAACAGATAAAGTCCCGACGCCGCACAGCCGGCAACGGAATAAAAGCTTGAAGATTTATACTCAAGAGCCTTTATGCAAGCGGCAAGCAAAATGCAATAGCTTGCCGCAACGGTGCAGCCTATAAGCAAGCCGAATTCTTCACACACAACGCCGAAAACAAGGTCGGTATCCGCCGCCGAAACATAAATCAACGTGCCGTTGCCGCTGCCAAGCCCGAAAAGACCGCCGCTTGCAATTGCAATCATCGTTCTGGTTTGCTGATATCCGCCGTCGTAGGCATAATCCCACACTTTGCCGTAAACCGCAAACCGTGCGGAAATATAGGGCATAAGGCTTACAAGCGCAACAATGCCCACCATTGCCGCCGCAAGCAAAGCGTATATCGTTCTGCGGCGCTTCACACGCATTGACATAATTATTAAAGCGGTGACAAAATATATCGAAGCCGTGCCGAAATCACGCATCATCGCAAGGCAAAAGCCGAAAAACAGTGTGAGAAACGCAAACCAATAAAAATTTTTTCTGCAAAGCAATTCATGCATAAGCGCAGTAGAGCAAAATATAAATACGGGTTTTACCAGTTCGGAGGGCTGAAACGAAATTTTTTCGCCGATATATATCCAGTTTTTTGCGCCGTTGATATATGTACCGAAAAAGGCATTATACAGCATAAGCGCACAAAACAAAAAGCCTATAACATAGCGCATTTTGCGGCATAATTTCGGATATTTCAAAATATAGCGCAATGCAAGAAACACAACAAAACCGAGCAATGCGCACACGCCGATTTTCAAAAAGCGTGAACCGTCACCCGCAGCGGACGCCAGCAATCCGACGCTTGTCAGAAAAAATCCGAAAAACACAACCGATTGCGATGCTGTCGGTTTTTTTACAGATATATATATTATTTCGCAGATTATAAGTGCAAGCGACACAGTCAATACCGAGGCGATGCCCGAATCAGCTTGCCGCAAAGCGATATATACAAAAGATATTAACTGAAAAAGAAGAAGAAAAATGAATGCGGCAAGTGTTGAAGCAGACCTTGAAACATTGATTTTTCGCAGCTTTTTGTTAGCAAAAAAAGTATATTGCTTTTTATCAAGCAAAAGCGAAGCGCCCGAAGGCAAAGGGCTTACATCTGTCAAGCTGTTTGAATTGACAGCGACCTTGCCGTTTATCGGAGCGATTTCAAAGCCGTCATCGGTGCGCATTATCACCGAATGCATATCGCTTAAAGCTTCAATGCGCACATCACAAAGAGGAACGCTGCCCAGAACGGTTTCATTAGCGCGAATATCAACAGTTTCGGTTTTATCAGCCGAAACAAGCCGTGCGATTATCGGCAAGCGCCTGCCTTTAAGCACAGCTTTTGCGGCAAAAACAACAAACAGAATCGCCGCAGCCGGCAATACATATCTTGCCGCCGCAAAATATAATTCATATATTTTCAACGAAAATCTTCCTCCCCTTTCAAGCTTACACATTTATTGTAGCACATAAGCCGGCATAAATCAACACAAAATTCGGCGCCGCACAAACCTTGCGACGCCGATTACAGCTTTTATTTACAGCCTTTTCATAACTTCAATGCACATTCTCGAATTATGATACGGGCACTTCCAAGGACCTACCATATCAAAATCGCCGAACGGCTTGTTTTCAAAGCTAACATCGGGAAACCACTCGCCGCACCTCTGATCGACAACATATTTTTCAATATATTCAAAAATGCTGTTTGCAGCTTGCAAAAATTTCTCATCGCCGCTTGAGAGATATGCATTCAAAAAGCCGACAACTGCCTCTGCCTGAACCCACCAAACACGTTTTTTCGAGATTTCAGTCCCGTCACGCTCGTTATTGAGCGCACCGTTTTCAAACGCAAGAGAAAGTATATTTTCGGCAATTGCAAGGTCGATTTTTTTAAATTTTTCGATTATATCGTCATCACCGAGCACCTCGCACGCCCTGTCAATCAGCCAGCTCGCTTCAATATCATGCCCATAGGAGTGAATATCGCCGAGAACATTCATTTCATCATCAAAAAACACATAAAGCGCATTTGAAGACGAATCGTAAACATATTTCTCCACAATATCAAGCAGATTTTTAAGGCTTGCTTTCACACGCAAATCCTGCGTTGAACGCAAAAGCTCGGTATACGCTTCAATCAAATGAAGAATGCTGTTCATTGTTTTTTTGGCGTCAATGCCGTTTTCCGAAAGAGCTTCGTTATCCGCAATTTCCCACTGACGTGTAAACGCTTCTTCATAAAGATTATTTTTGAAAGCTTTTTCTTCAATGGTTTCATAAAGGCTCATTGCAAGCGAAACGGCCTCATCATTTGAAAATGCCTGATGATACACACTCAGCGCATAAACGGCAAAAGCCTGATTATATGTATGTTTCATGGTGTCAAGCGGCTTGCCATTACAGTCCATCATCCAATATACGCCGCCAAATTCACGGTCAACGCAGCAATTTTTGAGAAAAGCGTAAGCATGGTCGGCATATTTTTTCAGCGATTCATCTTTTGTTGCGATATAGCTTGCCGAATAAAACCAAAGTATTCTCGAATTTAGTATAACGCCTTTATCGGCATTTTTAAACAGCTCCAAGTTTTGATTCATCCTGCCGAAAAACCCTCCCCTTTCGTCTAAAAGGGCGTTCCAAAAAGGAATGATACGGCAATTGAGCATATTTTTGCATTTTTCCTTCATCATAGCACATCTCCCATATTGAAAGATACCGCAAGCAATTTGCCTTTGCGGTATCTTAAATTCATATTTAATCCTGCATTCCGCAGCATTTTTTATACTTTTTGCCGCTTCCGCACGGACAAAGGTCGTTAGGGGCAGGCTTGCGCTTAGCCTTTTGGGGTGCAAGCGAACCGTCTGAAGAGCCGGCATTGGGTTCGGTCGGTTTGAGCACCTGCTCACGCTGAACCTCTTCTTTACGCTTGATTTGAGCAAGGAAGAGGTTGCGCACGGTTTCTTCACGGATAGAATCAATCATAGCGTCGAACATATCCATACCTTCATAGCGATATTCAACAACAGGATTATGCTGTCCGTATGAGCGCAGACCGATACCCTTTTTCAATTCGTCCATATCGTCGATATGGTTCATCCACTTCTGGTCAACGACTTTAAGCAGAACAACTCTTTCAAATTCTCTGAAATCGATGAAGCTAAGTTCTTTTTCACGCTGTTCATATTTAGCAAGCGCCCTTTGAATAAGCTCTTCGATAATAGATTCTTTGGTTACGGATTCAAGCTCTGCATCGGAATATTCAAAATCGTCAACATAGGTGAACAGCCCGAAGAAGTGGTTGCGCAAACCGACAAAGTTCCATTCTTCTTTATTTGCATTGTCAAGCAAATAACTGCCGACGGTACCGGAGATAAGGTCTTTAATCATGGTGATGATATAATCGTGAATATCCTCACCGGAAAGCACCTTGGCACGCTGTGAATAAATAATTTCACGCTGTGTGCTCATTACATCATCATAGTTAAGAACGTTCTTTCTGATGCTGAAGTTTTTGCCCTCAACACGTTTTTGAGCCGAAGCGATGATTTTGGAAAGCATCTTGCTTTCAATCGGCATATCCTCGTCCTCACCGGCAAATGTTTTCATAACTTTTTCAAGTCGGTCGCCTGCAAATATACGCATGAGATCGTCCTCGGTAGAAAGGAAGAATTTGCTTTCGCCCTCATCGCCCTGACGACCCGAACGGCCTCTGAGCTGGTTGTCGATACGGCGAGATTCATGCCGCTCGGTGCCGAGGATGTAAAGACCTCCCGCTTCTCTTACGGCAACTGCCTTTTCCTTAACTTCGGCGCTGTATTTATCGTAAAGCTCTCTGTAAACCTTGCGTGCTTCGATAATTTCTTCGTTATCCGTATCGGCATAACCTACTGCCTCGTTGATAACTTCTTCGGGGATCTCCATCTTTCTCAATTTTGCTTTTGCAAGAAATTCAGCGTTACCGCCGAGGATAATATCCGTACCACGACCTGCCATGTTTGTTGCAATGGTTACGGCGCCGAGCTTGCCAGCCTGAGCTACAATTTCGGCTTCCTTGGCGTGTTGCTTGGCGTTGAGCACCTCATGCTTTATGCCCTTGCGAGAGAGCATTTTTGAAAGAAGCTCTGACTTTTCAATCGAAATTGTACCGACAAGAACCGGCTGACCTTTTTTGTTGCATTCGATGATCTGGTCGATTACGGCGTTAAACTTGCCCTTTTCGGTTCTGTATACAACATCGGGGTGATCAATTCTTGCAACGGGTCTGTTTGTGGGAACAGCTATAACATCAAGCTTATAAATTTCTTTAAATTCGTCTTCCTCGGTCATGGCAGTACCTGTCATACCCGAAAGCTTAGGATACAGCCTGAAATAATTCTGAAAAGTTATTGTTGCAAGCGTTTTTGACTCATGTGCAACCTCAACGCCCTCTTTTGCCTCGATTGCCTGATGAAGTCCGTCGTTGAAACGTCTGCCGAGCATAAGACGACCGGTAAACTCATCAACAATAACGACTTCACCGTCTTTTACGACATAGTCGATATCAATATGCATAATACCGTGCGCTTTGAGCGACTGGTTGATGTGATGAAGCAACGTCAGATTTTCGGCAGCCATAAGGTTGTCTACGCCGAAATATCTTTCCGCTTTTTTCACGCCCTGCTGAGTGATTGTTGCGGTTTTTGCCTTTTCATCGACGATATAATCGCAGCGTTCTTTATGGCGCAGAAAATACTGATATCCCTTTTTAAATTCAAGCGTTTCAAGGTTGCATTCAACATTTGCTTTTGCAAGATTCTTCGTGACAGAGCGCATTTCATTGCCCTTATCATCGGTTATGCCCGTAATTCGGAACGAATGAAGTATCTCACTGCGGTTATCTTCATCAAAGGTGATAAGGTCTACTTCATCACCCTTAGAGAACACGTTTTTCTGATAAACCGTGAGCTTTCCGTTTTCAAACGATTGAACCTGTGCAACATAGTCAATTTCGTCCTGATTGACTTTTTCGTCCATTTCGACAAGAGTTTTTGCCGAAAGAGTCCTTACGAAAACATCGACCTTGCCGTAAAGGTCGGTCGCTTTATCGCCCCTGCCGGAAATGATAAGAGGGGTACGGGCCTCATCAATAAGGATAGAGTCAACCTCATCGACAATTGCGAAATTAGGCTCACGCTGAACCATGTTTTTCTTATATATAACCATATTATCACGAAGATAATCGAAACCGAATTCATTATTCGTACCGTAAGTGATATCACAGTTATAAGCTTCCCTGCGCTCATCATTTGTCAGTCCGTGAAGAATACAGCCGATGGAAAGACCCAAGAATCTGTAAACCTTGCCCATTTCCTCGGATTGGAATTTTGCAAGGTAATCATTTACGGTTACAACGTGCACGCCCTTACCCGAAAGTGCGTTGACATAAGAAGCAAGACAGGCAACAAGCGTTTTACCTTCACCTGTTTTCATTTCGGCAATTCTTCCCTGATGCAAAACAATAGCGCCGAGAATCTGCACGGGATATGCCCTTTTGCCGAGAACACGGTCGGCAGCCTCACGGCAGGTTGCAAGCGCCTCGGGCATGATAGAATCAAGCGTTTCGCCCTCGGCAATTCTCTCTTTAAATTCTTTCGTTTTAGCTTTGAGTTCATAATCGCTTAAGGCTTTATATTCCTCCTCAAGCATAAGAACACGCTGCTGAATAGGCTCAATACGAGCAAGCTCTTTCTCGCTGTATGAGCCGAAAATCTTTTCAAGAAGTCCCATTATGTTATTTATCTGCGCCATTGGCAAAGCCGGGCACAGTTCTCCTCGTATAATAAATTTAAGGGTAATTTAAAGAGAACCCCTATAAAA
>CAZBAI010000034.1:13638-13886 GCA_964490175.1 uncultured Oscillospiraceae bacterium | reverse complement strand
GGAGAAGCAGCCAAAGCCCTTGCAACCGGTGTGGAAGCCTTAAGAGCCTTTGCGTCAAACTGCGGGTGCAAAAGCGTGTCAAGATTACGAGGATCTATCATCAAAACAGCTTCTTTTTCGGAAATCATTTTTTCGTCAACGAGGTCACACGCGATTTTGAGAGCCGCCTGAGCCGTTCTCTTACCGTTACGTGTCTGGAGCATATAGAGGTGCTTGTCCTCAATGGTAAACTCCATATCTTGCATATC
>CAZBAI010000034.1:0-13628 GCA_964490175.1 uncultured Oscillospiraceae bacterium | reverse complement strand
TTCGAGAGTGTGGCATATGCCGACGAACTGGTCGTAAACCTCGGGCATAACTTCTTTGAGCTGATCGATCTTTTGCGGTGTGCGAACGCCGGCAACAACGTCTTCACCCTGTGCGTTCATAAGGAACTCACCCATAAGGTGCTTTTCGCCGGTTGCGGGATCGCGCGTGAACGCAACGCCCGTGCCGGATGTTTCGCCCATATTACCGAACGCCATCATCTGAACGTTTACGGCAGTACCCCAAGAATAGGGAATATCGTTATCACGACGGTAAACGTTAGCTCTGGGGTTGTCCCATGAACGGAATACGGCCTTAACTGCGCCCATAAGTTGCTCTGTGGGGTCTGTGGGGAAATCTTCACCGATTTTGGACTTGTATTCTGCCTTGAACTGAGAAGCAAGAACTTTAAGGTCGTCAGCGGTAAGATCAACGTCCTGTGTAACGCCCTTTTCTTTCTTCATTTCGTCGATAAGCTCTTCAAAATATTTTTTGCCGACTTCCATAACAACATCGGAGTACATCTGGATAAATCTGCGGTAGCAGTCCCAAGCCCAACGGGGATTACCCGATTTTGCAGCCATAAATTCAACAACGTCTTCGTTAAGACCGAGGTTGAGAATTGTATCCATCATACCGGGCATTGAAGCTCTTGCGCCGGAACGAACCGAAACGAGAAGCGGGTTTTCTTTATCGCCGAACTTTTTGCCGACTCTTTCCTGCATGATTTCAATGTTCTTCATGATTTCAGCCATAATTTCATCGTTGATCTGGCGGCCGTCCTCATAGTACTTTGTGCAAGCTTCGGTAGAAATTGTGAAGCCTTGGGGAACAGGAAGACCCATTGAGGTCATTTCTGCAAGGTTTGCACCTTTACCGCCAAGAATTTCACGCATGGAAGCGTTGCCTTCATTGAACTGATAAACGTATTTTTTGCTCATAGTTTAAACTACCTCCAAAAATTTTCAATTCCGCAAAAAGCATAATTTACGGAGTTACTGACATTATACCATAAACTTTGGAAAAAGAAAAGTATTTTTTTAAAAAAATTTTACCCAAGATTTTTATCGGTTTTATGCCAACTTTCCGTCAGTTTCACAAATTTGGCGAAAACACTTGAAAAATGCTTTAAAAATTGTCATAATGTTATCGTAGGGAAATTAGGTATTTTATTATAAAGGTGGTAATCGTAAATCATGAAAAACTGTGCTATAATTTTGGCAGGCGGTCAGGGCAGGCGCATGAAGTCCGAAATACCCAAGCCGATGTTCGAGGTTTTGGGTGAGCCTATGCTCGAATGGGTGTTAAGCGCCTGCGAAAACGCCGGGCTTGACGACATCTGCATTGTTAAGGGATATAAAGGCGAGCTTATCGACGAATATATAGGTCAAAGGTGCAAAACCGTGCTTCAAAAGCAGCGTTTGGGCACGGGTCACGCAGTTATGCAATGCCTTGACTTTTTAAAAGAATGCCAAAGCGACAACACGCTTATTCTCAACGGTGACGCACCGTTTATCGACAGCGAAACCATAAAAACCTCGCTGAATGAGCATATTAAAGGCGAAAATGCCGTAACGGTAATTTCGGCTTGCGTTGACGACCCAAGCGGCTACGGAAGAATCGTACGAAGCGAAAACGGCGGAATTTCCGCAATTGTCGAACAAAAAGACGCAAGCGGCACACAGCTTAAAATCAACGAAATAAATTCGGGCTGTTATTGGTTTAATACAAAAAAGCTGATATACGCACTTTCAAAACTCGAATGCAACAACGCCGCAAACGAATATTATCTTACCGATACGGTTTCAATACTGCTCTCTCAGGGGTATAGCGCAAGCGCATACAAAACGCCGAACACCTTGGCTGTGCTCGGCGCAAACGACCGCAAGGGTCTGCTCATGCTCAACGATATCGCAAGAAAAAGCGTTATAGAAAAACACCTCGAAAACGGAGTTGAGTTCACCTGCACCGACGGCGTTGTGATAGAGCGTGATGTAACAATCGGCTCCGGCACACACATAATGCAGGGCTGTGTACTGTCAAATGGCACAAAAATCGGCAAAAACTGTATAATCGGCCCTAACTGTATTTTCGATAATTCCGTCATCGGCGACAACGCAAAGCTGAATTATGTGCAAGGCTATGACTGCAAAATCGACGATAACGTTAAAATCGGGCCTTTTGTGCATATCAGACCCGGCAGTCACATAAAAAGCGGCGTTAAAATCGGCGATTTTGTTGAGATTAAAAACAGCGTCATCGGCGAGCACACGGCGGTAGCGCACCTTACATATGTCGGTGACAGCGATGTCGGCGCAAGGGTAAACTTCGGCTGCGGCTGTGTTACCGTAAATTATGACGGAATCAACAAAAACCGCACAACTATCGGCGATAACTGCTTTATCGGCTGCAACACAAACCTTATTGCGCCCATAAAACTCGGCAAAGGCGCTTATACCGCCGCCGGAACGACAGTCGTAAAAGACGTGCCCGACTATGCGCTTGCCATCGACAGGGGTCAGCTCAGGCTTAAAGAGGGCTATTCGCTCAAAAAGCTCGGCAAAAAGGCAACAAGAGAAGAATAAGCTTTTTAACAACGAAAGGGAAACGGAAATGAAAAGGATTTTCGCCTTTTTGGCAACATTGGCAATATCAATAAGCTGCCTTAGTATCACGGCATCGGCAATCATGTTCACCCCCTCTTCCGAATCCGATATTTCGGCACAGTCATATTATCTTTACAACACCGACGCTTCCGAATGCGTTGCCTCGAAAAACGAAAGCGAAAGGGTCGATACGGGTTATCTTACAATGCTGATGACCGCAATTATCACAGCGGAAAAGATCCCCGACCTTAACACTTCTATCATTTGCAAAAATTACAGCACGACCGCAGGTCTGCCCTCGGCGGATTTCAGAGACGGTGAAAAAACCACCGTGCGTGACTGTCTTTATGCAATGCTTTTGTACAATTCCTGCCAAGAAGCAATGCTTGTGGCAGATTATATCTGCAACGGCGATGTTTCCGGTGCGTTTGTCGAACTGATGAACAAGCGTGCAAAGGAATTAGGCGCTGTCAACACCAATTTTGTCGATCCGTTCGGCGGCGATAACGATAACCAATATACAACAGCTGCGGATATGGCAATGATATATAAATACGCCGTGTCGCTTTCACCTTTAAAAGAGATTCTTTCGACATATGAACGCACACTTTCGGTTGAAACCTCATATGCCTCCACCCATGGAAACACATGGACGATTTGGAACAAAAACGGAATGCTCAAATCCACTTCAAATTATTATTGTGATTATATGATGAACGGTATGGTTTCCTGCACAGAGTACGGCGGCTGCTCACTTGCGGCGCAAGCTTCTCAAGGGGGCAACACCTATATCGTCGTTGTGCTCGGCGCTTCGCTTGAAACCGATGATAACGGTTGGTACTGCGAGCATTACACCTCGTGTCGTGCCTTGCTTGATTGGGCTATGAATTATATTTCATATGAGATTATCCTTTCCTCGAATGATGAAATTACCGAAATTCCCGTTGAATACGCCGAGGGCGACGGATATGTAATTGCCAAAACCGCCGATGACTACATCGGACTTTGGTGCGCCGAATATCCGAAATCGAATTTAGAGCGCAAAATAAGCTATTATAACGAATATCTCATCGCACCGGTCGAAAAAGGCACCGTTCTCGGCAAAATGGAGTTATATTATGAGGGCGAACGGCTTTTTGAAGCCGAGCTTGTCGCCGGCGATACGGTCAAGCGCTCCGAAATCGGTTACAGCATGAAAGTAATAAGCCTGTTTTTGAAAAGCAACCAGTTTAAGGCGGCAAAAACTATTTCGATTATTTTCTTTTCGATAACTCTTCTGGCGTTTATAGCACTGAGAGTATATCAATCGACAATGCAAAGAAAATGCGATGAGGCTTGGGAAGCCGAAAGGCTTCGCCACAGCTCAAAGCGCAGTTCTTCGCTGAAAAAAGCCGCAGGCGCACAATCACGAGGCAATGCCTTGCCTAAAAAGAAAAAAAGCGCCGAAAAGCCGAATTATGATGTAAATGCGGCGTTTGACAGCAATGATACTCAACAATAAAAATCAAGAAAGAAGGCTTAGAAAATGTTGGATACCGAAAGATTACATTTGAGAAAATGGACGCAATCCGATGCCGAAAGCCTGTTTGAATACGCCAAAGACCCCGATATAGGTCCGATTGCGGGGTGGCAAGTGCACAAATCCGTAGAAGAAAGCCTTGATATCATCAAAAACGTCCTTTGCGGCGATGAGTGCTATGCAATATGTCAAAAGGGCAGTTCAAAGGCAATCGGCTGTATTGAATTGCGACTTGTCGGTCATACGGATATGACCGACAAAGATGACGAATGCGAATTGGGCTACTGGCTCGGCAAACCGTTTTGGGGCAACGGATATATGCCCGAGGCGGTAAACGAGATACTGCGCCATGCATTTGAAGATATCGGCATGACGAGCGTTTGGTGCGGATATTACGACGGAAACTCCAAATCCAAACGAGTGCAGGAAAAAGCGGGGTTTGTCTACCATCACACCTGCGATGATATTTTCATTTCGCAAATGAACGAAATTCGCATAGGTCACACCAATGTTATGACCAAAAAGCATTGGCTCGAAATACAAAAATAATATGAACATAAAAAATCGCTCTTGCACAGTCTGCAATCACACAGACCGTGCAAGAGTGTTGCTTTAATATACAGAAGCACGCATTAAATCCTTATTTTTCAAGCGTGCCGTGTGCAAGTCCCTTTAAATATGCATTGATAAATCCGTCGATATCACCGTCCATAACGGCGTTTATATTACCGTTTTCAAAGCCGGTTCTGTGATCCTTTGCAAGCGTATAAGGCATAAAAACATACGAGCGTATCTGTGCGCCCCAGGCAATTTCCTTTTGAACGCCCTTGATATCGTCGATTTTTTCCAAGTGCTCTCTTTCCTTAATTTCAATGAGCTTGGATTTGAGCATTTTCATGGCGTAATCTCTGTTTTGAAACTGACTGCGCTGAGTTTGGCACGATACAACAATACCCGTCGGCAAATGGGTAAGGCGAACCGCCGATGAGGTTTTGTTGATATGCTGTCCCCCGGCGCCGCTTGAACGGAATACGTCCATTTTAATATCCTCGGGTCGAATGTCGATTTCAAGGCTGTCGTCGATTTCGGGCATAACCTCAATGGCGGCAAACGATGTGTGCCGTCTGCCGGAGGAATCAAACGGCGAAACACGAACCAAACGGTGCACGCCCGATTCCGATTTCATATAGCCGTATGCGTTTTCGCCCTCAATAAGTATGGAGGCGCTTTTCAAGCCCGCTTCATCACCGTCGAGATAATCAAGCAAAGTGACCTTAAAGCTGTGACGCTCAGCCCAGCGATTGTACATACGGTAAAGCATCTCCGCCCAATCCTGAGCTTCGGTTCCGCCTGCGCCGGCATGAAATGTTAAAATTGCGTTTTTGGTGTCATATTCGCCGGAAAGCAATGTGGAAAGCTTGATTTCGTCAAGCGTTTTCATAAAAGCTTCAACCTCGGCGTTGATGTCGCTTGCCGAATCTTCGTCGCCTTCTTCAATGCAAAGCTCGATAAGCGTCAAAGTATCCTCAAGCATTTCGGAAAGTTTTTCAAATTTGGAAATTTTGTTTTCAATTGCCTTTGAGTGCTGCAAAACCTTTTGCGAGTTTTCAAGGTCGTCCCAAAAATCAGGCTTTGCAATTTCGGCTTGAAGCCTGTCGTATTCTTTTTTGTCGGCGTCAAGATTGAGCACCTCGTAAAGCTCTTTAAGCTGCGGACGGCAGTTTTCGAGAGAAACTCTCAATTCATCAAGTAGTATCATAAAATCAATTCACCTTTCAATTAAAATATTCTATATATATATCGCAAAACAGCTTTTACATTGATATCAATACACCCTTTTAAAAAATATATTTTTTCAATAAAGGAATCGTATTCCTTTGCAAAACGGCAAATGTAATCTGCCGCATAAAAGGCGAAGAACACCCCGCCCGATTTATATTATATCTTATTTTCCCACAATTTGCAAATTTTTTTTCAAAACCCTTTAAAAATGGAAAAATATGTGATATACTATATGTAACGTGCTTAAAAATATATATAGAATGCACGAAAACAGACAACAAAATGAAATACGGAGGAAGAAAAAATGTCAAGATACAGCGGAAAGAAATGTGTTATATGCAGCAAAACGTTCAACGATGACGACGATATCGTTGTCTGCCCCGATTGCGGAACACCGTATCACAGAGCCTGCTACGAAGCCGCAGGTCGCTGCGTTGCCGATGGGCTTCACGCAAGCGGAACGAGCTGGCACAGCTTTCAGGTTGAATCGGGTAATATAATCGTCTGCAAGCGCTGCAATCACGAAAATTCACCACAAGCGATTTTTTGCGAAAAGTGCGGAATGCCGACCAGAATGGACGATGCAGCAAAAAACTATCAATCGCAAATGCCGCAAACCAATCAGCAAACGCAAATGCCGCAAAACCCTTATATTTTTATTTTCGATGAATATTGCGGTCTTTCGCCCGAGGAAGAGTTCGATGGCGTAAAACTTAAAGAAATCGCCGAATTTATCGGCCCGAACAAGCGCTATTTTCTGCCGATTTTTAAAAATATGAAAGACAGAAACAAAAAATTCAGCGTAAATTTGCCTGCCGCATTTTTTCCGCATTATTATTTTGCCTATCGAAAAATGTATTTTCCGATGCTTTTGGCAGTGTTGAGCTATGCGATTTTGGAGATTCAGGTTCAGTTTGAATATATAAAAGACAGCTCAACGCTCATACATTCGATTTTATCGCAGTACCCTGCTTTGCTTGAAAAATTGACGGCATTTGCAAGTTCACAGCTTTGGACAAACATCAGCAACGTGCTGTTTTTGGCTTGCGCCGCAGCGTCGTTCATATTCGCATTTTTCTCAAATTGGATTTATTACAGGCATTGTATCAAAAAAATCAAAAAGCTCAAATCGAATAATCAAACCGGCTCGGATTTAAAGGGTAAATTTGCAAAATACGGCGGCACGACAATTGCCGGTTTGCTGCTTGTATTTATCTTGATTTTGCCGTTTGTCGCCCTCTCGATGGCGGAAAATATGCATTTACTTCAGCAATAAAAATATTTTAGGAGAAAATTATGAAAATCAGAAAAGCCGTTATACCTGCAGCAGGTCTCGGAACAAGGGTTTTGCCTGCAACTAAGGTCATGCCCAAGGAAATGCTGACCATTGCGGACAAGCCTGCCATACAGTATATTGTCGAGGAAGCAGCCAAAAGCGGAATTGAAGAAATTTTGATAATTCTCAGCAGAGGGAAAAGCATTGTTGAGGATCATTTCGACCGTTCGCCTGCGCTTGAAGCTCAGCTTGAAAAAGGCGGCGAAGCTAAAAAAGCTTATCTTGACGAGGTTTTGAAAGTTTCAAGCCTTGCAAACATCACCTTTATTCGCCAGCAGGAAATGAAAGGCTTGGGTCACGCTGTTTTGCAGGCAAAGAGCTTTGTGGGGAATGAGCCTTTTGCCGTGCTTTACGGTGATGACGTTATAATCGGCGATGACCCCTGCTGTGCACAGCTTATCAGAGCATATGAAGAATACGGCTTGGGTTGCGTTGGCATCAAAGAGGTAACACCCGAGCAAATTCTTAAATATTCATCGATGAAAACCAAGCATTTAAAAAATAATCTGTATATGATTGACGATATGATCGAAAAGCCCTCGCCCGAGCAGGTGCTCTCGCTTTATTCGATTCTCGGCAGGTGTGTTCTGCCGCCTGAAATTTTCGATATTCTGCAAACTCTGCCACCCGGCGCAGGCGGTGAAATACAGCTGACCGACGCTATGAAGCACCTTTCAAACACAGTCGGAATAGTGGGCGTTGATTTCACCGGAAAGCGCTATGATATGGGTGACAAGCTCGGCATATTGCAGGCAAACGTTGAAGTAGGTCTTCACCACCCCGAATACGGCGAGGATTTTAAAGCTTATTTGAAAAAGCTTGCGTCCTCATTATGATTAAAAACAGATTTAAAAACGGCTTTTCAAATCCGATTACAATGCTGTTTATCGGGCTGATTTTGGGTATATTTTGCAAAATTGCCGATATATACACTCAAAATCTCGGCAACATTTTTTCGCAAATGGCAATATGGATATTGCTCGGCGTGTTGATTTCCGTATACAGCAAAACCGCAAAGCACGCCGCTTTGAATGTTTTCGCATTTTGCATAGGCATGCTTGCAACATATTATTTTGCGGCGTTTGTTTTCAAAGCGGTATACGGCAAAATTTTTATTATCGGTTGGACGGTGTTTGCGTTTTCATCGCCCATATTAGGCGCTTTGGCTTGGAAAACAAAGGGAAACGGCGCAATTTGCAAATTCATATCCGTAAGTATTGTGCTTGTATCGTTTTTATCCTCAATAATTATGTTCGATGGGCCGAGAGTTTATGATTATATTATTAACGCTGTATTGATTTATTATTTATTTTTTAAAAGAGTTGAAAGATAATTCGATATACGCAACATACGCAATATACACAATATACGCAAAAAATTGCCTTCGGTATTTTAAATACCGAAGGCGATTTTTTATATATAACTTAACTTAACGCATACATTACCCATCATAACAGTATCTACGCAAGTAACGCCAGCGCACCCTTATCCATCTCACTGACGGTATCGCAAAGCACCGAGATATCCTCTGCGCTGTGAGATGCCAGTAAAATGGTTTTGCCCTGCTCTTTTAATTTCAGCAGATAGCGGCGCATATCCGCAACACCGTCTTTATCCAAACCGTTCATCGGCTCGTCGAGAATCAGCAACTCGGGATCTTCCATAATTGCCTGTGCCAATCCCAAACGTTGACGCATACCCAAAGAATACTTTCGCACATGGCGTTTCAGCTCCGGGTCAAGCCCTACCTGTTTCATGGTTTCTTTGATTTTCGCATTATCGATTTTCTTGTTTAAATCCGCAAGCAATTTTAAATTTTTATAGCCCGAATAATACGGAATAAACCCCGGTGTTTCAATGATGATACCGATATTGGGCGGAAAATCGCAATCCTTTCCGATTTGTTTGCCACTTACATGAACCGTGCCTTCCGTTGGGCGCACAAATCCGCAAATACACTTCATCAGCATGGTTTTGCCGCTGCCGTTTCTGCCAATCAACCCATGAATTTTGCCTTTTTCAAACGTGATATTGATATGCTTTAAAATCTCTGTTTTTTTGATTGTCAGAGAAAGGTCTTTGATCTCAATCATTGTAGCACCTCCGTGGATTCAAATTCGGCTTTTTTCAACAGCACTGCACAAAGGATCAACAGCACGCCGATACAGCACCCAAAATACAAATACGAGTTGGCAATGGGATAAACGGGTGTACTGAGAATCTCCGTATAATGCAACCAAATAATGCTGTTTGCCATGGGAAAAGCCCACATAGCGTCCGCTTTTGCCACACAGGTAACAACGCCGCCCATGATAATGGCATAGGTGAAAAACAGTCCCAAACTGCGCTTTTTAATCAGCGAGAACACCAGCAAAACCATCATCAGCAAAAAGAAATACAGCGCCAACAAAGAAAAAGTATACACCAATGCCATGCCCAACGGAATCTGGTTATAAAGATTGGACGGCAGCAATGACGCGACAAAGCCGTCTGCGTCTTTAGGGAATACGGCGGCGTAAAATCGGGTAGATTCACTCCATTCCAAGCCAAAATAAGAACCGCTTGCAGAGCAAATCGCAACTGCAACAAAAATAACTCCGAGATAGGTCACAATGCTCATAAGTGAAAACAAAATTTGCCCAAAAAGCCACGGTCTTTTTCCCGTGCGAGAAAGATACATCAAAGAATTCGGCTCGATAGCGGGGAAATCGCTTTGCAAAATCAAAAACACAGAGGGCAGCAGCAATACCAGCATACCGGAATTACCCACTGCAATGATCGGCTCGAAAACATTCATCGGAATACCCATTTTCTGTGCCCGCTCCAGCAAGGGAACGACTGCCAGCGTGTAAATCACGATGACCAAAATGCCGCCGATGAGCATTCTGGGGTTGCGCAGCCATTTGATGTACTCTGTTTTGGCAATGCGCAAACTTTTGGTCAAAAAACGATCATTCACCGCAATCCACCCTCCTATTCGCAACCAGATAGTAAACAAGGCAAAGCAGCAAAGCAAATCCCAAATGAATCAACAGCACCCAAGGCAGATCGATTTTGTAATTCATGAGATGACAAAGTGCGCTTGGATTGGTCAGGCTCGTCAATCTGCCAAGGCTTTGGTTAATGTTTTCAAAATCCGCATATGCCATTAGCGAAAGACGTGTATTGATCTGCGTCCAACCATAGGTCAGGAAAAACGGCATACACAGCACCACATACGGATTCTTCACAAAGGCGGAAAACACCAGTGCGAGCAGCGAACTGCAACAGCTATACAAAAACATTTGCCCAAGCTGCGCAATAATAGGCAAAAAATATTGCCGATTTGCAAACGCATTGGCATACCACGCAGGTTTTTCCCCCGTCAGCGACTCCATGAAAAATTCAACTTCCTGCTTGGAATAAGCGTCGACAGAGGGGAACAACCGCCACACGGCAACGCCAAAGAGCGCATAGCCCAACACAACAGCCAGCCCTCCGCTAAGAAATGTTGTGCAGATATTCCCAAATTGATAGTTTCTTTTGCCGATTCGGCTGATAGTAAAACGGGCGCTTTGGGTAATGCGATTATTGATAATCGTAGGTACAAAGGGAAATGCCGAAAGAATCGGAATGAACATAGAAAACCATGTGCCGCCCGAAGAACAGAACACACTCCATGAGTTGAGATTAAAATCTGTCGAAATCATCTCACGGCGAAACATCACCTGCAAAACCATCAGTTCATCGTTATTATAGGGATCTCTGATGACAACTGCGGTAAAGCACAGGGCAAAGGACGCCAGCACACAATACCAAAAGGTACTGCTGCCCAATGTGCGCCGCAGATTTACGCCGATGTAACGAAAAAGCTTCACACAGTTTCCCCCTTATTCTACGGCGTCCTCTGTTTGTTCTTCTTCGATAACCGTCTTATATGTGCTATAATATCGGAATGAATCGGCGTCGTTTAAGTCAACATAACATACATAGTCGGTATCGTCGTTTATATTATGAAATGTAAACCGCCATGAAAGAATCTGCATTGACGGATAGCCGTCGATATCAATATAGCCATTATCTTTCAAGATGTCTTGTGTACAATAGACCAGTTCGACTTTTTTAACTTCAAATGTTGCATAATTCGTTATAGTGTCGGTTACAATGTCAACTGCGGTTTCCAAAGGAACATAGTTTTCTAAGTTTTCAGAATATTCTATTTGTTGGCAACGGTAATAGCTCACCATTTCTTCTATATCATTTTTGCGAATCATATATGCATATCCTGCGGTTTGTCGCCACTTAGATGCCATAGTATCCGTGGTGGAGATGCCGTCACGTATATAATCAAACAAAATGCCGTTATAACACCTCGTCACGTTAAAATGATAGGCAAACTGTTGTTCGCCGATTTGGCACACATCCACTTCGACAACACGTGTTTCCACAGGGGTTTCTTTAAACCCACCGTATTCTCCGTAATCACGATAAACCTGAGGTATGTTATTAACAAAATCTTCATAATATTGAACGGCATCACATATAGCGACCTCTTCTCCGGAAAGCATAAATTTCTCCGTGCTATCCGGCGGATAGGTTGCTACTACCGTGCCGAAGTCATAATATTCGCTTTTCTCTACCCAAGCAAAGCCGTACCCCATTGCAACGCCCAAATCAAGACTGACGGGATTATTTTTTTCATCCTCCGTTGCCTTATCGCCATATCCATAGCTGAGCATTCGTTTATCACTATAGGTGTACCATACCTCGCCCTCATCTCCGGACATTATGGCATCATAATCATCTTTCACAAGATGATAACGAATATCCAAGGCGCTTTCTCCGTTTTCGTCGATATATTCATATATTTCTTCGGAAGAACCCTTTTCGCTATCATAAAACAGAGCATACTCATTCATTGTTTTTCCCGGAAATACATACTCAAAAATATTTGTAAAGTCCTGCTCATATTCAGCCAGATTCTGTGTAATATTTGATGATGTTTTATAATTTTCCAAAGTATTTACATTTGGAATGTTAATACGAAAATCATCTGCAATGGAAAAATTATCAAAAGGCTCAAACAAAGCACGGACTTCATCTTCTTCAATGCAAATTGATGTGAAAGGCACTAACATTGCATCATCGGAAACACTCTCGGAATCAGCAGACGAAGCTACTGAATTGTCCGTATTAACCGTTTCGCTCATCAGTTGATTAGATGAAGTCGCATCTGCACATGCCATCAAGTTTAAAAGCATAGCAAGCATTATGCCGCAACAAAAAAGTTTACGCATAGGGTATCCCTCCCAATAATATATAATATACGGCAAGCGGCAACATGAACGATATAAATGTTGCCGCATTGCCGTTCAATCAGTTATCGCTTAGAAATGGTGCCATATGACCAAAAAACATCAGGGTAATTCGACGTAGAAGCCGACACTTTTGTAAGCGTAGTAGCAACTGTCAAAGCTGCCAAAATTCTTTTAAAATTATTCATCATAATGATTTCCTCCATTGTTTTTTAACTGAGTTTTCATTGAAATTGAATAGATTCGCTTAATGTTTGCTTACTTTTAAATCCCCAAAAGCTCAATTGAACATCGGACTCACCGCTTTCATATAATTTGCAGAAAAATTACTAAAAATTTCTGCCTATTTAAGTTATATCGTAGCATTTTATATATGTCAAGTCAAATTACACAAATAAATTATATTTGTTACATTCCACAAAACAGTGTATTATGTCTTGTAAAAAACAACAATAACCTAATTTGAGCACAAAATTTGCACCGTTCATTGCAACTGCAAGCACTGCCATGTTTTTAAAAATATCTCTTTCTTTAAATCATCGGATGATAATTAACTATTGCCAAACTTATTATCGTTGACTTAATTATATAAAAAAGGGCAGAATCGGCGATAAAAATTCGCTAATTCTGCCCTGAATATTCGTTTCGGTGGTTCGAATCCACCTTGTAGGTCGTTGGCATCTTTGAAAATGCAACTATAAAAAATGGGGTAAAATTAAGAAAACCCTTGATAAATCAAGGGTTTTCGGTGTGGCATTTTTAATTGACCACAACACTTGGCTGTTGCGAACCATTTAGATGCCGGTTTGTTTTATTAAAAAATAATGATAAAATCAGCGCTTTTTGTTATTTTTCAATTTTTTCTTCCCTTCTTGGTTTTTCCTTTGCATGTATTTCTCTTACAAGAAAATCATATAGTGCTTCGGGTTCTGTAAGGTCATATTCTACTGTTTTTTCATTTACCGTTTCCGTTACAATATGTTCCACATCCTCATAGAGCCACCAGCCGATATGTAGCCTCTGACCTTATATACCGTTATCGGAATATAGTGTTCGGGCAGATCTTCGGCGGTGATTTTTGTTCTGTTTTTAC
>CAZBAI010000033.1:0-14230 GCA_964490175.1 uncultured Oscillospiraceae bacterium | reverse complement strand
GGAACAATATTCAGGTACGCTTTTTGCTTAACGAAATGCCGGTTACCGATGCATCAAAAAAGGTTAAAAGGGTTGTGGAAAGCCGACAAAATGACGGTAATTGGATTTGTGCTGTACCTTACGGGTACTATTTTATCAATACCAAAGAAATGATTTTTGAAATAGACGAATCGGCGGCGGTTGTAATCCGAGAAATCTTCGACCTATACATTAAAGGCTGGGGCTACAAAAAAATCGCAAATTATCTGACCGAAAAAACATCCCCACGCCTCGTATGATAGAAAAGGAGCGCAAAGAGGCAGAAGCCTTGAAAAACAAGAGCAAGGGTGAAATCAAAATCAAGGCAAGTCCCGTATGGGCGATTCCTACGATTAGCGGTATTTTGCAAAACGATTTTTATATCGGTACGCTTAGGCAACGTAAATTTTCCCGAATGCGTAAACGTTATGCGTGAAATTTCAGGCGACGCTTCGTTTTCAAACTTTTCTCTTGCGCAAATTTACGGAGAATAATTATGCATACGGCAAAATTGCGAAAACAGCTTTGACCAAACCTGCTCAAAAGTGTTTTTCGACACAGTATAAATCCCCTAAAACGACAAATAATAGTAGCGTTATTCCAAATATTATTGCAAAACAAGGAGATTTATCAGCTTATGAAAGCAACAGGAATAGTAAGGAGAATCGATGACCTCGGCCGTGTTGTGATACCGAAAGAAATCCGCCGAACCATGCGTATTCGTGAAGGCGACCCTTTGGAGATATACACAAGCAATGACGGAGAGGTTATTTTTAAAAAATACTCTGCCATAAACGAGCTGTCCGAAAACGCAACGCAAATTGCCGATATCACGGCAAAGCTGGCTTCGTGCCCCGTGGTTGTATTTGACAGAGATCATGTCGTGGCGGTGTCGGGCACTTCAAAAAAGGAACTGAGCGAGCGCAGGGTTTCACAATCGCTTGAGGATTTGATGGAAAGCCGCAAAAGCTTTTATCAAACGGCGTCGTCGCACGCAAAGCTTATGCCGGTTGAGGGCGTTGAAAAGGCGGCGGTTGCGTGCGCTCCCATAATTACCGCAGGCGATGTTTCGGGGGCTGTTGCCTTTTTGGAAAACGGCAACGTTTCAAACGCAACCGAATTGCAATCGGGGCTTGTTCAGGCGGCGGCGCAATTTTTAAGCCGACAGATTGAGGGCTGAAAATATTTTTGGCTGTATATCAATATTCCTCGCAAGAAAAAATCTTGTGGGGAATTTTTATTTTCAATGATTTTTCTTCAAAATTCATCATATGCTGTTGATTTAAAACAAATTATGCGCTATAATAGATGAAAACATTCTATGAAACGGAGCTTTTTTGATATGGATACAAATTATCTTGACACTGCGGGCAAAATCAAGCGAATTGTAATCACCAAGGAAGAAATTGATGAACGAATTGCGCAGGTGGGCAGGCAGATAAGCGATGAATATAAAGGCAAGCCACTGCTTCTTGTCAGCATTTTAAAAGGCGCTTTTGTGTTTATGGCGGATTTTTGCCGTTCACTGGATATTCCCTGTGAAATTGCGTTTATGTGTGCGCAAAGCTATTTCAACGGCACTTCCTCAACGGGAAACGTCAATATCACAATGGATATCGGACGTGACATCAGCAATTACAACGTACTTGTTGTTGAGGATATCATCGACACAGGGCGCACTTTAAACGAAGTTGTAAAGCTTTTGCGCTCACGCAATCCGCTGTCGCTTAAAGTTGTCACTCTGCTGGACAAACCCGAAAGGCGTGTTGTTGAATTTAATGCAGATTACACTCTTTTTACCATACCCGATTTTTTTGTAATCGGATATGGGCTTGATTGTGGCGAAATTTACAGAAATTTGCCGTACATCGCCGAATATAATGAAAATGCATAAAGGAAAATACAGATAAAAATTTTAAAAAAATTTCAGACCCGATTTGGATTTTAATTGCAACATCGGGTCTGATTTTTTATTTGTATTATTCTTGTGTAGGGAATTTGTCGATAACTTTCAAAACATATCTTGTAATAATCGCCGCATCAAGCGAATTGTATTCGCCGTCGCCGTTGACGTCGCCGTTCATGTCCGGATCTATATCGGCTTGACGAAGCGCACATCTTGTCGAAATTGCCGCATCAACCGAATTAACCCTGCCGTCATTGTTTAAATCACCGAGAACAGACGAAATAATCACATATTCCACGCCGTTTGCGGCGCAGTATTCCCGTGCGCCGGCAAATTCATATCCATATACCGTATTTGAATTTGCAATGCAGTTTGTTATAAAGCTTGCGTTTTGAGAAAGAATACACAGCTTTGAAATACTGCAATTATCAAACGCTCGATATCCGATAATCTGCGTGCTTTCAGGCAAGAACAGTTTTTTTGCCGCTATATTTTCAAACGCGAACGCTCCGATTCTTTCGACGTTTTGCGAAACAACAAGTCTTTCAAGCAAAGAGCAGCCCGAAAACGCAAACGAATTTATCTGCGTTACCGGATATTTTTCGTCAATCATATCAAGCAATGTGACATCGACAATATCTTCTTCCGCATGGCTGACAACGGCATAAGACAGGCTCGGAAAAACCGTATATGTAATCCCGTTTTCCGTATAATCATAGCTCTTAACGCTCGTCATTCTCATAGCTTTGACAAGATATCCGGTATATAAATCGGCATTTTGACAGCTGTAATAACCGACAAGCATATACATCGTTTCGTTTTCCTTTAAGAAAAACCTTGTTTTGAAGTCAGAGCCGCCGCCTATGCCTATTTTTTTGATAAGCGTACCGTTTTCGTCATAAAATTGAGCAAACGCCATATCTATCACTTCAAGCTGGCACAGATAATAATATGCGTTTTCGCTTGCGGTAAACGAATACACTCCGCAAGAGTAATAGTCACCCTCATAAAGCTTCGGCACATTATCTTTAAGCGGCTCGGCGCTTGAATACAGCTCATCTATCGGCATTACAATCACATAGTCAATATATTTGTTGAATTTGTATTTGCCCAAACCCTTGTAGCAAACTGTCGCATTGCCGTAATTCGTGCAGTTTGAAGCATAAAAATATTCATAATCAACACCGTATTCAAGCTCATAATCGCCATCGAAAAAGCTTGGCTGCGGCAGTGTTTTTCCGCCCGAAAACTCAACGCATTCATCAAAAATCGCCTCAACATCTTCAAACAGCACATAGTCGGAGGTAATTTCAAACACCCAACTGCCCGTTTTGTTTGCATCATAATACATTGCGGCAATATACATCACATCGCCCGATGACATTGAAATTTCGGTGCCAAAGCCCATTGCCGCCGAATTTGCCGAAACCGTATTTCCGTATTTATCAAACACAACCAGTGCAACATTTGACTTTTCACTTGTGCCGATAAGATAATCGTCATCGCTTTGCGCAGTAAATTTATACAGCGCAAAATCTCCCGAATTTTTTATATTTACCGTATGCTCACCTTGCGATATTGACTTTGCCGACGAAGTTTTCACCGAGCAGTCAACCTTATAGCTTGCGGTCGCAGAGCCTGTATATACGCCCAATCCCTTTATTCCGAAATAATGCACACCCGGAAGAGCGTTGTTTCCCACAAAGCTAAGTTCATAGTCAACGCCCTCTTCCAGCAATTTTGAGCCGTAATAAACGGCAACATCGGGTATTTGCGTTTTGCCCGCAACATATTCAAGGTCTTTTACATATACTGTCGCTTCCGAGATTTTATAAAGTCTTTCAACCTTTATCGAAACCTCATCAACGTTTTCGTTGACAGGATAAAAAATTATTACATATTCTCCCTGCTTTAAGCTTGTTGTCATCGCCGTGCCTTTATTTTGGCTGAAAAAACCGATATCGGCGTTTCTTACACAGCTTTTTACCGCTGTGCCCCCGAAAGATATGCGATAGCTCGCCTCATCTTCGATATCAACCGAAACTGCGGCATATCCGCCGTTTGCAACATTAAACGTCACGCTTGTGTTTAAAGGCAAGCTTTCGGCTTGGCACTCGTCTGCGGTGATTGTAAAACTGCGGCTTGCCACGCCGAAATAATCGCCAAGCCCGTATATATACACCTCGGCAGAACCGGGATTTACATTATCGGCAACATAAACAAGATAATCCTCGCCGCAAACAAGCTCGCTGTAATCCTCGATGTCATACACGGTTATATCGGGAATGATTTCGCCGCCGGTTGCGGGCAGTGTTGACGGCATTTCGATATATGTATCAAACATAAGCTTTATACTGTCCGTTATTCTAACGCTGTAACAGCCCTGCTTGCCGGCGCTTGAGCATAAATAATAGGTTTGCCCTGCTTCAAGATACGCCTCGATATAGAAAAATGTATAGTTGTAACAATCGCCCTGCAAGCAGGTTGTGGAGGTATACAACGTCTGCCTTTGAGAATCAAGTATTTTTCCCGAAACAGTAAGATTTATACCGTTTTGTGCAACATCGGCAAGCCTGTCTTTCGAATAAAGCGCATAGAAATAATATGTCTGCGAAGTTTCGGGCACAAAAACAAACTCATCGCTGCCGAATTGCGAATAAAGCTCTATGCTCTCTCCAAGCGCAAGCTTATCGGCATCGCCCACGCAAAGCCTTAAAGCGCCTTTATAATCGCCCTTGGCAAAAATTGTTATGCCGTTTTCAAACGTGCTTATTTCATAATCAATACCCTTGACAAGAGTACCGTTTTCAAATACAACGCTTTGCTCTGAAACCGGAAACTCGGCGTCAAAGTCCGAAATATCCTGCCGTGCTTCATTATATTGCCGACTTATCGTAAGCGAAAACGGCTGCGGCGATTTTGAATCGACGGTTATCGAATAAATCTCGCCGGCGACAAGTTCTGTTTTATACACACTGTATAATCTGCCCTCTTGACAAATTTCGGTCAAAACCGCACTTGAATTTCCCGAAACAATTTCAACACAGGGAAGAACGCCGCCGCTGATTTCTATATAATACACGCCCGTGGCTTGAGCTTCAAATGCCGCTGCAACGCACTTTTGCGATATGCACATCTCGTTTTCCGATATGGTTTTCGTCATCGTTTGCAAATTGCTTTGGCTATACGGCAAAAGGCTTACGCCAAACGCTGACTCTTGCGATTCAAAAGCGCTTGCCGCCGAATCGCTTATATTCGTCAGCACCTGACCGCAATAGCTTAAAGCGATATCGGCAAATTCACAATTCGGTGCGCCGAAATAATACAGATTGCGACAGCCCGAAAACGCCTCTTTCCCGATTTCAAAAGCGTTTTCGCCGAGATATACGGTTTGCAAGCTCTTGCATCCGTAAAAGGCATAATCGCCCAATGCTTGCATTGCAGGGCAGATTATTTCGTTTTCAAGCGCAGAGCACATATAAAACGCATAATTTCCTATACAAACAGTATTATCGTAATCAATACGGCAGTCATAAAGCGATTTGCAATTGCAAAACGCATAATCGCCGACGTTGCACAGTGCCTTAAAATTTGCTTTACTGAGAGCCGTGCATTCGGCAAAGGCATAGTTTCCTAAGTTTTCGACATATCGAAAATCAACGTCTAAAAGCGATTCACAGCGATAAAACGCATAATCACCGATGTTTTCCGCATTATTTATATCAACTTTCGACAAGGCTTTGCACTGACAAAACGCACCGCTTTCAATGCTTTGAACGCCGTTTGCCTCAACGCTTTCAAGCCGTATACAGCCCTTAAACGCATTGCCGCCGATTTTTGTGACAGTGCTCGGCAAAGATACCGATATGATATTTTCGTTTTCGGCAAAAGCGCTTTCGCCGATGGCAACCACCGTCTGACCGCCATAGCTTTCCGGCACGGCAACATCGCTTAAAATTCCGCTATATGCAACTATCGTACCGTTTTCGACCGTATAACAATTTTCCGTATCCTCATCGGAAATAATATATTTAAAAGTGCTTATGTCCGAAGCATATTTGCCGTTGCGATATGCTCTTGCCTTCAAAACGGCGCTGTGCGAAATTTCAATTGTGCCCGTATACAAAAGGGCGTTTTCTTTTGTCGGTTCGCTTGAATCGAGCGTGTAATAAATCTCGGCGTTTTCGTCGCTTGCGGCAAGAGAAACAGAAACTGCGCCGTCATATTCGCCGCTTTGCGGCACTGCCGTGCATTCTTCGCATTTTGCGTCGAAAACTTCGATTCCTTCAAAGCAAATTGCGCCAAAGCCGAACACCTCGTCACGCCCCGGCTCGCCGAGATCGACAGCGGCGCTTGCGAGAATATCCGTAATTTGAGCGCTTGTCAGCGAAATATCATACGATTTAAGCATTGCCGCAGCCGCCGCCGCATGAGGGCTTGCCATTGAAGTTCCCGAAAGATACGCATAACCGTTATCAAGATATGTCGAAAGAATCCCCGATCCGGGGGCGGCAAATTCAACCGTTTCACCGAAATTTGAATATTCGGCAATGCAGGTTTCATCGGCAAGCGCCGCAACGGTTATCACACCGTCACAGCTTGCGGGAACGGTTCTGTATGCGTCAACGGATTCGTTTCCTGCGGCAACGCACACAACAACGCCTTTTTCTTCGGCATATTCAAAAATTTCTTCATATATATCTCCGTGACCGTATCCGCCTATACTGATGTTGATTACGTCTGCGCCGCATTCAATTGCATAAATAATGCCCATTAAAATGTCGTCGTCATAGCCTTTTCCCGAAGAGTCGAGAACCTTTACAGGAAGAATTTTTACATTGCTCGGCGTCAAATCGCAAACAATGCCCGCAACGTGCGTTCCGTGCCCTTGGTCATCTTCGGCGCAGCCCGATAACGAACGTGAAAAATCGGCACCGCTGTCGATTATTCTGTCAAAAAGCGCCTCGTGGTCGAGGTCAACGCCTGTATCGACCACGGCAACAACAACCTCGTTTTCATCTTTGCCGAGGTCGGCAAGGGTATTGTTAAAGCCGTCAACCGCCATAGCCTCGGCACCCCAAGACAAATGCTCCGTGTCGGAAATGCCGTATGCCGCCGCTTGCACATCTTCAACGTCAATACTGCGTGCCTGTGAGGGGCTGACAAGCTCAACATTATCGCTTGCACAGTATGCAAGATATGCGTTATAAGCGTCAAGCGGCGTTTCAAATTGCAACACGTTATAATCCATATATCCGCAAACTGCGTCAATCGCATTGTATGTATCTATATCGCCGCAGGATTTTACTATAAGCCTTGCGCTTTCAAACGGGTTGCTGACGGTAATTTCGCCATTTGTGCAAAAAGTTTCATACCCCAATTTTGAAGAAACAAGCGTTAAAGGCACAAGCTGTGCGTTTTGCGCAGAGCACTCTTCCCTATCAAGACAAACTTCGCCGCTTTCGCCCGATATTATAACGTTTTGTTCGGTGATTTCGACCTCGGTACTTTCATCAAGCGCTTTGAACAGGCAAGCGTCTGCCATCAAAACGCCGTTTTCCACAACCGCCTCGTCATAAACGCCGTTTTGGACTTTCTCCCCGTCGATATATACCGTGCCGTCATTTTTTACCGAAATTTCATCGGCAAAGCCGCTGTTATGGCTACAATCTTCCATTGCCGATACGGCGGCGGCAAATTCTTCAAAGCTGAAATTATCGGTTTTCGGGTCGATTTCGGCTTCCGGCGACTGTGCAAATACACCAAACGGCACGCTGATTGCCGCCGTTGACAGTGCGCAAAGAAAACCTATGCTTCTTTTAAAAAGCGATTTCATAGAAAAACTCTCCCCCTTGTTTTAAAACGCTCTGTTTTGCTGCGCAAAGCTCATATTCGTCACGCTTCGCCCACAGATGTGCCAATAATTGTAAATTCCGCCTATGCGTGCAAAGGCATCGTTGCGTATTTTTTCCGACAAAAAAGGGCTGCTTGGCACAATCATCGAGGCTATCACCCCGATAGTATAATCAAGCATAAAAAACACAACATCATCGTCTGAACTTGTCAGCCACTGTGCGACAACAGCGCCGTTTTGCACGATATAAAGCTTTGCGCCGCCTTCAATCAGCCGAATTTTCGCAGCAAATCCGTAGGCTGGCGACAAATCAAGCATTGAATCGATAATTGCGGCGTGACAGCTTTCGCTGTATATATTTGTTCTCAAAAGCTCCGACTTTGCACGCCCTACGGCATACGCTAAATTATCCTGCAAAAATCGAACGCCGAAAGTTAAGCAGGCGTACGCCGAGGACGGCGATACCGCGTCTTTATTCGCTCCGATAAACACATCGTTTTCCGAATAACGCCGCACGTTTTTTATCGTTACAATATACATCACAATAACAAAAATCAAAAAAACGCCAATCCATATATCGCCCTCAAACGAGCAAAGCGAATCATAAGCGCCGTGCAGTAAAACCGGCAAAAAATAAGCCTTGGCCATTTCGGCGCTTTTGCCGTTCTCATCATTTTTGTTTGCATATTTTTTTGCGTTGCCGTAAAATTCGCCCATATATATACCTGCGGCGCAATGCAAAGGAACAGCCGTAAGCGCCCTGACTATGCCGATTTCAACGCCGTATTCAAGCACATACGTCACGTTTTCGAGCAGCGCAAAGCCAAGCGACACCGCCGAAGCGTAAACAACACCGTCAAAGCGGCAGTTAAAGGATGGATTTTTCCAGCTTGCAAAATACAGCACAAGCATTTTGACAAGCTCTTCCGTGCCGGCTACAACAAGCGTATAAAACAAAACAATGGCAATCGGTTCGTCAAGCTCAAAGGTCGTGGCAAACAGCGCCTCGCCGATTCCCTCGATAATTGCCGCAGGTATAGTCATCAGCGCACCGAAAAATGCAAGCTTTACTATAAATCTTATGGGTTCTTTTTCCTTTTTATCCAATCTGTATATCAAATACAAAAGGTATACCGCCGGTGCAACGGCAAGCAATGTCAGCTTTGACATATTTTTCTCCTTGTATATTCGGATATGTTTTATCCGCTTTGTTTAAAATCAAACAAACGTTCAACGGCGCTCAAAAGCGCCTTATATTCGCTTGAAAGCGCAAAATCGCTTTGCTCTGATATTTCCTTTGCGCACTGCCACGCCTGTTCGACCAAATCGACATCATCATTCAGCGAAGCGATTTTAAGCTCGGGCAAGCCGTGCTGACGTGTGCCGAAAAAATCACCCGGTCCACGAAGGCGCAAATCCTGCATTGCGATTTCAAAGCCGTTTTTCATTCGGCTCAAAATCCGCACACGTTCAATTGCCGCTTGCGATTTTGAATCCGTAATCAAAATACAATAGCTTTTCAAATTGCCCCTGCCGACTCTTCCCCGAAGCTGATGCAGCTGCGAAAGACCGTATCTTTCGGCATTTTCTATCATCATCACAGTTGCCTGCGGAACATCAACGCCCACTTCTACAACAGTTGTGCACACAAGCAATTCGATTTCGCCGTCTTTGAATTTTTGCATAACAAGCGTTTTTTCATCACCGCTCATTCTTCCGTGAAGCAAGCCGACGTTATATCCTGAAAAAAAGTTTTGCGAAATATCGTTTGCATATTTCACCGCCGATTCAAGGCAAAGCTCGTTTTCCTCAATCGCAGGGCAAACGATGTATGCCCGATGCTTCTTATCAAGCTCGTTTTTTATAAAGCGATACGCCCTTTGGCGCAACTTGCCCGTAACGGCAAAGGTTTCGATTTCGCTCCTGCCCTTTGGCAATTCTTCAATCGGCGATATGTCAAGGTCGCCGTAAATCATCAGCGAAAGCGTTCTCGGAATCGGCGTTGCCGACATAAACAAACAATGCGGGCACTCCCCTTTTTCCGAAAAAAGACTGCGCTGACGCACGCCGAAGCGATGCTGTTCATCTGTAATTACAAGTCCTAAATCAAAAAACTCGGTTGAGCCCTGAATCAGCGCCTGCGTGCCGATAATAACATCAAATTCGCCGCACGCCACCGCCTGTTTTAAACGTTTTTTCTCTTTTTCGCTCTGCGAGCCTATCAGCAGACAAACCCTTATATTATGTATTTCCAGAAAGCCTTTCAAGGTATTAAAATGCTGCTTGGCAAGAATTTCCGTCGGCGCCATCAATGCGCTTTGAAAACCGTTTTTGTATGCAAAATAACACGCCGCCGCCGCAACAACGGTTTTGCCGCTGCCGACGTCACCCTGCAAAAGCCGATTCATCGGGCGTTTTGCGCACATATCGCCTATAATATCGCAAACAGCCGATTTTTGCCCCTTTGTCATTTCAAACGGCAGCTTTGCGTAAAATTCTTCGATATCAACATTTTGCATAACACAACCGCTTTGGCTTTTGCGCTCTTTTCCGAGCATTGCCATGCCCAGTGAAAGACAAAGCAGCTCATCAAAAGCAAGCCTGCGCTGTGCCGCCTGCGCATCGCTTATATTTTCGGGAAAATGTATTGCATTGAGCGCAGATTTTAAATCACGCAGATTATACTTACAGCGAATATCCTCGCTTAATGTTTCAATATCCGACCTGTCTGCGATTTTAAGCGCATCACCGACGTTTGTGCGCAGCATTTTCACTGTCAGCCCTGCCGTTAAGGGATAATTCGGAAGAATAAGGTTTTGGGCGTTTGTGCTCACGGTTTGCGGCGAATGCATTTCTTTTTTCAAAAAATCGCCGTTGACCTTGCCGTAAAAAAGATAAGTTTCGTTTTCCCGCAGGCAATCAAACGCATAAGGCTGATTAAAATAGGTCAGCGTTAAACCGCACTTGCTGTTTACATCCCTTGCCAGCGCTTTGTAAATCACAAAATCACGCCGAATCTTTGCACTCGGCATTTTTTTGACAACCGTCGCTTCAACCACGGTTTGCCGCCCGTTTTCAGCCTCATCAAGCGGCTGAGGATTTGTAAAATCAACATAACTGCGAGGAAAATGATAAAGCAAATCACGCACGGAAAAAATATCCAGCTTTTCATAAAGCTTTGCACGCTTTTCGCCAACGCCTTTAAGATATGTTATCGGTTTTGAAAGTTCGTTCATAAAGCATCTCCGAATCTGCCGGCTGTCAAAAATTCGCCGTTATCGTATCAGTATACAACGCCTATTGCGACAAGCTCAAATGTTTTATCAACCGAAGATTCAACCATTTTTATTTCAATATTGTATGTTTGGGTCTGCTCCGATGTCATTGCGTAATATGCAGGGCCGCCCCAACCGCCCGACATTTTGCCCATCAAAACCGTTTCGGTCTTGCCGTTTACGCAAAGCTGAGCGTTGCCCCATGGGTCTATTGCCGTTTGTTTATATATAAAGATTACGCTTTTTGCGTCGATTGTAAAGGTCAAAGGGTCGTTTGTGCCGTCCTTGGCATTTGCAACCCCATTCGGAAACTGCTGCATTGTGGTGCTTGCAACAAACGAGCCGAAACTTGAAGCTTCTATCGACTGTGCGTCAATATACACACAATTTTCAAACTCATTGCCGAAAAGCGGCTGTGTAGGCATTGTGTACTCGCCGTTTGGTTTATTTGACAAAGCGTTTGTATAATAATTTGCGATAAAATCGGCAAGAAGCGTGTGCCCATATGCATTCGGGTGCGACTGATCATCGGAATAATCCTGCCAATTCATTCTTTGGGCTTCAAACTCCGCTTTGAGCGAATCTGCCGCAGATATCATACCCAAATCATAATATTCGCCGATTTCGCTCATATGCTCCTTACAGGTGTGGCCGTTTTCGGTCATGTTAAATAAAAGTATAACCGCCGGCTCGCTTTCAAGCTGCAAAAGCGTACGCACAAGGCTTTCAAACGCCTTTTTCATCTCGGTTTCCGTACCGTCATTCACCGCAAATTCGACAAAAACAATGTCGGGATTGCAAGGAGATATGTCCCTTGAAACTCTGGCACAGCCTATCATCGAGGGTGTGCCGCTCATTCCCGCATTGACAAAATTCACATTAGAGCCGTTGCAATAATCGCTTTCAAATTGCTTCGCCGAAAGTGCCGCATAGCAAGTGTCCGCAGTCGCCCCAATGCCCTCGGTAATCGAGCCGCCGATATAGGCTATCGTTACATCCTCGCCCGATTGTGCCTTGTCAACCGCCTTTTGCAGTCTGTATGTGTTGCCCGAAGAAAGATAAGAGCGAGCTGTCATGGCTTCCTCAACCGTCATTGAAGCATAAGGGTCTGCATTGCCGCTTTGACTTGATGAATCTTCGCTGCGGTCACACCCCGAAAATGTGCACGCCCCTAAAGCAAGCGCCGTTATCGTTAAAATAATTCTGCCGAATATTTTCATGATGTTCCTCCTTGTATGTGTGAATTGCAATAAAAATCGCCGTGTTTTTGCGATAAAGTTTCAGTCATTTACACATATTTATTATATTTCAATATAGGCTTTTTGTCAAGGTTATTGCAAAGCCGTGCGTTTTGTGGTAAAATGTATAAATACACAAAAAACAAAACATAAAGGACGGCGGAATATATAATGAAATTAGGTATGGTAGGTTTGCCCAACGTCGGCAAAAGCACACTTTTCAACGCATTGACCAATGCGGGCGCAGGCGCTGCGAATTATCCCTTTTGCACCATCGACAAAAACGTCGGCGTCGTAAGCGTTCCCGATGAAAGGCTTGATGCGCTTGCAAAAATGTACAATCCCGTAAAATTCACCCCGGCAACGCTTGAATTTGTTGATATTGCAGGTCTTGTCAAGGGCGCAAGCAAAGGCGAAGGGCTTGGCAACAAGTTTCTCGGCGATATCAGAGAGGTTGACGCAATCATTCACGTTGTGCGTTGCTTTGAAGATTCAAACATAATTCATGTTGACGGCTCGGTCAATCCTTTGCGTGATATTGAAACTATAAATCTTGAATTGATTTTTTCGGATATCGAAATTCTCGAAAGGCGCATTTCAAGGGCGCAAAAAGCAGCCAAAGGCGATAGAAAATATCTTGCCGAAGCCGAATTTTTCCAAAAACTTAAACTTCACCTCGAAAACGGAAACAGCGCACGAAGCTATGAATTTTCCGAAGATGAGCTTGAAATGATGAGCGACACGCCGCTGCTTTCAAACAAGCCGGTTATTTATGCGGCAAATTTAAGCGAATCCGATTTTTCAACCCCTCTTGAAGAAAACAATTTCTATATGCAGGTAAAAAATCTTGCAGACAGCGAAAAATCCGCAGTTTTGCCGATTTGCGCCGAAATCGAAGCCGAGCTTTCCGATATGGACGAAGCGGATAAAAAAGAATATTTGTCGGAAATGGGGCTTTCCGAATCCGGCTTGGGACGAATTATTAAAGAGGGCTATTCACTGCTTGGACTTATGTCGTTTTTGACCGCAGGACAGCCCGAAGTGCGTGCGTGGACAATCAAAAAAGGCACAAAAGCTCCGCAGGCGGCAGGCAAAATCCACACGGATTTTGAAAAAGGCTTCATCCGTGCCGAGGTTGTTTCGTTTGATGACCTTATGGCGTGCGGCTCAATGGCAAGCGCCAAGGAAAAAGGTCTTGTGCGGCTTGAGGGTAAAGAATATGTAATGCAAGACGGCGATATCGTTCTGTTCCGCTTTAACGTTTAAATTTTAAAGGAGTAACAACCCATGGCTTTTTTTGGTATATTGTTGACATTTGCGTTAGCAGTCGGCATTTTCGGGCTTGTTTTGTTTATAAGCCTTGCGCCAATCATTATAGGCACGCTCATAGTCAGAAAAACTATGCGCAAAAAGCTCGGCGTTGCCTTGCGAATTTACGGATATCTCGCCTTTATCCCCGTTTGGGCGCTTTCAATTTGGGCTTTTGTCAGTATATTAAGGCACTTGGCTTAATCGATAAATGATATTGAAACTGCAAAAATACAGTCTGCGTTTTGCCGACTGTATTTTTTTGCCGATATATACCATATGTATATTTAAGCGAATTGCACATTCTTGACGAATATATATAAAATTCACGCTTTTTGACTTTACAAATTCTTTGACTTGATGTATAATAGTAGCTGACTTAATACAGTCGAAACGAACTGAATTTTTTTGAAAGGAAAATGAAAAAAGATGAACAAACTCTTTAAAAGAGCGGCCTCGTTTCTGACCTCGGTTGCAATGGCTTGTACCCTTTTTGCGGGCAACATTACGGCATTGCCGCAAAAGGCAGAAGCAGCGTCTGATGATGCCCCTTATTTCAGCATTGCTCCCGTAACAGTTGAGCAGGGCGCAACAACCGCAACATTTGAATTTTCCATCGGGAACAACATCG
>CAZBAI010000032.1:0-14896 GCA_964490175.1 uncultured Oscillospiraceae bacterium | reverse complement strand
ACTACGACCAAATCGCCGATTTGTACGAAAGGTGCAAAAAACTCTACGGCGAAGATGTTTTTACGGATTAAATTATGAGAAGATCAAAGTATATTTTATCGGCAATTTTAATTTTTGCGGCGCTGATTATTTACGGCGAGTCACGTGTGCTTAATGTTATGAATATAACCGAGGATTCGCACCCTGCGGCAATGTATGAAATCGACAGATACACCGCAAGTGACGATGCCGAGCAAATTGCCGAAATATTAGAATTTATAAAAAACTGCGCCGACAAAAATCAATGCGATTTTTATATAGCCGATTCGGACAGCAATTCAAATTTGTCTACAATATTGACAATTTATTGCTATGAAGATGACAAAAGCACAATTCAAAATGATTTTGCGCTCAAATCGAACCGTGTTGACAGCTTGATTTTGGGTGATTGGCAAATCAAATATGACAGTATTGAGAATATTCCCGAAATCAACTCACGAACAGTGTTTAGGTTTATCGGCGATATCAACAGCATAAAGGCGCTCAACAAAGAGCTTAACCAAGCTTTGGGCGAATCTAGCTTGATTGAAAATTACAGCAATAGTTTAAACAGATATGACACTGCTTCGTATGCGATTTTCGGTTTTGTAATTTTTGTCATAAGCGTTTTTTCTTTCTTCCAATCGGGCATTGAAAAGAAAGAAGTGGCTATACGTGTTTCTTTCGGCGAAAAAAAATCATCGCTTATTTTGAAAAATATAGCCTGTGACTGTGCGGTTTATTTGTTGATATTCGTTTGCATAGCAGGCGTGCTTTCGCAGTTTGACAACGTTTGCGAGGATATGCGAATTATTATCGGGTTCTATATCGTGCTTGTGCTTGTCAATTCACTTGCATATTTAAGTCTGGTCAAAACCGATGCGGCACTTGTTATGCGTGGAAAAAAGCTTGATAACAAAGCGCTGGTGTTTAATTATATCATGAAATTTTGCATATCGCTGACGGTGATTTTTACGGTTGCGGTTTTTTCGCAAACTGTAAAAGCTTCGGAAAAGTATGTAAAGGCGAAAAAATTCTTCTCTTCCCTCTCCGATTACAGCTTCTGCTATTTTGAGCCTGTATATGACCTTACCGAGTTAACTCAGCACCGTGGCGCCACCGCCGAGCTTTACGAAACGCTCTACCGCAATTATTCCGATGAGTGCGAGCCTATCGTTTTGGCACATCAGCAATACAGCGGAAATATGATTTACGCCAACATCAATGCGGTTGATTATATCAGCTCTGCCGTTGGCGCTTGGGACGCTAAAACCGATGGCGTTGACTTTGTGATTCTTTTGCACAACAGCGGCAGCGAGGGTACGAATTTCTCACACACACAATCGGCTTTGGATTCGATTTATTTGACCGAAAATCTTGAGGACGGTGAATTTACATACAAAACCGTTGTCATTGATGATAATTACAGTCTTGTGGCGTTTAATTCGGATTTGGACGAATATTTTACATTTTTAAATAATCCGATTGTCATAATCAACACAAGGCAACCCGATGACCCCATTTGCGATATCGAACACGAAAACCGCAACAGTATGTATTTTTCAATGCTTTTTAAAATCAATGATGACATCATAGCTTCGCTCAATAATGATGTGCCCATTTATCAAATGTCTATCACCGGCAGCGAAGAGCTTTATCAGCATTATTTTAATATTACATTGGTTGAATTTTCGTTTCTCGGATTTTTGACTGCGCTTTCAATCATATTGCATATCATCTTGATGATATCTATAATTCGCTTTGAGTTTTTGCTCAACGAAAAAGAGCTGTGCATCAAAAAAATCCTCGGATACAGCCTTGTTTCACGATATTTATATATATTTGAAACAACTCTTACCGTCGATTTGATAGCTTTGGGTATTTCTGTCGCACTGCTGAAATTCATCGGCATTGAAGCCTATACAGCGGCAATAATCACCTGCGCAGTATTGATTTTGAGCGAAGCCGGCATTATTTGCCACAATGCAGCCAAGCTTGAAAATCAAAGCATTAACAAGATTTTAAAGGACGGTGCTTTCTGATGCTGAAAATTACAAACTTATCTAAAGCCTTTGAAAATAAGGTCTTGTTTAAAGATTTCAGTCTTGATATAGAAAACGGTGACTGTGTTGCGTTTACCGGCGCTTCGGGTTGCGGCAAAACAACGCTTTTAAATATGATTGGCGCAATTGAGCCTATCGACAGCGGCGAAATTCTGTTTGATGACATTGATATCACCAAGCGCAAAAATCACTTGAATTATTTTAAAACCAAGGTTGGATTTTTGTTTCAAAATTTTGCGCTTGTAGACAACAAAACAGTCAGAGAAAATTTGGAATTTATTAAAAATGACTGCAAAAGCGATATCTCAATAGAGCAGGCGCTCGAAAAAGTAATGCTTGCCGACAAAATCGACACCGCCGTTTTCAAGCTTTCCGGAGGAGAGCAACAGCGCATTGCGCTTGCAAGGCTGATGATCAAAAAATGCGACCTCATACTTGCCGATGAGCCGACAGGTTCGCTTGATAAAGGCAATGCCGCCATTGTTATGGGCATTCTTTTAGAGCTGAACAAAGCCGGAAAAACCGTAATTATCGTAACCCATGATATGACAATTGCGCAGCAGTGCAACAAAATCATCAACATTTCGGATATTACGGCAAATCAGCAAAACGACAACGCAAACAACTCAACCGAAAACGTTAATGAACAATAAAAATTTCCGCAGTATGGCAAAATCATCATACTGCGGAATTTTTAATTTTACTTAATAATCATTACATTTGCCACATTTTGCGCACCCATTGCAGATAATTCTGCTTGAGCATTCATCACATCGGCTCGAAAAATACGGTACATACAAATCATGCTCGGGAATCGGGTAGCCGTAGCCGTCGGTCAGCTTAAAGCGCATGGGCTTGCCCTGATAGTTCATTTGCGAACGGTATGCCGTCTTGCTCTGCATTTGCTTGCTCGGAATGCGATAATGCTTTGAATCCTTGATAAAATGCGTGCCTGTTTCCATAAAACAAAATGTCACATCATGCAAAACACACTCGGCACGCAAAGCTTTAACCCATTCAAAATCGCACGGCCTTGCGCCGTCATAATTTTCGCCGCCGCAGATAACCTGTTCGATTTGATTTTTTTGCAAATATTTTTCAATTGAAATCTGCCCGATGAGCGGTGCGCACATAATGCCTTTATGCTTAAAAGGGAGCTTGTGCAGTAAAGGTATGCGCTCATCGGCTCTGCGCTGATTTTCGCAACTTACGTTGAAAAAAACATTCTCCCACCCATCGCCCCAATCATTCGGCAAATGTTCAAGCACACGCTGTGGGCGCTTTGTAAGAAGAAAAAAAGATACATCGGGTCGGCAACGTATGATATCCCACGCATCGTTGCGCCATTCGTCGGCTTGCTCCAAGAAAAAATCCGAAGTCATACAAACACGCAACTGTTCACCGCTTTGAACCTTATAATTTCCGTTGCGATCTTTTTTCAAAGGGTAATCAAATCCGGATTTTGTTTTGTAAATATCTGCCCCGTTTGCATCACGCATACGGTCGAGAAAATACATATAGCAATGCTCACAACCCTCGCTGCATTTTTTGCAGCCGTGCCACGGATTCCAAATATCGTGCATAAAAATCCCCCCAAAAATGCATTACGGCAAAAATTCAAACAAAGCTTGTTCATAATTTTCAACAAAATATCGCTGTATTTTACGCCCTTTTTGAATCACGGTATGTCCCTCGGATTCAAGCTTTTCTTTCTGTGCCAACACGCCCAAAGGGTATTTATCGTTCAATTCGCCGTTTGCTTTCAAGGTTCGCCAATAAGGTGTTTTATCATAGCTGCGTTGGTGGCTTGCCCACGCAACAATCGTTACAAAAATGCCCGCAGTCATCGGTTCGGTAAAATCCGCACCGTTTTGCTTGGCAAAAAATTCACGAATATATCTAACGGTGACAACCTTGCCAAAAGGCACTTGCTTCATCAACGCATCATAGTCGGCAGGCGGCGCAAAATACATCCTGTTGCCGCCATATTTTTCCACGGTTTTCGCATCGGTAACAATGCGGATTTTCGGCATATCCTTACTATCGTGAAGCATTGCGTTAAAGTCTTTCTTATCTTCGTTCGGCACTTTCGTCACTCCCCTTTTTAATCTACATAAATATTTCAATTTGACATATTAGACAGCATAATGCATAATTTGCGCCTAAGAAAAATCACAGAATAATGTTATCCGAATAGCAAAAAAGCCCTTGAAAATCAAGGGCTTTCCGTGGCAATTGCCTAAATCGGCTTACCTAAATGGGGTGGGTAATCGGACTCGAACCGACGGTCTTCAGTGCCACAAACTGACGCGTTAACCAACTACGCTATACCCACCATATTGGCACGCCATGCTGGATTCGAACCAGCGACTTACTGCTTAGAAGGCAGTTACTCTATCCAGCTGAGTTAATGGCGCACAAAATAAATGCCGCACAAGGCGGACATATCATAACGCACAGACGTGCGTTGGAGCGGGTGATGGGAATCGAACCCACGTGTTCAGCTTGGAAGGCTGACATTCTACCATTGAACTACACCCGCAAATTTTCAACAGTAATATTCTATCACATCAATTCGATTTTGTCAATACCTTTTTTGAAAAAAACGAAAAATTATTTTTTAGCTAAAAAAATAAAAAAAGAATATTTTAAAATGCATTGCGGCATAATATAATCAGTTGCAAAAAGCGCAACATATAAAGCAAAAAACGGAGGAAATCAAAATGATGAAAAACTCTAACATCCACTGCACGGTACAAAAATGCAAGTACAATATGGGCACGGAGAATTACTGCTCACTCAGCGAAATCACCGTCGGCACACACGAATCAAATCCGACAACCTGCGAATGTGTTGACTGCAAGTCGTTTGAATGCAGTGATTGCTGCAAGTAATTTCGGCATTTTTTCACTTTCGGCGGCAGCTGTTTATATCTGCCGCCACTTTTTTTGTAAAAATGCACAAAAATCACACGATATTTTTTCTCATAAAAACCGAAAAAGTACTTGTATCAATCAGAAAAATATTATATAATGGTATTTGATATTAAATATGATAAGGAGAAGCGGTTGGTTTTTTGCCGCAGGTGACGAAATGATAGATAAAACACAGACTTTTTCCGTAAACGACGATAAGGAAGCAGAACTCAGCAGGACGCTTTCGCTTGTTTATGACGCTTTAACGCAAAAAGGATATAACCCTATAAACCAAATTGTCGGCTATATTCTTTCCGAGGATCCGACATACATAACAACCTACAACAATGCCCGCAGCCTTATCAGGCACATTGACCGTGATGAGCTTTTGCAGGTTTTGGTGAAGTCATATCTCGGTCTGTAAATTCGCAAAGCGGCGAACCGATAAACTTATTTGCACGTTTTGCTTAAAATTTCACAAGTTTAAAAGCTCTGTTGCATTGCTCATAAGCTCTGCGCCGAGCTTTTTTTTATTCAATATTGTCATGGCATCTTCGATGTTAGGCTTCCTTGATGACATATTGTGCGAATCCGAACCGAGAAGATGCGCAAAGCCGTTTTTTATAAGCTTAAGCGTTTTTTTTCTTGTTTTTTTATCAATCACAGAGCCGGCATTGATTTGGCAAAGCACATCATGCGAAGCAAGCTTTTGCACGGTTTTATCGTTGTTGAAGTGATAATAGCGTTCAACGTGTGCAAGAATGCATTGCAATCCGCTGACGTTAATAAAATTTTCCAATGCCTTAAAATGTGCGCTTGAAAACTCGGTATACGGCATTTCAAGCAGAATATACGGCGTAGTGCCGATGCACAAGGGCTTGCAGTCGATATCACACAAAATCGGCGAAAACAAAACCTCGGCGCCGAGAATTATGGAAGGCAATTTGATATCATTATGCTTTGCATATGTAATCAGCCTGTCATAAGAAGCATTGCGCCTTGCGATAAACTCATCAACCGTTTCGTCCTGTATATAATAATGTGAGGTTGATACAATAGTGTTCACCCCCTGCGACTGCAAATTGCGAATCATCTCGATTGATTCTTCAACAGATGATGCGCCGTCATCAATCTGCGGCAAAATATGCGTATGAAAATCTATCAATTAAAACAACTCCGTAAAAAAATCTACTTTGCAAATTTTATCACATTTTCGCCTTTATGTCAAATACGCAAAGGCGGCAATTTTTAAAAAATAAGCAGGCAAGCAATGTTTTGCCGCCTGCTCATTGACAACGGTATACTCAGTTGTCGCTATCGTCTTGATGATTCTGGGATTTGTTATCCTGTCGGTTCTGCTGTTGCTGATTCTGTTGATTTTGCTGATTTTGCTGATTTCGAGCTTTGTTTTGATTATTCTTGCTCATTACTTTCACCGCCCTTAATTTTAAAAAAGAAAATTTGCACCTTGATTTCGGTACATATTGCTATTATGTCGCACCAAAACACATTTATGCATAAAAATACAGCGGCAAAGATTAAAACCGTTGCCGCTGCAAAAAAATTATTCATCATCATCGGATACATGGCTGTACATATCTTCTTCCGTCACAATAGGCAATTCTTTTCCGTAAGATATAGCCTCGCCCAAAATGCGGTCATATGTCAGCAAATCAAGCTCTTCGTTATTGAGCGTTGTGTTGTCATATTGAGTTGAATATATCGGTGTTTCCTCCATAAATCCGAACATGGTATCAACAAAATCATCGCTCGGCGTTCCGATAACGTCCATTACAACATACGGCATATAAAACGCCGAAACCATCTGCTCGGGCAATTGCGGATTAGCGACCTCGTAATTGCTCCAAACAAAATAGGTTTGTTCAAAAAGGGGCGAGCAATTGCTGCTGTTGTAGCCCAGCTCATCATAAATGTTCCCCTCTCCCCTAAACGACGGGAAATGGTCGCCGACAAAAAACACAACGGTAGGCTCATCGATTTCTTTTAAGTCTTGCAGAAAATTGTATAAATCCTCGGTCATATCGCCGATACCGTCAAGATAATTTCCAAGCTCATCAGTCGGGTCTTCGCCTTGATTATACGGCTGATGATTCTGCATTGTCGTTGTATGGATATAAACCGGCTCGTCGCTTTCATTGATAAGATATTCAAGCTCATCGAATATTACTTTATCTTCAATATACGAATTGCGGTAATTTACATCAACATCAAAATCATCTTGGAAAATCATTCTGTCAAAACCGAAATACGAATACACACGTGAACGGGTATAAAAACTGCTGAGGAATGAGTGAACATAGTAGGTGTTATATCCCAATTCGGAATAATATCTCGGAACGGTCGTCTGTGCCCTGTCAAGAAGCAAACGCTGGGGCATTGCGGCGTCGTTGAGCGATTTTACGGGAAGCCCGAACAAAAGTTCAAATTCCGTTCTTACGGTATAAGCGCCGAAAGTGGGAACAATCGTCTTGCCGGTAAGACTTTCTTCACAGATTTTGTCGAAATAGTCATATGCATCGGTTTCAATCGAATCATCAACAACACGAAAATCGGCAAACGCTTCGGACATTATCATAATTACATTGGGTTTGTCAAAATCCTGCATGAGCGTATCGCCGTCACCGTCTTCAAGAATACTGTCAATGGTCGCTTCGTTATATTCTTCCGGCTCTTCAAGGCGGTTTGCGAAATTCTCCGCAGTTGTTTGAACGATGAACGCAAGAAAACTGTTGTTGGCAAACTTTTCATTGGTCACAAAAGCATTTGTGGAAGTTTTGTCGTCAATATCAAACACGGCAAACACAGCCTTTGAAACCGACGGCACAAGCAAAACAACGGCACAAACCGCCGTGATTGCGCCGGAAACAATATATCTCGGCAGTTTTTTGATATTGACTTGCGGATTGAACCAATATGCAGCGGCAAAGTAAGCAAGACCGAGCGCTATATATGTTATAAGCATCGGCGTGATTTTGATGTAAGCAAAGGAAGTTAAGCTTTTTACATTTGTCGCCATTTTCATATCGGTAAGAATGAGGTGATTGCCGTTTGCACCGTATTTGAAAAGCTCAACGGTGCTTAATGTCAAATAAATTATGGTTTGCAAAAAAACGGCAAACCAAGCTTTTTTAAAAAGCAAAAGAAGCACGGTGAAAATTGCGGCGGCGCATATTACATCAAACAGAATAATCGACGGGCGCTCGGAAATAAATATGATGAGATTATCAACATATTTCATCTGATTCACTTCGGCTATCAGAACAATAAACAGCGGGAAAAACAACAATAGCAGAGCATTCGTCATGGGATACTTTATAGTGTTTTGCTCACGCTTTAGTTTAAACGAGTATAAACCTTTTAAAAATTTTTCGTAAATAAAGAGCGCTGCTTTATCCGAAGCGGTAGCAGCTTCGGTTGCGACAGTCGCAGTCGCAGCGTCGGCTTTAAGCTTTTGTGACATTTGTCATCCTTCTTTCAAATTGCAAAAATATTTTCTTTTGTATTTTTTCTTATCTGTTTTTTTGTGCAACACAGCGCCCGAGCGGCGCATGATATTCGCAACTTGATTATATCACACATTTGTCCGCATTGCAACACATCATGTATTTTTTGCAATATAATTTTTTCATATCCGAAATAAATTTTTTTGTGTAAAAACACAACTTTTTTGTAAAATTATTGAAAATACCGTTATTTTGTGTTATCATATTTTTTGATAACGGCTGTGAAAGGAAATTTCATAAATGAGCTTTATAAAATCACATTTGTATATATTTGCCGCCCTTTTATCGGTTTTTACCGCAGGGATCATTATACTTATTTTCGGTATTGTTTCGTTTTTAAAAATTGCCGATCCGACTGATATATACTCTGTGCCGTATACGCAATATTTAATCGACAACACTCCCGTTAAGGGCGATATTTGGTGTGTTGAATCGTGCTTTGCCGAAACCGAAAACTATGCATATGCTTTAATTCCGGCAGTTGACGAATCAACTTTTATCGATGACGAGGTAATGAAATTTGTAGTATTTTGCTATGACAAATCGCAAAACACAGAGCTAAACGCCATGGCGGATTATTGGAACGGCGTCACCGATGACGCACCCGACGCCATAACCTTTCAGGGCGTTATTTCAAAGGCTGACAATTCTGCGATTTCGCAAACGGTTTATGAGTATTTTGAGCGGCAGTACGGCTTTTCGCCCGAGCAAACCGACGAATACTATCTTCCTTATATAATCACCGAAGTTGACAGCTTTGCTTATGCATATCTTCCCAAGCTTGCCGTCGGTATTGTGTTTATGCTGATATCATCAGGCGTTTTTGTCTTTTTGTATATCCGTTTTTTGCGAAAAAATGCGGATTTTAAAGAGATTTGACTCTTTACGCCCATCAATCATACTTAGCCTTCTTTAAAAAAATTTTGAAAATTTTTCTTTTGCTATTGACATGATTTTGATAATGTGGTATCATTTATCATACAGAGTTTTGAAAGGGTGTATATTATAGTATGCTGACTGCGTTTTGCTTGGGTTATTGTGCTTATAAAAACGTTGGGCATTTTGTCACCCCTTGCAAATATTCTGTTGTTATTGATTACATGATTTTTTCGATTTTTCACAAGCTGTCAAGTTGTTTTTCTTGATAGCTTGTTTTTTTGTGTTATATCGGCGGTTGGCATAATGCTGTAATATTGCATAAAAAATCATGAATCGACAGGCAAATAATCATTATGCCGGATACTTGCAAAACGTGCGGTTTTTATGGTATAATGAATGATTGAAATGAGGTGTTTATTTATGCCAAAAAGAGAGGACATAAACAAAGTTTTGATTATCGGTTCGGGACCTATAATCATCGGACAGGCGTGCGAATTTGACTACTCAGGCACGCAGGCTTGCAAAGCGCTGAAAAGTCTCGGATATGAGATTGTGCTTGTAAACTCAAATCCCGCAACAATTATGACAGACCCCGATGTTGCCGATATAACCTATATTGAGCCGCTTAATGCACATAGGCTCGAACAAATCATCGCAAAGGAGCGACCCGACGCACTCTTGCCGAATTTAGGCGGTCAATCCGGACTTAACCTTTGCTCGGAACTTGCCGAAAAAGGCGTTTTGGACAAATACAACGTAAAGGTTATCGGCATTCAGGTCGATGCTATCGAACGTGGAGAGGACAGAATCGAATTTAAAAAGACGATGGATTCTCTCGGAATCGAAATGGCACGCAGCGAGGTTGCCTACACTGTTGATAAAGCCCTTGAAATTGCCGAGGAGCTTGGTTATCCCGTTGTTCTTCGCCCTGCATATACAATGGGCGGCACAGGCGGCGGCATTGTCTACAACGTTGAAGAATTAAAGGTAGTTTGCGCAAGAGGATTGCAGGCAAGTTTGGTAGGTCAGGTTCTCGTAGAAGAATGTATTTCGGGCTGGGAAGAACTTGAGCTTGAAGTTGTACGTGATGCAAAGAACAATAAAATCACCGTTTGCTTTATCGAAAATATCGACCCTATCGGCGTTCACACGGGCGATTCTTTCTGCTCGGCACCGATGCTTACAATATCGCAGGAATTGCAAGACAGATTGCAGGAAGCTTCATACAAAATCATCGAAGCTATTGATGTTATCGGCGGCTGCAACTGCCAGTTTGCACACGACCCCAAAACAGGACGTGTTGTTGTTATTGAAATCAACCCGAGAACCTCTCGCTCATCGGCGCTTGCTTCAAAGGCGACAGGTTTCCCGATTGCGCTTATTTCCGCAATGCTTGCCTGCGGTCTTACCCTTGATGAGATTCCTTGCGGCAAGCACGGCACACTTGATAAATATGTGCCCGGCGGCGATTATGTTGTAATTAAATTTGCAAGATGGGCTTTTGAAAAATTTAAAGGCGCAGAGGACAAGCTCGGTACGCAAATGCGTGCGGTCGGCGAAGTAATGAGCATCGGCAAGACATATAAAGAAGCTTTCCAAAAAGCTATCAGAAGCCTTGAGCAAAGCTGCTACGGCTTGGGATTCAGAAAGAATTTTGCCGCACTTTCCAAAGACGAATTGCTTGCAAAACTTGTTTATCCCTCAAGCGAACGCCAGTTTATTATGTATGAAGCACTGCGCAAAGGCGCTACTGTTGATGAGCTTTGCGAACTGACAAAAATCAAGAGATATTTTGTCGAACAAATGCAGGAAATTTTGTCCGAAGAGCTTGCCCTTATTGAAGATTTTAAAGGCAGCGTGCCCGACGCAAAAACCCTTAAAACGGCTAAATGCGACGGATTTTCCGACAGATATCTGCACCGCATACTCAACGTTCCCGAAGAAGATATCAGAAATGCAAGAATCGCAAACGGTATTACGGAAAAATGGGACAAGATTCATGTCAGCGGAACACCCGACGCCGCTTACTTCTATTCAACCTATAACGAGGTTGCCGAAACAACGAATGTTGACAGCGACAAACCCAAAATTATGATTCTCGGCGGCGGTCCGAACCGAATCGGTCAGGGCATTGAATTTGACTATTGCTGTGTTCATGCCGCACTTGCTTTGAAAAAGCTCGGCTTTGAAACTATTATCGTAAACTGCAACCCCGAAACGGTTTCGACCGACTACGACACCTCCGATAGGCTTTATTTTGAACCGCTTACACTTGAAGATGTACTCAGCATTCATGACCACGAAAAGCCCGTTGGCGTTATTGCTCAATTCGGCGGACAAACACCGCTTAATCTGGCGGCGGCTTTAAAGAAAAACGGCGTAAACATTTTGGGCACAACTCCCGAAACCATCGACCTTGCAGAAGACAGAGATCACTTCCGTGCAATGATGGACAAGCTCGAAATACCCATGCCGGAATCGGGAATGGCCGTCACTGTAGATGAAGCGCTTGAAATTGCCAACAGCATCGGATACCCCGTTATGGTAAGACCCTCATACGTTCTCGGCGGCAGGGGTATGGAGGTTGTTCACGATGATGACATGATGAGAGTATATATGTCGCTTGCAGTCGGCGTAACTCCCGACAGACCGATTCTTATCGACCGTTTCCTCAATCATGCTACCGAGTGCGAAGCAGACGCTATCTCGGACGGAACACATTGCTATGTACCCGCTGTTATGGAACATATTGAGCTTGCCGGCGTGCACTCGGGCGATTCTGCCTGCATTCTCCCCTCTTTAAATCTTTCGCAGCAGATTGTTGATACCATAAAGGATTACACAAGAAGAATTGCCGTTGAAATGAACGTGTGCGGACTTATGAATATGCAATACGCTATTGAGGGCGATACCGTATATGTTTTGGAAGCTAACCCCAGAGCCTCCAGAACAGTACCGCTTGTTTCCAAAGTTTGCAACATCAATATGGTACAGCTTGCAACGGAAATTATGACTTGCCATCTTACAGGCAAGCCTTCGCCCGTTCCCACACTTAAAGATAAATTTATTCCTCACCACGGTGTTAAGGAAGCTGTTTTCCCCTTTAATATGTTCCCTGAGGTTGACCCGCTGCTCGGACCCGAAATGCGTTCGACAGGCGAAGTTCTCGGACTTTCAAACCGTTTCGGTGAAGCTCTTTACAAGGCAACGGAAGCAACGCAAACCGTTCTTCCCCTCAGCGGTACGGTGTTTATCAGCGTTTGCGATCAGGACAAGGCAGAGCTTAACGAAATTGCAAGAGGTTTTTATGAGCTTGGTTTTGAAATCCTCGCAACCGGCGGAACGTTTGACCAGCTTTATAAAGCAGGCATACCCGCAACAAGGGTGAACAAGCTCTATGAGGGCAGACCGAATGTTACCGACAAGATGACAAACCGTGAAATCGACCTCATCATCAATACCCCTGCAAGCAAATCAAGCTCACATGATGACAGCTATATCAGGAAAACCGCAATCAGATTCAAAATTCCTTACATAACAACAATGGCTGCCGCAAGAGCAAGCGTTGCCGGCATTCAGGCTGTTCATATCAACAAAACGCTTGAAGTAAAATCGCTTCAGGAATTTCATAAGGCTATAAAGTAATAGTTGACAGTATTTTAATATCAATAAACAATGGGCGCTTTAAAAGAATTAAAGCGCCCAACGTTTTTTAAATTTATTGTATTTTTTTCTTCTGTATATGGTATACCGCCTTGGTTAAAAGCTTTGTCGGCACAATCGGTGCAAACGCACAGCAAAACTTCATTTTAGCTGTAGGTATTATGACCAAACGGCGTTTCAGTGCGCCGTCAACGGCATATCTTGCCGCATAATCGCTTGAAATCGGCGGAACGCTGAACACAACGCCTGCACGGTTGTTAAAATTCGTGTCAACAGGTCCGGGACAAAAAACGCTGATTGAAACCTTGCTGCCACAGCGCTTAAGCTCCTCGGCAATTGCGCACGAAAGGCGCAGAACATATGCCTTTGAAGCATAATACGAAGCTAAAAGCGGACCGGGCATAAACGCAGCAGACGATGCGACATTGAGTATTCTTCCGCTGTTATTTTTCTTGAAATCACGCAAAAACAGCTTGGTAAGAATGTGCACAGCCTTTATGTTTACGTCGATAAGCTCAAGTTCGGCGTCTAAATCCGATTTGTCAAACTCCCCAAACAGTCCAAAGCCGGCGTTATTGATTAAGAAATCAACTTTTATACCATGGCAAAGCTTATACAGCCTTTGCGGAGCGCCGCTTTGCGCCAAATCAATTGTGATAAGCTTTGTTTTTGTGGATATTCTGCTTGCGGTATGTTTAAGTTTTTCTTCATTTCTGCCGACGAGAATCAAATCCCAGCCGAGTTCGCCTAAATATATTGCCATATCACGGCCGATTCCCGAGCTTGCGCCTGTAATCAATGCTACCATTTTTTCAGCTCCTTATATTATTGATTTATATTATTGTATACATAAGGCGCTGAAATTTCAAGCTAAATTCTGTAAATTTACCGATTTGGATATATTGCACAAAATTCCGATTAGATTTTCTATATGTTGATTTAAAATTTCTTCTTGCAATTTTTGAATTTATCTGGTATAATATTTAAGTCGTAGGTTTTGTGCGATTGAATATGTGTGGAAAGATGGCTGAGCTGGTCTAAGGCGCACGACTGGAAATCGTGTGAACGTTAATAGCGTTCCGAGGGTTCGAATCCCTCTCTTTCCGCCAAAAAGGTTGCATAAAATAGATGCAGCCACAGAAAACCCCGATTTTATCGGGGTTTTCACCGTTTTTACGGCCGAAAAACACAAGGGTAGAATGACAGATGAAAACCACCTATTTTGCCTAAACCGAGAGATATGAACTCTCGCACAACCAAATACAAACTGCCAAACGCATGGATCAATAAAAGTCCATGCGTTTTTTTGTACCCATTTTTATGAATTTACGGAGGTAACCCAATGACCATATATCAAGAAGAAATGCAACGGAAGGCGCAAAACTACGGCTGCACCACCGAGTACAGCGAAGAAGATCGGTTACTGTATATCGGATATAAAGATGTATATCTCACAGGCATCACCGCCGAAGGATATATGTACTACAACAACAAGGATCTCACCGATCCCGAATCCCGTGAGATGTTCTCGCACCTTGTGGACGATGCCGAAACAGTTCGAGAGTATGCGGGGATTTATGAATCTGCCCCACAGATGAAGCCGAAAGATGTACGCAACTATCGCAAATTTTCCGAGTACGGCGATGTGGTATTCGCCGGAATGTACAGTCAAAAGCAGCCATCCAGTATCCACCCTTTGTAAAACGACTGAATCAATATCTGAAAGAAAGTGAGGAAAACCCCATGTACTTCAAAAACGAAAAGCATCGCACCGCTTTCGCTGAAGCGGTTTCCAAGTTGGATAAAAAAGACTTTGCGCTTATGGCGGCGGTGT
>CAZBAI010000031.1:15196-15478 GCA_964490175.1 uncultured Oscillospiraceae bacterium | reverse complement strand
GAGATGATGGAGCATGCTGCGAATTGTTTAACGAAGACAGCCAGAATATGATCGACTATGTATCATATGAAGATGGTTATATCGAGATTCTCCCCGATGATGAAACAACAACAACTACCACAACTACTACCACCACTACTACTACAACTACAACTACAACCACAACTACAACCACAACGACTACAACGACTACAACGACTACAACGACTACAACAACTACTACAACGACAACGACCACACCTACAACATACGCAATTGAAATTGTCGGTGCAGAGGTTGAAG
>CAZBAI010000031.1:0-15096 GCA_964490175.1 uncultured Oscillospiraceae bacterium | reverse complement strand
ACGGTATCATCAATGTTGCGGCAGTAACAACAACCACTACTACAACTACAACCACAACGACTACTACAACCACAACCACAACCACAACTACTACAACTACCACAACTACTACCACTACCACAACCACAACGACAACAACTACTACAACGACCACACCTACAACATACGCAATTGAAATTGTCGGTGCAGAGGTTGAAGCCGAAGCAGGCGAAACAGTCGATGTTCCGTTCACTGCAACAGGACTTGATGACGCTTCGTCATTCCAGTTCACAATTACCGTTCCCGAGGGATATGTAATTGAGAATGTAACTCTTGGCGATATGGTCGCTTACGGTGACATTGCTATTAACAAGATTTCGGATAACGAGGTCGAGGTAAGTATTGTTGACTGCGAAATCAACAACTCCAGAAAGAACTTTATCACGGTTTCCGTAACAGTTCCCGAGGGAGCTTCTGATGAACAGGCAATAGTTGATATTGTAGACGATACATTTACATTTACCGATGCAAATGCTAATGTTGTAACAGCTGACAGAGCAGATGTTACCATTATTGACGGTATCATCAATGTTGCGGCAGTAACAACAACCACTACTACAACTACAACCACTACTACAACTACAACCACAACGACTACTACAACTACTACAACTACCACAACTACTACTACAACCACGACAACCACAACACTTGCTACATATGTAGTTGCAATTGCAGCTGATGATGAAACAGGCGTTGCAGGTGAAAAGGTTTCTGTAGACCTTACAGCAAGCGGACTTAACGGCGTAACAAGCCTTGAGTTCAGAGTAACAGTCGGCGATTCCGACTACACAATCACTGATTTTGTAAGCGGCGCAATGCTTAGCAATGTTGATGTTAAGTACACAATTTCCGGCGACGGAACATACGTTGACGTGATTGTAACAGGCGCTGTCAATAATCTTACGACGGATCTCGGCGATGTTATCGTTGAAATTCCTTCGGATGCTGTAAATGAAACAGTTGACGTTATCATTTCCAACGTTGTAATGTCCGATGCTGACGGTTCACTTGCCGACAGAGCTGAAATCGGCATTACCGACGGATCTATCACCGTTCTGCCCGCAGGCACCGCAAACTTCTACTCTGAGAATCAGAGTGTAGTTCTCAACTATGACAACAGCTTCTCGGCACAGGTTGACGTTCCTGTATACATTCAGAACAACCCCGGCTTCGATTACCTTGAGCTTGACCTTTATGTTGATGCAGATCACCTCAAGTATCTCTCTTACGAGATTGGCGATCTCTTCAAGGGCACAGGCGTAATTCCTTCTGTTGAGTATGTAGTTCTCGGCGATACGCTCGGCGAATCTGATCTTTACCATGTAATGCTTCAGGTATCGTGCGATCATATCATCACCGGTGACGGCTTGCTCCTTACAGTAAGCTACGCCGCATATGACGGTATTGAAGACTTTGAAAACTGGTCAACAACAGGCAGATTGCCCATCGAGATTGATGTTGATATCTTCACGGCTAATAAGGCAGATGTTCCTTATTCCGTAGATGATTCAAGCTATGTTGAAATCGCATTCGACGTAATGCTCGGCGATGTAAACCTTGATCAAGTTGTTGATTCGTTCGATGCATTGCTGCTTGAACAGTATCTTGCAGGCAATGTTGATGACTTGCTCTACATTCAGAAGTGGGCAGGACAGGTAACAGGCGATTACATCGGCGGCGGCGAGGCTGCTCTCAACGCTTACGACGTGCTCCATATCCTTGAATACATCACATATCAGGTTGATGGCTGGGATAAGCTTGACACACCTCAGTAATTGCTGAAACTTAAAACTAACACCGCACTCATTGATTTGGGTGCGGTGTTTTTTTCTTTTAAATTTTACAATAAAACACCCCCAAAGGTTTTAATTGCCTTTAGGGGTGTTTTGGGTGATATTCGGTATCAGAGCATATCAAGCGCATTTGCCGAACGCTCCAAAGTATTTGTCAAAAGCGCTAAAAGCACACCGTAATTTGTAAATGGCACGCCTTGCGCATTTGCTAAGCGTAAGCGCCTTTGTACTTCGCGCATTTTCAGCATACAGCCGCCGCAATGAATGCACAACGCATATCCGCTTAAATCTTCGGGAAAGGATTGTCCCGAGGTAAACTCAAATGTAAATTCATGTTTAGTGTAATTTTGCAGCATTTTCGGGATTTTTGTCCTGCCGATATCATTGCATTGGCGGTGATGAGTGCAGCCCTCGGAGATAAGGATTTTTTCGCCGCCCTTTAAAGCTTTTACGGCGGCAACGCTCTTTAATGAGGATTCAAGAAATCCCTTGCGCCTTGCCATCAATATCGAAAAAGATGTGAGCGGAATGTCTTGCGGCACGATTTTTGCGACAACGCCGAAAGCCTGACTGTCGGTAATCACAAGCTTCGGGGGATTTTTCAGCGAAGAAAGAGCAAGGCTCAGCTCCGTTTCTTTAGCGGTAACGGCGATTGCGCCGGCGTCTAAAATATCACGCAGGGTTTGCTGCTGGGGAAGAATCAACCTGCCTTTCGGTGCGGAATCGTCAATCGGCGTGACTAAAACGACAATATCATTTGGCTGCAATTTGTCGGAAATTATAGGGTGAGAATTGTCACCGACAGCTATTGCAGAGAGCGCATTTTTAAAATTGTCGATATTATACCCCGTTTTTGCGCTCAACAAAATGCCGCTTGGTGTAATATCGCCCGAAATATCATACAAATCGGCTTTTGTATATGCGATTATATACGGCACTGCCATTTTTGAAAAAGTTTGTATAAGGCGCTGTTCGGTTTGGGTAATACCGATTCCGGCGTCTATTGTGAGAACGGCGATATCAACGTTTTCAAAAAGCTCTTCGGTGCGCCTCATGCGCATTTTTCCAAGCTCGGATTCATCATCAAGCCCGGCAGTGTCAATCATCATACACGGTCCGAGCGGCAATATTTCAATGGCTTTTTTGACCGGGTCGGTCGTTGTGCCCGAAATTTCGGAAACAAGTGAAACTTGCTGATTGGCAACGGCATTTACCAGGCTTGATTTTCCCGAATTGGTTTTGCCGAAAAAACCTATGTGAATCCTGTCTGCCGATACAGCTTGGTTAAGGCTCATATAAATCCTCCCTATCGCTTAAAATCTAAAATCACGCTGTCCGTTTTCAATCTGCAAAAGGTTGTTAATGGCGATACTTTTTACCTTGGGGTTGGGTATGTTTTCGATTTCGCTTTCTATAAGCTTATCGCCGATTTTTTTCGTTTCTGCGCTAGCGTAGTCCATAAGATATTCTTTTAAAGTCATAAGTGCGTTCGGGTGACAGCAGTTTTGAATCTGCCCCGATTTGCAAAGCGACATAAATCGGTCGCCGGTTCTGCCCTCACGGTAGCACGCCGTGCAGAACGACGGAATATAACCAAAGCTCATAAGCCACCTTACAACTTCATCGAGCGTGCGCTTGTCGCTGACGTCAAACTGTTCGGAGCCATTATCTTCGGGTTCGTCTTCGCAATATCCGCCAACGCTTGTTTTTGAAGCGCCGCTGATTTGCGAAACGCCAAGCCCTATGACCTTTTCACGCACTTGCTTGCTTTCTCTTGTTGAAATAATCATGCCCGTATACGGCACGCATACTCTGATAAGGGCGCAGAGCTTTGCGAAAATTTCATCGCTGATCCCGTTGTCAAACTGCGCAGGGTCAATATCGTCGGCACGCTTGATTCTCGGCACGCTGATAGTGTGCGGACCTACGCCGTGCACGGCTTCAAGGTGCTCGGCGTGCATTAAAAGTCCTGCAAATTCATACTTATAAAGCTCTAAGCCGAACAGCACGCCGAGTCCGACGTCGTCGATTCCGCCCTCCATTGCTCTGTCCATAGCCTCGGTGTGATAAGCATAATTGTGCTTAGGTCCCGTCGGGTGCAGTTTTTCATAGCTTTCTTTGTGATACGTTTCCTGAAAGAGAATATACGTGCCGATGCCGGCTTCTTTAAGCTTACGGTAGTTTTCGACCGTTGTTGCGGCGATGTTAACGTTCACACGTCTGATAGCGCCGTTTTTGTGCTTTATATCGTAAATCGTTTTAATGCTTTCGAGAATGTATTCGATAGGGTTGTTGACAGGGTCTTCACCGGCTTCAATCGCAAGGCGCTTGTGACCCATATCCTGCAATGCAATCACCTCACGGCGAATTTCCTCCTGTGTAAGTTTCTTTCTCGGAATGTGCTTGTTTTGATGATGATATGGGCAATAAACGCAGCCGTTTACGCAGTAGTTTGAAAGATAAAGCGGCGCAAACATAACGATTCGATTGCCGTAAAAATCTTTTTTGATTTGCTTGGCAAGTTCAAACAGGCGGTTTGTTCGCTCCTTATCCTCGCACGCCAGCAACACGCTTGCCTCTCTGTGCGAAAGACCTTTTTTCAGCCTTGCCTTTTCGATAATGCTGTCAACAAGCTGTAAATTGTTTTTGTTTTTTTCCGCATAATCGAGTGTTTCTAAAATTTCCTCGTGGCAGATAAATTCTTCTGCTTTAAGTGATTTGGGGTTGTACATTGTAAAAGCTCCTTTTTGTGATGATAAATATATGTGATAATCGGCGATGTGTTTTAAGCGCCGATGAAATCGCCTTTGGTAATCTGCGTTTGATAACCGGACGCTTCAAGCTGCATTTTAAGGCGAGCGATGTTTTCCGTCGCCTGCATATCGGTGTGCTTTTTGCCGTTGTAAATGCTGTATTTTTCTCTTGTATCAAGCGGTGAAAGATTCGGCATAATGACATTTGCGCCGGCGTTTAATCCTGCTATGTGCCCGTTTTCGTCAATTGTGGAAAGTGCCGTTGTTGCAGGCAAAAGCACCTGCGGACATATCAACCTGACAACGCTGAGCATAAGCAGCGTCAGCGTTGCACTGCCGCTTTCAAAATCGGCAAAAGAGGTATCACTATGGGGAATAAATGGGCCTATGCCCACCATGTGCGGCTTGAATTTTTCGATAAATTTCAAATCCTCTGCAAGATTTGCCGCCGTTTGATAAGGCGAGCCGACCATAAATCCACAGCCGGTTTGAAACCCGATTTGTTTTAAAGATTTAAGGCAATGCATACGGTTTTCAAAGCTCATAGAGCTTGGGTGCAGTTTTTGATAATGCGTGCGATTTGCGGTTTCATGCCGAAGCAGATATCTGTCGGCGCCGGCTTCAAACATTGCTTTATAATCGTCAAAACCGTATTCGCCGAGCGAAAGCGTCACCGCACAGTCGGGATAGTCGGTTTTGATACTGTGCACAATATCGCATATGCGCTCTGTGCTGAAATATGCGTCCTCACCGCCTTGCAAAACAAACGTGCGCAAGCCCAAATCATAGCCTTGCTTGCAGCATTCGAGAATCTGCCGCTTGTCAAGCCTGTATCGTGCGGCGTTTTTGTTTGATTTGCGAAGTCCGCAGTAGTTGCAGTCGTTTGCGCAAAAAGAGGATATTTCGATAAGTCCACGCAGAAAAACATTGTTTGAATAGGTCAAATTTCGAGCATGCCTTGCCTTTGAAAAAATATATTCGGCATTTTCCTGCGAATATGTTGAAATCAGCTCGGCATAGTCGTCTAAAGTGAGCGTATGTTCACGTTCAAGTCGGTCACACAGCTTAAAAAAATCGTTGCCCATTCGCTTTGTCCTTTCGTTTTATTGCGCACTTCACGCAATTTAATATAACACAAAGCTTCAAAAAAGTATGTTGTAATTACAACATTGTATACAGATTAGCACATAAACAATGCACGCTTTGTTTTGTGATAACGAACAAAATTTGTGCAACCGAAGCAAGCATTTTTTCTCACAAAAACAAAATTAAGCCCAAAGGGCGATTTCTTGCCGAAAATTAGTTGCCAAAACGAAAATTTTGTTATATTATAGTAGATGGCGAAATGTGCATAATTTTAAGCAAGCGGTGTATTGCCGCACTATTTGTAAGGAGATAGGTAAAATGCGACTGAGCGAAATGAACAGAGAACAGCTTTTGTCTTTCAAAAGCGAGGTTGAAAAGGAATATAACGAGTTTGTATCACGCAAGCTTTCTCTTGATATGTCAAGAGGCAAGCCGTGCGCTCAACAGCTTGATTTGTGCAACGATATGCTTGCCATACCGAATACCGAGCTGATGAAAACCGCTGCGGGAATGGACACAAGAAACTACGGCTGTCTTGACGGAATCCCCGAAGCGAAAGAGCTTTTTGCCGAAATTCTCGGAGTTTCGTCGGATGAAATTTTCATCGGAGGAAATTCAAGCCTTTCTTTGATGTTCGGCACGGTTGCAAGGAATATGAGCCACGGTGTTTTGGGCGGCAAGCCGTGGTGTCAGGGCAAGGTAAAATTCTTATGTCCCTCTCCCGGATACGACAGGCACTTTGCAATATGTGAATTTTTCGGAATCGAGATGATTCCCGTAGAAATGGGTGAAAGCGGCCCCGATATGGACTTTATCGAGCAAGCCGTTTCAAGCGATGCCGATATTAAAGGCATATGGTGCGTGCCGATGTATTCAAATCCCGAGGGTATAACTTATTCGGACGAAACCGTAAGGCGCTTTGCTTCTCTGAAACCGGCAGCGCAGGATTTCAGAATTTTTTGGGATAACGCATACTGCATTCACCACCTGACCGACACGCCCGATACTTTGCTTAATATTATGGATGAATGCAAGAAAAACGGCAACGAAAATATGGTTTATATTTATGCTTCCACCTCAAAGGTTTCGTTCCCAGGTTCGGGCATTGCCGCACTTGCAACATCAAAAGAAAATTTAGAGGCGATTAAGAAAGAGGTTTCGGTTGAAACAATCGGATATGATAAGATAAACCAGCTGCGCCATGTGAAATATTTTGAAAACGCACAGGGCGTAAAGGCGCACATGCTCAAACACAGGGCAATTCTCGAACCGAAATTCGAAGCTGTTGACCGTGCGCTTTCGCAGATGAAAGAGCTGGATATTTGCTCATGGCACAAGCCCAACGGCGGATATTTTGTATCGTTCCACAGTATGCCGGGTTGCGCAAAGCGCATTTGGGAGCTTTGCAAAAATGCCGGTGTTGTGCTCACAAACGCCGGTGCGACCTACCCTTACGGCAAAGACCCGCTTGATTCAAATATCAGGATAGCGCCGTCGTTTCCGCCGATTGAGGAGCTTGAAACCGCACTGGAACTGTTTTGCGTTTGCGTAAAGCTGGCAAGCGCCGAAAAACTGCTTGAAACAGCTTGATTCGACCGTTGCTTTTTGTAAAAAAATGCCGCATAAATCCTTAAAACTATCGGGATTTGTGCGGCGATTTGTTAAATTGCAAGTGCTTTTAATATTTTTTATATATTTAAAATACGGGTGGCGATTCGATATGCCGCACATCAACGTAGCGGAGGGATTTTGATGTTTGAAATCAAAGAAAACTTTTATCTTGATAAAGAACCTTTCAAAATAATTTCGGGTTCGTTTCATTATTTTAGGACTGTGCCCGAATATTGGCGTGATAGGCTTGAAAAGCTTGTGAATATGGGTTGCAATACTGTTGAAACGTACATTCCGTGGAACTTTCACGAACCGAAAAAGGGGCAGTTTCTTTGGAAAGGTATGCACGATGTTTGCCGATTTATCGAGCTTGCGCAATCTTTGGGGCTTTATATAATAATTCGCCCATCTCCGTATATTTGCTCGGAATGGGAATTCGGAGGTCTTCCGGCATGGCTTTTAAAAGATAAAAATGTGCGATTGCGCTGTTGCTATGAACCTTATTTGCAGGCAATACGGGATTATTACAGCGTGCTTATTCCCAAGCTTGTTCCTTATCAGATTGATAGGGGAGGGAAAATTATTCTTGTGCAGATTGAAAATGAATATGGATATTACGGGAACGATACCGCATATCTCAAATTTCTTTGCAACACGTTGCGTGAATATGGGATAACGGTTCCGTTTGTTTCGTCTGACGGTCCGTGGAGCGAGGCTGTGTTTAAATCGGGCATGGTTGAAAGCGCACTGCCCACGGGAAATTTCGGTTCGTCGGCTCGCTGGCAGTTTGGGCAGATGAAAAAGTTTATAGGCGATGACAAACCTCTTATGTGCATGGAGTTTTGGAATGGCTGGTTTGACGCATGGGGTGATGAACACCATGTAACATCGCCACAGCAGGCAGGAGCGGAGCTGAAAGAGCTTTTGGAAATGGGCAGCGTGAATTTTTATATGTTTGAAGGCGGCACAAACTTTGGGTTTATGGCAGGGCGTAATGGCGGCAGCAAAAATGCCGATGTAACCTCATATGATTATGACGCACCGCTTAGCGAAGACGGAAGAATTACGCCGAAATATGAATTATTCAGAAGCATTATCGCAGAATATGCGCCGATTCGCACTGTTGCGCTCACAACGGAAATCAGGCAAAAAGCTTATGGAAAAATCGAATGTTCGGCAAAGGCAGATTTGTTTTCCGTTATAGAAAGAATCAGCAAACCCATAGAATCAAATTTTCCGATGACAATGGAAGAAATCGGGCAAAATTACGGGTATATTCTATATCGCACAAGAGTTAAAGATGATGAAGCCGTAAACGATATTTGTCTTGAGGGGGCAGGAGATGTGGTGAGATGCTATCACAACGGCAAATTTGTTTATCAAGCATTAGATGAAAATATAGGCAAAAAGGCGGAAAATTTAGATTTGCCGAGTTCCGGCATTATCGACCTGCTTTGTGAAAACGTCGGTAGAGAAAATTTCGGCACAAACCTTGAAAATCAGCGCAAAGGAATTTGGGGCGGCGTAAAAATCAACGGACACAGACAGTTTGGCTTTGAAATTTATTCTTTGCCGCTTGATGAGAGCCAAATCGCCGATATAGATTTTAATGCAAATTTTAAAGAAAATGTGCCTGCTTTTTATAGATTTGATTTTGATGTTAAGCAAAAGTGCGATACATTTGTTGATATGCGAGGTTTTGGCAAGGGTTGTGTGTTTATCAACGGGTTCAATCTCGGCAGATTTTGGGATATCGGACCGCAAAAAAGGTTGTATTTGCCTGCTCCGCTTTTGAAATCGGGAAAAAATACGATTGTCGTTTTTGAGATATCCGGAAAGTATGCAGAGCATATTTACCTTAAAGCCGAGCCGGATTTGGGATAGCACGCAAAAATAAATTTCGGCGAATAAATCAGTTGCAAGTAAGCATAGTATGAAGCAAAACGATATATCGGAGGGCTTTTTAATGCAAAAAAGCGACAAAACGGATTTGCTGAATCATATTGTTTTTGCCGAACTTGTCGGAGCGGCTTCGGCGCTTTTTTCGGGCGGATTTTCGGAATTTTTTCAAACCCATATAAAGCCGCCGCCGCTTTTGCCTGCGTGGATTTTTCCTGTCACTTGGGTGATTCTTTATGCGCTTATGGGAATATCGGCGTACCTGATATCAAATTTTGGCGAAAACGAAACATCAACAAAAAAAGCGCTTGTGCTGTATTGGGTGCAGCTGGCGGTAAACTTTTCGTGGAGCATTGTTTTCTTTCGTTTAGAGGCGTTGTGGGCAGCCGTTGCGGTGGTGTTTGCGCTTTTTGTGTTGGTTTGCGCCATGATTTTTGTTTTTGCGAAAATAAAATTTGCTGCCGGCATTATCAATATCCCATATGCGCTTTGGGTCGGGTTTGCCGCTTATCTTACAACGGCAATTGCGCTGATAAACTGAATATACAGTCGATTTTGGGAAATACAAAAAAACCGATAAGCGAAAAATTTTGCTTATCGGTTTTTTGCTGATATTGCGTTTTAAAGCAAGGTAATTCCGTTTGCGGCACATTCTTTCATGGTTTCCTCAGGCCATACCGAAGCTTGAACCTCGCCGATATGCGCCTTTTCAAGCAACAGCATACACAGTCTTGATTGACCTATGCCGCCGCCGATAGTTAAAGGCAATGTATCGTTAAGTATAAGTTTGTGATATTCAAACCTGCTTCTGTCGGCAGCGTTGCAAATTTCAAGCTGTTCTTTAAGCGACTGTGCATTCACCCTAATGCCCATTGAGGATATTTCAAGCGCATTGTCAAGAACATCGTTCCAGAACAAAAGGTCACCGTTTAGGCTCCAGTCGTCATAATCGGGCGCTCTGCCATCGTGGCGCACGCCGCTTTTAAGCACACTGCCGATTTGCATAATAAACACGGTTTTGTGCTCTTTTGTGATGAGCCTTTCACGCTCTTTCGGGGATTTATCGGGAAACATATCTTCAAGTTCTTGCGAGGTGATAAAGAACACGTTTTCGCAAATGCCGAAGCGCAATTCGGGGTAGCGCAGTTTGAGTTTGCGCTTTGTATAAGCAACGGTTTTTACTATAAAGCGCACGGTATCTTTGAGAAACTCAACGTTTCTGTCGCTTTCTTCGATAACTTTTTCCCAATCCCACTGGTCAACAAAAATCGAGTGAACATTGTCACAGTCATCGTCACGGCGAATAGCATTCATGTCGGTATAAATTCCCTCACCGGGCTTGTAGCCGTACCTGTAAAGAGCCATTCTTTTCCATTTTGCCAGCGATTGAACCACCTCGGCTTCGCTGTCGGCTTCCTTTATGGAAAACTCAACCTTGCGTTCAACGCCGTTAAGGTCATCATTGATGCCGCTGCCCTTTCTCACAATGAGAGGGGCGCTGACTCTGTCGAGAGTAAGCGCAAACGAAAGCGCCTGCTGAAAAACATCCTTGATGTATTTAATTGCGTGCTGAGTTTCTCGCAAAGAAATTGCGGATTTATAGCCTTTTGGGATGTAAAGCGATTTAGACATGAGCTGTCACTCCTTTATTAAAATGCGGTTTATCTGATGTTGCCGACCGTTCTCGGATAGAGAATAACGTCCCTTATGTTAGATACGCCTGTCACATACATGATAAGGCGTTCAAATCCAAGCCCGAAGCCGCCGTGAGGTACAGAGCCGTATTTTCTCAGTTCAAGGTAATCGGAATACAGAGAAAGATTCATATTGCGTTGCGTCATTGCGGCAACAAGCTTATCGTAATCGGATTCTCTTTCGCTTCCGCCGATAATTTCGCCTACGCCGGGCACGAGCAAATCAACCGCCGCAACGGTTTTTCCGTCGGGATTTTGCTTCATATAAAAGGATTTTATTTCTTTGGGATAGTCGGTTACGAATACGGCTTTTTTGAATACTTTTTCGGCAATATAGCGCTCATGCTCGGTTTGAAGATCACAGCCCCAATCAACGGGATAAGCAAAATCTTCGTTAGATTCTTGCAAAAGCTTTATTGCATCGGTGTATGTGATTACGCCGAATTCATGCGAAATAAGGTCATTTAACCTGTCGATAAGACCGTTTTCAAAATGGGTATCGAAAAACTTCATTTCATCGGGGCAAGTGTTGAGCACATCACGAATGACGTATTTAATCATATCCTCTGCCTGTTCTATGATGTCGTCTATTTCGGCAAAAGCAATCTCCGGTTCTATGTGCCAAAATTCTGCCAAATGCTTGGGCGTGTTGCTGTTTTCGGCACGAAAGCTCGGACCGAATGTGTAGATTTTGCCCATTGCCATTGCGGCAACTTCGCCCTCAAGCTGACCGGAAACGGAAAGCCCTGCTTTTCTTCCGAAGAAATCATCGGCGTAATATTCGGCTTCATTCTTATATTCGGTCGAATAGCCGACGGTCGTTACCTGAAACATTTCGCCTGCGCCCTCACAATCACTGCCTGTGATGAGGGGGGTGTTGACGTAAACAAAGTTTCTGTCCGCAAAATAGCGGTGCAGTGATTGAGCCATTACCGAGCGCACACGCATAATTGCGTTAAACGTGTTCGTCCTTCCTCTGAGATGCGGCATTGTGCGCAGATATTCAAGCGTGTGGCGCTTTTTTTGCAGCGGATACTCAGGCGGGCAATTTCCGATAACGTCGATTGCGTCGGCATTGATTTCAACCGAGCCTTGTCTTGCCGAAACGACTGTGCCGCTGACCTTGACAGAAGTGCCCAAATGCATTGCCGGCTCATAATCAATATCCATTGCCTTGTCGATTACGATTTGAAGATGTTTAAGGCTTGTTCCGTCATTAAGCTCAATAAAAGCTACGTTTTTAGAGTTTCGTGCGGTTCTTACCCAGCCGCATACGGTTACGCTTTTTCCGATATATTCCGTATTGGCAAAAATTTCTTTAATGTCGATATGCTTCATTTTCAGCATTCCTTTCAATTAAAATTAAAAAAGCTCCGTCCTATATTATCGTATATAGGACGAGAGCATAATCACCCGTGGTGCCACCTAAATTACCGCACAAAAAGTGTGCGGTCGCTTCAAATTTCGTTTAACGCACGAAAAAACGTCGCCCCTACTAACCGCAAAAATGTGCGGCGTTGGGTTTGCTGCTCGAAAGTGTTATTCACAAGGGTTTCGCTATGCGGTTTTCACTGCTCCGCACTCACTTTAAGGAAATTTTGCCTTGCTACTTCTCTTTGTCACTGCATTTGATTGCAAATAATATTTTCACAATAAACATTATACCACCGAATCGAGCCGCTGTCAAGAAGTAAAATCGCACGGTTTTGTCAATTTTTCGCAGGCTGTTGCACCATATGTTTTTTTGAAGTTTTATCAAAAGTTGCTGCACTTTTCCGAAAACCTGTCTGCGCCCCACCAATCCGGCATCAATTCTTTCAATCGAACAGATTTTTGCGTTTCAAGGTCGAGAAGTATTTCAATGTTTCCGCTGTCCTTATCCAACTGCATCATAAATTCTCTGCAAGCGCCGCAGGGCGAGCCGACTTTGCCGTTTGGCATGATGGCAACGACTTTGTCGATTTGGCTTTCGCCGTTCGTAATCATATTGGCGATAGCGTTTCTCTCTGCGCACATTCCGAGGGAGGACGAGGTATCAATGCAAACTCCGACATAAATATTTCCGGACTTTGTCAATATTGCAGCGGCAACACCGCCGGCGTCTACAAAAGGGGAAACCGTTCTGCCGTTTTGCACTTGAATCGCCGCGTTATATAATTTGTTCCACATATATTTAAACCCTCCGATTCGGATTTTTGTTGATAAAAAGTGTTGAAAATTAGGGGGATTGCAAAAAATCGGACATAAGTTCGATACGTTTTATATCAAACCTATGTCCGATTATGAAAAAAGTGACCTATTTTGATACCAAATGCACACCCCACTGACCTTTCGTGTAAAAGTTTATGGGGTGTGCATCTTTTAATTATAGGTTTTGTTTACGCATCAACTTGAATTGCTTATACTTTCCACCCAACTGCAAGTTCTCTGGACTCCACAAAGCGGCGATAGATGCCGCCTTGCTGCATGAGCTGTTCGTGGGTACCGCTCTGGGCGATCTTGCCGCCGTCGATGACGAGAATATTGTCAGCGTGGCGAACGGTTTTCAGCCGGTGAGCGATCATGATGATGGTTTTCTCTTTGGTCAGTGCTTCGATTGCATTGGTCAGCTCCTGCTCGCTTTCCGGGTCAACATTAGCCGTAGCCTCGTCCAGAATGATAATGGGCGCATCCTTCATAATGGCACGGGCTATGGAAATGCGCTGTTTTTCGCCGCCGGAAAGGTTTGCACCGCCCTCACCGATGATGGTTTCATACCCATTAGGTAATGCCATAATGAAATCGTGGCAGCAGGCTTTTTTCGCCGCTTCGATAACGGTTTCCATTGGTGCATCCGACTGACCGAAGCGGATATTATTGGCAATGCTATCTTGGAACAGATAGACGCTCTGGAATACAAAGCTGAAATTCTTCATCAAGCTGTCCATGCTGTATTCCTTCACATCCACGCCGCCCAACTTCACACAGCCGCTGTCCACATCCCAAAATCGAGAGATCAGATGGCAGAGTGTCGTTTTGCCACCACCGGAGGGGCCGACGATAGCGGTAGTGGTTTTCTGAGGAATGTGAACGGTCACGCCGTCGATGATCTTTCGCTTATCGTAGGAAAACTCCACATTCTCCACATCAATATCAAAGTTATTCGGGGTAATATCCTTTCCGTCGATGTCCATGGTGGGCAGTTCCAGCACGGAATTTGCCTTGCTCACATTCAGGTCAACATTTCGCAGGAGTGCCGAGTAGCTGCCTGCGCTGTCCAGCGCACCGAACAGAATAAAGGCGGCGATGACCATGACCACGGCGTTCAGCAGTTCCATCGTGCCGTTCAGATAAAATGCAACGGATACGCCCGCAACAATTACGCCGATCAGTTTTGCTGTCAGGCTTTGCAGGAACATGATGGGAACAAAGGTAATCTCCGATTTTATGTTTGCCGCTGTGTTTTCGTCGATAGCCTGATTCAGAGCCTTGCTCTTTTCGCCGGTCAGATTATAAGACTTGACCTCTGCAATGCCTTGAATATACTCCAGCACCTTTTCCACCAGCTTGCGGTCGGAGGCATCCTTTACCGGTGCGATTTCTTTGGCTTTCTTCTGCAAGTAGCTGTTGACAGCAAAGAAAAGCAGGACACCCGCAATAGCAATGCCGCCAATCCGCAGATCAAAGGCACAGATCATCAGCACGACAACAGCCGTAGTCAAAATGCCCTGCGTTACCATCATGACCACACGGGTAGCAACATCCGCCAGTGCTTCCATGCTGTTAGTCGCCACGGAAGTGATGTAGCCAAGGCTGTTTTGGTTGAAGTAGCCCATAGGGAGATACTTCAAATGCTCGGCAATCTCAATGCGCTTGTCGGCACAGGTGCCATAGCCAGCCTCACATTGAAGCATGGTGGAGCGATAATTGGCAAAGGCGTTGCCTGCGATACTAAACAACATAATACCGAAAGACAGCAGAATATGCTGTACCGTCAGATTCCCACTCAAAACGCCTTGCAAGGTCACGGCAATGGCAGGAATTTTCAACGCTTCAAACAGTGCTTTCAGCACACCGAGAAAAATAGACTTGGTAAACTTGCGCTTGTTGCTTTCCCCGCAAAAATCGAAAAACCGTCTGAAAATCTGAATCATTCTTCTGCACCTCCTTCTGCTGTGTCTTTTACAGCGATGTGAGAACGCCACATCTGTGTGTACAAGCTGTCTTTTTTAAGCAATT
>CAZBAI010000030.1:0-15535 GCA_964490175.1 uncultured Oscillospiraceae bacterium | reverse complement strand
TGATTACCGATTGCCTTGTGTTGCATTGCCTAACGAAACGAATTATGAAATCGGTGTATGGGGAGAGCGACACAGACGGTATCTCAAAGAACATCATCGAGTTAGATATTACAATTTGCTAACCGCCGGAACGCTTGGCAGTTACATTGCGGACATCGAAAAACAGGCACAAAAAATGTTTGAGCAGACGGTAAAATCACTTGCCGAAAAAGAAAATGTTACGGAAAGTTTGAAAGCAAATTCACCTATGAAATGGATTTGCAAGATGAATAATATCCGTAATCGAGCAACCGAAATTGTAAATTCGGAAGTGATTTTTATATGAGAAAATATCATTTATACCTTACCGATGAGGAACGAAATTTGATAATTCAAAGTCTTATTTCAAAGAAAAACGCTCTCATTTCGGCAGGTAAATATACCGACGGAATAGACGATACCATAATAAAAATTCTGCGTTCCAAGAAGAAAAAAGTAAAGATTATAACACCATAATGCAACAGCAAAGGCACAGCCGACGAACGAAAAATCCGTTGACTGTGCCTTTATTGTTGTGAGTTTTAAGTTGCTGTTTATTCATAGCGAGCAGACCATTTGGTTATCCACTTTCGCAAAACAGTCTACTGCACGATAATCTGCATTATCTGAGCGAGCAGACTGTTTTTACTCCTGCGGCTCCAAAACGGTATTCGTTAGGGACACCCTAAGACCCTATTATTTATGATTTATATTTCTTTTATATTTGCACCCGTTTGTGCGGTAATTGGAACATCCGAAAAATTCGCCATACGGACCGGAGCGTTTTACCAACCGTCCACCACAAAGCGGACACTCAAATTGTTCTTTTCTCAATTCTTCGCCATATCGTTCCTTGAGTTCTATTGCAAATTCAGATACAGAAAATCAAGGTATCGTCAATCGCATTACAAAATCAATTACAAATTCTATCGGAAGCCAAACCCTATAAATATATAAATAAATATATAGTTTTTACTTTCCGATAAAGAAGATTATTAAGTTAAGAAAGAAGGAAACGATTATGACAGCAAATAAAATATATACCCTTAAAGAAATGAGAGAAGAAAGGATATTTACCGGCGATTACGGTTTTATCGATGAACCCGGTGAGTATCTTGCCACTTTGGAAATGAGAGCCGAAACAAATTCATCAATGCTCAGACTGTTCTTTCGATTGGCAGATGACAGAAAAATTATCACACCTGTGTTTTGGTGGCAAAAGTATTTAGGTTTTTACGATATAGCCAACGGAACAAAATTAAAACTTATTTACTCGGAAGGTAAAAAAGGCATTTACCTTAAAACAGTAGAAATTTTAGATTAAATCGAGGTACTTACAATGACAGAAAGAATCGGCTTATTTGATGTCCCGACAGAACAGCAGTTATTACAGGCAGTCGATAAACTGCAAAATCAAAAAACAATAATTAAATCAGCATAAAGAAAAAGGGTGTAACCCCTTATTTCGAGGTTACACCACATTTTCTAAAATACTTCCTTATTAACCCTGAGCAATGTGTGAGGGATTTTTTTGATTTTAAAAAAGTTATTCACCCATAACCTTAACCATAACGGCTTTTTGTGCGTGCAAACGGTTTTCGGCTTCACGGAAGATTTCGTCCGCATGGGCTTCAAATACCTTTTCGGTGATTTCTTCACCCCTGTGCGCAGGCAGACAATGCTGAACCATTGCGCCGCTGTTTGCGGCACACATAACATCATCATTGATTTGATATCCGGCAAAAATCATCTTACGCTCGGCTATTTCGCTTTCCTGCCCCATAGACGCCCACACATCGGTAAAAATAACATCGGCGCCGTCGGCGGCTTCAATAACGGATTCGGTCATTGTAAATTCGCCGTTTTTCTCGGCAAAATCAAGCACGGCGCTATCCGGCTTGTGGCTTGACGGACAAGCAATTGAAACTTCCATGCCGACCTTAAGTCCGCCGACAATAAGCGAATTTGCCATATTGTTTCCGTCGCCGATATAGCACATTTTCAATCCGTCAAAGCTGCCCTTTATCTCACGAATTGTCATAAGATCCGCCAAAACCTGACAGGGATGACAAAAATCCGTAAGTCCGTTAATTATCGGAATCGAGCCGTATTTTGCCAAATCTTCAACCTCTTTTTGCTCAAAGGTACGAATCATAATTCCGTCAAGATAGCGTGAAAGAACACGTGCCGTATCCTGCACGGGCTCGCCCCTGCCTATCTGCAAATCGTTTGAGGACAAAAACAACGGATTTCCGCCAAGCTGATACATACCCGTTTCAAACGAAACACGTGTACGTGTCGAAGCCTTTTGAAATATCATTCCCAAACTTTTGCCCTGCAAAATCGGGTGAGCAATGCCATGTGCACGCTCATATTTAAGCTGGTCGGCAAGATTGAGAATTTCCGTAATTTCCTCTTTGGTAAGGTCAAGCATTTTAAGAAGATGTTTCATAAATTTTACTCCTTTATATATATCAGTTTGTCAATATTTTTTCCAAAATTTCCATTCCCGCTTCAATTTCACGTGAACTTATGCTAAGCGGCGGCAAAAATCTGAGCTTATCCTTTGCGGTAAGGACCAAAAGACCGTTGTCAAGGCAGAGTTTAGCAACCTCGGCGGCGTTTTTTGTTTTAAGGCTAACGCCTATCATAAGTCCTGCTCCGGAAACGCTTTCGACTTCGTCAAGCGCTTCAAGCCTTGCTTTGATGTATCTGCCTTTTCTTACAACCTCGTCAAGAAAATTCGGGTCGCAAACCTTATTCAAAACGGCGTTTCCGCCGGCGCAGCAAACAGGATTTCCGCCAAAGGTCGAGCCGTGCATACCCTTTGTCAAAACATCGGCGCATTTATCTTTGGCAAGGCACGCTCCGATGGGAAGCCCGCCTGCAAGACCTTTCGCAAGCGTTGTTATGTCTGCCCTTACGCCGTAATTTTGTGCGGCAAGAAGCTTGCCCGTTCTGCCGACGCCTGTTTGAACCTCATCTGCAATAACCAAAATATCTTTTGATTTGCACACTTCAAACAAATCACGAACATAGTCGCTGTCAAGAGCAATTACGCCGCCTTCGCCCTGTATAAATTCAATCATCACAGCGCAAACGCTTGAATCAAGCTTTGCTTCCAAATCGGCAATATTATTTGCTTCGGCATAGTCGAATCCCTGCATAAACGGGAAGAAATAGTTGTGAAAAACGTCTTGTCCCGTGGCTGAAAGCGTGCACATCGTTCTTCCGTGAAATGAATTTTTAAGTGTAATTATTTTATTGCGATTTTCGCCGTATTTATCGAAGCTGTATTTTCTCGCCAGCTTTATTGCGCATTCATTCGCTTCAGCGCCTGAATTGCCGAAGAACACCTTTGCATATCCTGTTGCCGAACACAGCTTTGCGGCAAAATCGGCTTGCACTTTGGTATAATAATAATTTGAGGTGTGCTGAACCTTATGTGCCTGCTCGCACACCGCCTGCACCCAATCGGCATCGCAGTATCCGAGTGAGTTTGTTCCGATTCCGCTGCCGAAATCAACATAATAATTGCCGTTTTCGTCCGTGCAGCGGCAGTTTTCGCCCTTTTCAATCACAAGAGGATAACGGCCGTAGGTGCCCATTACGCAACTGTCGAATTTTTCAATTGTTCCCATTTTGATTTTCTCCCCTTTCAGAAGAAGTTTTTATCCTTAAAATATTTTCACCCATTACGTTTTTACACAAACTGTGTTCCGATACCCTCATTGGAGAGCAACTCGATAATTATCGAGTGGGGCACTCTTCCGTCGATAATCGTAGTTCTGCCAACGCCTCGCCGCACGGATTCAACACAGCAATCGATTTTCGGTATCATACCGCCGGATATTATGCCGTGCATTTTCAGTGAGGGAACATCGCTGACATTTACCGTGGAAATAAGTGTGTCGGGGTCGTCTTTATCCTCAAGCAAGCCGGCAATATCAGTCATTAAAATCAAATTTTCCGCACCGAGCTTTGCCGCAATCGCCGCCGCCGCCGTATCGGCGTTAATGTTGTAGCTTTCGCCGTCTGCGCCCGCTCCGACCGTTGCGATTACGGGAATATACCCATTATCAAGCGAATCTGTAATAATTTCGGTGTTTATATCAACAATTTCACCTGCAAAGCCCAAATCAACATCACTTTTAATTTTTTCCGCAACGATCATATTGCCGTCAAGTCCGCAAAGCCCAATCGCCCTGCCCTTGTGCTCACGCAAGTGCGAAACAAGCTCTTTATTCACCTTGCCGCAAAGCACCATCTGTACAACCTCCATGGTTTCCCTGGTGGTGTAGCGCAAACCGTTTATAAATTTGCTTTCAATATCAAGCTTTTTGAGCATTTCGTTGATTTCGGGGCCGCCGCCGTGCACAAGCACAACCCTTACGCCCACAAGCGACAAAAGCACAATATCGCTCATAACGGCGTTTTTAAGCTCCTCGTTCGTCATGGCGTTTCCGCCGTATTTAACAACTACTGTTTTGTTGTAATAATTTTGAATATACGGCAAAGCGTCCATAAGGACTTTTGCTCTGATTTCGTTTGTGATTTTACTTTTCTGCGCCATTTATTTTATTTTTTCCTTTCCGAATACTTCTTTTCATAATCGTCAACACATTGATTGATTATATCGCAAACCTTTTCGGGATTTGAAATATGCAAAAGCCTTGACGACTCGACAGGCATTTGAGTATAAAGAAAAATATCGCTAAGCTTTGTCGATACATACGGCGTATTTTCGTTCGGTTGAAAATACACAGTGCCGCAATTGTTTTTGCATTTTTCCACAAATGCGTGTGTAATCGTCGCAAAATAATACTCGCCGATAAGCTTTCCCGTACTCGAAGAACAAATCAAAATTCGCTCGTCGGTAACGGCATAAATAATATCCTCGCAAATTGACTGCATATTGCTTTGCTTTTTTATCATAAAATATGCCCAAACAAAGACAATCACCATGCCGAAAAGCCCCGCACCGAGAGCGTAGCTAAACGTTTTTTCGGGATAAACCCATGCAATTACGCCGGCTATTACCAGCGCAAACGCAAGATATGTAATCGTGATTCTTGTTAAATTGTCCGAATATCCGCTCGGTTTGCAGCAGTATTTAAGCATTTCGCCGCTTTGCAACATCTTTTTTACAGCGTTGTTATCACAGTCCATAAGCTTTTGCCCTTTGCCTTTCAGCTTCTGTAATCTCCGTTGATTCGCACATAGTCATAGGTCAAATCACAGCCCCAAGCAGTTGCCGAAGCAATGCCGTTTCCGACGCTGACATGAATATTGATTTCTTCGCAAGCCAAGACTTTTGCGGCTTTTTCCTCGTCAAATTCAAGCACCGAGCCGTTTTTGCAAACATCGATACTGCCCGCTTTTGAAGCCATTGCAACATTCAAATTACCGACTTCAAATTCGCCTCCGCTGTATCCGACAGCGCAGAAAATTCTTCCGCAGTTGGCATCTTCACCGAAAATTGCGGCTTTGAACAGGTTTGAGCAAACAACGCTTTTCGCAACCTTTCTTGCGGTTTCATAATCATCTGCACCGGTGCAAACGCATTCTATCAACTTGGTTGCGCCCTCGCCGTCACGTGCCATCATTCTTGCCAAATTCAGCATAACAATATACAGTGCGTTTTTAAAAACCTCATAATCGGCATTTTCACTGTTGATTCGCTTATTCTGCGCAAGACCCGAAGCAAGCACGCAAACCATATCGTTTGTCGAAGTGTCTCCGTCAACACTTGCCATATTCAGCGTGATTTTAACATTTTCGGAAAGCGCACGCTGCAAATATTCCGGCGCAATATCGCAGTCGGTTGTGATAAATGTAAGCGTTGTCGCCATATTCGGGTGGATCATGCCGCTGCCTTTGAGCATTGCACCCAAGGTCACTTGCTTATCGCCGAGCATAAATTTCACCGCAATCTGCTTTTTGCAAGTATCCGTCGTCATAATCGCCTCGCAGGCACGCTCGTTTCCGTCCTCGGAAAGACCGTCGCAAAGCTCTTTAGCAGCATTTTCTATCGGTTCAATCGGCAAAACCTGCCCAATTACGCCCGTTGAGGCAACAATCACATCTCTTTTGTCGATATCAAGCTCTTTTGCTAAAATTTCGCACATTCTCTGCGCTTTTTCTTCGCCGTCGGCATTGCAGCAATTAGCGTTTACAGAATTGACGATTACAGCTTTTGCATAGCCGTTTTCAATATTTCTCTTTGTAACGTTTATCGGTGCGCCTTTTACCTTATTTGTTGTGTATACAGCGGCGGCGGCGCACTCTTTTTCACAGAAAATTGCCGCCAAATCATTTTTCTTTTTAGTATTGTCGGGCATGGCATTATTGGAAACCATGCCGTTTTCATCAAATTTGTTCAAGGGCTTATGCGCAAGCCCACAGCAAACGCCGTTTGCCTTAAAACCTTTTGCGGCGCAAACACCTCCGCCGACAACTTCAAATCCCGAAAAAACTTTTATATCAACCATAAAATCACTCTCTTTTCCGAAAATAGCGCCAAAACCGAAAGCGCTTTTTTAAACAAGCCCTGTTGTTTCGTCAATTCTCATCATTATATTAAGGCACTGCACAGCCGCACCCGATGCGCCCTTGCCGAGATTATCAAAACGTGAGCAGAGCAAAACCTGCTCATCATTGCCGAAAACAAAAATCTGCATTTTGTTGCTTTGCGACATAGCGCTCGAATACAGCACGCCGTTTTCAAGCACGCCTTCACCGTAAAGCGGCATTACCGAAACCATTTTTTGATTTGCATAATGCTCACACAAAACCTCATAAAAATCCTTAACGCCGAGCTTTTTCTCGCAAAGCCGTGTGTGTATCGGCACCATAACGCTCATTCCGCTGAAATGGTCGGAAACAAACGGCGAAAACAAAGGCTTTTCTTTCAAATTGCAAACATATTGCATTTCGGGCAGGTGCTTGTGCGAAAGCGTAAGCGCATAAAACCTTGCCGAATCCATCTCGGCACTTCTGTTAGGATTTTCATAATCGGCAATCATTTTCTTGCCGCCGCCGCTGTAACCTGATGAAGCAAAGCAAGTCAGCGGATAATCGTTTTGCAAAACCTTGTGCGCAACAAGCGGATATACAAGTGAAATAAAGCCGCTTGCATAGCACCCGGGAACTGCCACTCTGCTTGATTTTTTTATGCTTTCACGATGATTTTCCGACAATTCGGGAAAGCCGTAGCTCCACGCAGGATTTGTTCTGTGCGCAGTTGAAGCGTCAATCAGCCTTACCTTATCGCCGGCAAGTGACACCGCCTCGATTGACGCCGAATCCGGCAGGCAAAGAAATGTAAAATCGGAAGCGTTTATCATTTTTTGCCGTTCTTTGTTATCCTTGCGCTTATCGGAATCAATCTTCAAAATTTCAATATCGTCACGATTGGCAAAACGCTCGGAAATTTTCAGCCCCGTAGTGCCCTCCTGACCGTCGATATAAACTTTTGTTTTCATATTAAACTACCTTTATTTTCTATATTTTTCAATGCGTTATCTATTTGAACCTTAACGCATTCCACGGCAGGGCCGCCGTATGAAGTACGCTTCATCGTGCAGTTTTTAAGGTCAATAGCTTCATAAATGTCTTCATCAAACAAGTCGGAGAGCGCTTTATAATCCTCAATCGGAACATCTTCAAGCCCTATTCCCTCGGAAATGCATTGTGCAACAAGCGTGCCTGTCAGTTTATAGGCTTCTCTGAAAGGCATACCCTTTTTGGTGAGATAATCCGCACAGTCGGTCGCATTGATAAACCCACGTGACGCCGCCTTTTGCATATTATCACCGATAACTCTCATAGTGTCAAGCATCGGTATAAAGGTTTTTAAGCAAAGCTTGGTGTTGTCAATTGCGTCGAAAATCGCTTCTTTATCCTCCTGCATATCCTTGTTATATGCAAGCGGCAAACCCTTTAGCATTGTCAGCAAGGTTACAAGGTCGCCGTTGACCCTGCCGGTTTTGCCCCTGATAAGCTCTGTGATATCGGGATTTTTCTTCTGCGGCATGATTGATGAACCCGTCGCAAAGGCATCGTCAAGCTCAATAAATTTAAATTCCCATGAGCACCACATGATAATTTCTTCCGAAAAACGTGAAAGATGCGTCATTACAAGACTGAGCGCAAAAGCAAGCTCAGCGCAAAAATCCCTGTCGGAAACGCCGTCAAGACTGTTTTCGCACGGTGCGTCAAATCCAAGCTCTTTAGCGGTAAAATGCCTGTCAATATCATAGGTCGTGCCGGCAAGCGCACAGCTTCCCAAAGGGCAAGCGCTCATCATTCGCCTTTTGCAGTCACACAACCTGTCAATATCACGCAAAAGCATTTGCACATATGCCATAAGATGATGCGCAAAAGTTATGGGCTGTGCCCTTTGCAGGTGCGTATATCCGCACATAACCGTTTCGGTATGCTTTTTTGCCGTATTTACAAGCGAGGTGCAAAGCTTTAAAACAAGCTCTTTTATTTCATTTATCTCCGCTTCAAGATACAGCCTGATATCAAGCGCAACCTGATCGTTTCTCGAACGTGCGGTGTGAAGCTTTTTGCCCAGCGCACCCAAACGCTTTGTAAGCTCGGCTTCAACAAACATATGAATATCCTCGGCGCTTGCATCAATTTCAAGAACACCTGCGTCCAAATCGGCAAGAATGCCTTTTAAACCCTTAATAATCTCTTTTGAATCTTCTATCGGAATAATTCCGCATTTGCCCAGCATTTTTGCGTGCGCAATACTGCCCTCAATATCTTGCCTGTACATTCTGCAATCAAAAGCTATTGACGAATTAAAGGCATTTACGCCCTCGTCAACCTCCTTTGAAAAACGTCCCGCCCACATTTTCGTTGACATAAAATCTATATCCTCCGAGAAAAAATTTAAAATCTAAATTTAAGTATTTTCAAAACAAAGCGCTTTTTTAAACACAGCGTTCTCTTTTCAAAATGCTTTTTGCTTCGCTCAATATATACGCACAATAAGCAGTGCAAGGGCAAGGCGACTCTCTTTGCAAACAAGAAAGCCGCTTGCCCCAAGGCTAATCTACATTTTAATAATAAGTTTCCTCTTGCTCTTGCTTTTTGCTTTTTGCCTTGAAAACAAATGCAACTACAAGCATAACCACGCCGATTGCCGCCATGCCGAGCCCGATATAAACACCGCCCTTGTAGCCGTTTTCCGAGAAAACTTCAAGCACAACCGGGTGCATATAGTAATCCATCTCGTCCTCGTCAATGCCGCTTTCTATGAAGTATTCCTCCATCCAGCCGATTTCTTCATCGGTCATATCACGTACCTTTGCCGTAAATGCAACCGGCACAGGCTCTGCGGCATATTCGTCTTCATAGTATTCATCGGTTTCGTCAATAAGGTCGTCCATTTTGTCAAACCAATCCTTTGAGCAGAAAAATCCGACATAACGGTATTCAAGCGTTTCGTATTCTTCCTCACTGCCTGCGGGAACTACGTAATAAAGCTCATCACTGTCTTTAGAAGTTCTTACACCGTAGTTTGTGGTGTAGGTTTCGGCAAAGGGAGAATAAGCTTCGATAAATTCGCCCTTGACGTATGTTCCGTCTTCAAGCTCGGTATAGGAAATTTCGTTAAAATCCTCAAATCCCTTTTTGTCAAAATCCGATTTTTCTTTCAGACTTTTGACTATAAATACCGCACCGACGATAATAAGCACCGTCGCAATTATATACAGCGTAGTATTTTTAGAGTTATTCATAAAAGCTCTCCTTATCCGTTGTTGCGCTTTTCATCAAGTTTGGCTTTAACCTTGATAGGCAGACCGAACAGGTTGATAAATCCTGCGCTGTCGTTTTGGTCATAAACCTCGTCCTCATCAAAAGTTGCAACTTCTTCATCATAAAGGGTATAGGGCGATGTGAGCGAAGCCGTGATTATATTGCCCTTATAAAGTTTGAGTTTAACCTCACCCGTAACGGTTTGCTGTGTTTTTTCGACAAATGCGTCAAGCGCCTCACGAACAGGCGTAAACCACTGTCCGTTATATACAGTATCGGCATAAATCGGGGCAAGCTGCTGCTTAACCCTCATGGTTGCCTTATCAAGACAAATAGTTTCAAGCGCATCATGTGCATAATAAAGAATAGTTCCGCCGGGAGTTTCGTAAACGCCACGTGATTTCATGCCGACAAGACGATTTTCGACAATATCCGCAATGCCGATTCCGTTTGCGCCGCCAAGCTCGTTAAGCTTTCTTACAATGTCGCTGCCCTTCATCTTAACGCCGTCAATTGCAACAGGCGTGCCTTTTTCAAAGCTGATTGTAACATATGTAGGCACATCGGGCGCCTGCTCGGGCGAAACGCCAAGCTCCAAAAATCCCTCTTTATTATACTGCGGCTCGTTTGCCGGGCTTTCAAGGTCAAGACCCTCGTGAGAAATATGCCACAAGTTTTTGTCCTTGGAATAATTTGTTTCACGGTTAATCTTCAAGGGGATATTGTGTGCCTCGGCGTAATCAATTTCCTCATCACGTGATTTAATGTCCCACGTTCTCCACGGTGCGATAATTTCCATATCGGGAGCAAATGCTTTAATGGTCAGCTCAAAACGAACCTGATCGTTACCCTTGCCCGTGCAGCCGTGGCAAATAGCGTCTGCGCCCTCTGCCTTTGCAATCTCAACGATTCTTTTTGCGATTATAGGACGTGCAAACGATGTGCCGAGAAGATATTTGCCCTCATACACAGCGCCCGCTTTCATCGTGGGGAATACATAATCGTCAATAAATTCATCGGTCAAATCTTCAATATAAAGCTTTGAAGCGCCTGTTTTGATGGCTTTTTCCTCAAGACCGTCAAGCTCTGTTCCCTGACCGACATCGCCCGAAACAGCGATTACCTCGCAGTTGTTGTAATTTTCTTTAAGCCACGGAATAATGATTGATGTGTCAAGTCCGCCGGAATACGCCAAAACAACCTTTTTGATTTCCTTTGCCATAACAATTTCTCCTTTATAAATAAAAATATTTTGCAACGCAAAAACAGCGCTGTTGTTTTTCTGAGATTTATTATACTCGCCTTTTTCGGATTTGTCAACCCCAATTTGAATATTTATTCTTCAAATTTGCAAAAAATCGCATAAATATTCAGCGTATCAATGAATATATTCACCAAATCCTGCATATTTGCATAAAAATATGCATATATTCAAAAAAACCTCAGCGCCGCATTTGATTTTTAATGCGGCGCTGATAAATTTCAACTATTTCAGCCGATATGTTGTTGTTCGGCAAGAGTTTCATTCTTGACGATTTCGACCTTATTGTAAATATCCATACCGGTGCCCGCAGGAACGAGCTTACCGATAATAACATTTTCTTTCAAGCCGAGCAGCATATCGCTCTTACCCTTGATTGCAGCGTCGGTAAGCGCTTTTGTCGTTTCCTGGAAAGAAGCGGCGGAAAGGAAGCTTTCGGAGCTGGACGAAGCCTTTGTGATACCCTGAAGCACGGGGCTTGTGGTAACAAGGTGAATGTTTTCCTCGCCGTTTTCCATGCGTCTGCAAAGCTGTGCGTTGATTTCGTCGATTTCCTTTTTGTCAACAAGGCTTGCGGGAAGCAAATAACTCGAACCGGAATCTTCAACCTTGATTTTCCTGAGCATCTGCCTTACAATAACTTCAATGTGTTTATCGTTGATATCAACACCTTGCAGTCTGTAAACCTTTTGCACTTCCTTGATGATATAATCCTGAACAGCCGTAGGTCCGAGCACGTTGAGAATATCAACAGGATAGATGTTACCCTCGGTAAGTCTGTGTCCCTTGGTAATCACATCGCCGTCTTTAACCTTAAGCTTATCATAAAGTACATATACGTCTTCTTCGCCTGTTTCTTCGTTGACGATGTATACATTCTTAGCCTTTTTGACTTCTTCTATGCGGATTTTACCGGAGGTTCTCGCAATTGTCGCAGCCTTTTTGGGCTTGCGGCTTTCAAACAGTTCCTCAACACGGGGCAGACCCTGCGTAATATCCTCGGCAGAAGCGATACCGCCGGTGTGGAACGTTCTCATCGTGAGCTGCGTACCCGGCTCACCGATAGACTGAGCGGCAATAATTCCGACAGCCTCACCGACAGAAACAAGATTGCCATTGGCAAGGTTTGCGCCATAGCACTTAGCGCAAACGCCCTGCTTGCACTTGCAGTGAATAACCGAACGAATCTTGATTTCTTTAACTCCTGCGGCAACAACCTTTTGTGCGTCGGCTTCGTTGATGAGTTTATTCTTGGAAAGAATCAACTCGCCTGTTGCTTCATCTCGCAAATCTTCGACCAAATAACGTCCGAGAAGTCTTTCACTAAGTTCTTCAATCATCTGACCGCCGCTGGTAATTTCGGAAATTACAATACCGTCATCGGCACCGCAATCTTCCTTGCGGATAATAACATCTTGCGAAACATCGACAAGACGTCTTGTAAGGTAACCCGAGTCGGCAGTACGAAGCGCCGTGTCGGCAAGACCTTTTCGTGCGCCACGTGAGGAAATAAAGTATTCCAAGATATTAAGTCCCTCACGGTAATTTGCACGAATCGGAATTTCGATTGTCGTACCCGATGTGTTTGCGATAAGTCCACGCATACCCGCAAGCTGACGAATCTGGTTGATTGAACCACGGGCACCGGAATCCGCCATCATGAAGATGGGGTTATATTTATCAAGATTGGCTTTCAGCGCAGCGGTAACGTCATCTGTCGCCTTATTCCAAACGCTGATAACCTTTTCGGATTTTTCGGAAGCTGAAATATATCCGTTGTCATAAAGGTCGGTAATTTTGTCGATTTGCTCGTCGGCAGCGCTCAAAATCTCCTTTTTCTGCGGAGGAATTACAGCGTCGCAAACCGCAACCGTAATTGCCGCCTTTGTCGAGTACTTAAAGCCGAGAGCTTTTACCTTGTCAAGAACCTCGGAAGTTGTCGTTGTTCCGTGAATCTTAATGCAACGCTCGATAATGCCCGAAAGTTGCTTTTTGCCGACAAGGAACGAAATTTCAAGGTCAAACTGTTTATCCGAATTTGTTCTGTCAACATAGCCCAAATTTTGCGGAATATTTTCATTGAAAATAAGTCTGCCGACCGTACAGTCGATAATCTTGGAAACCGTTCTTCCGCCGATATCTTTTGTGATTCTGACCTTAATAGCGGCATGAAGCGATACAACGCCCTCTTGATATGCCATCAAAGCCTCGTTGACATCTCTGAATACCTTGCCCTCGCCCTTTTCGCCCTCTTTAAGCATTGTCAGATAGTATGAGCCGAGAACCATATCCTGAGTAGGAACAGCCACAGGACGTCCGTCTGAGGGTTTGAGAAGATTGTTTGCGGCAAGCATCAAAAACCTTGCTTCCGCCTGCGCCTCTTGTGAAAGCGGCAGGTGAACAGCCATTTGGTCACCGTCGAAGTCGGCGTTGTAAGCGGTACAAACCAGCGGGTGGAGCTTTAACGCTCTGCCTTCAACGAGTACCGGCTCAAACGCCTGAATACCGAGCCTGTGGAGCGTAGGAGCACGGTTGAGCAAAACGGGGTGATCTTTAATTACGTTTTCAAGAGCGTCCCAAACCTCATTTTGGGCACGGTCAACCATTTTGCGTGCGCCCTTGATATTGTTTATAACCTTTGTATCGACAAGCCTTTTAAGAACGAACGGCTTGAAAAGTTCAAGCGCCATTTCCTTAGGCAAGCCACACTGATACATTTTAAGCTCGGGACCTACAACGATAACGGAACGTCCGGAATAGTCGACACGTTTACCGAGAAGATTTTGACGGAAACGTCCCTGCTTACCTTTAAGCATATCGGAAAGCGATTTAAGCGCCCTGTTTGAGGGGCCTGTTACAGCCCTGCCGTGGCGGCCGTTGTCGATAAGTGCGTCAACAGCTTCTTGAAGCATACGCTTTTCGTTTCTGATAATAATGTCGGGAGCGTCAAGCTCTAACATTCTCTTCAAACGGTTATTTCTGTTGATAACACGGCGGTAAAGGTCGTTAAGGTCGCTTGTTGCATATCTGCCGCCGTCAAGCATAACCATAGGTCGCAACTCAGGCGGAATTACAGGCACAACATCAAGAATCATCCATTCGGGCTTATTGCCGGAAAGTCTGAACGATTCGATAATTTCAAGCCTTTTGAGAAGCTTCATGCGCTTTTGACCCGAAGCAAGTCCGTCAAGCTCATCTTTAAGCTCATCGGAAACAACCTCTAAGTTGTTCTTCCACTCGCTTTCGTCAACGCAATTTGCGCAAAGCTCACAATTTTTACAATCGAAGCTTGTGCAAAGCGCACATTTTTCTCTCTGTTCTCTGTCAAGATTAAGCTTGCTTTGTCTTTCAAGCTTCTGTCTGAAAAGGTCATAGCGGTCATTGCTGTATTCCTGAAGCAAAATCTTAATAGATTCCGCACCCATTCCCGCCTTAAAATCATCGCCGTATTTTTCTCTGGCGTCGATATATTCCTTTTCGGTGAGCAGTTGCTTTTTCTCAAGCTCTGTATTTCCGGGATCGGTTACTATATACTTGGTAAAATAAAGAATTTCTTCAAGGCGCTTTTGCGAAACTTCAAGCACCTGTCCGATTCTCGACGGTGTGCCTTTGAAATACCAAATATGGGAAACGGGAGCGGCAAGCTCGATATGTCCCATTCTTTCACGCCTAACCTTGGCACGTGTTACTTCAACACCGCAGCGGTCGCATACCTTGCCCTTAAAGCGGATTTTCTTAAACTTTCCGCAGTGGCACTCCCAGTCTTTTGTAGGTCCGAAAATCTTTTCGCAGAAAAGACCGTCTTTTTCGGGTTTTTGCGTTCTGTAATTTATTGTTTCGGGTCTTTCGACAACGCCGTAGCTCCAGTTTCTGATTTGCTCGGGCGATGCAAGACCGATTTTTATGGATTCAAATGTGTTAAATTCCATTAAGAATAAGCCCCCTTGTATATTTTGCATCCGGCGCATATTTTTCGGTGCGCCGGATATTCGATTTTTTAGTGATGATTATGACCTTGCTTTTTTAAGGGGTTTATCTTTAAAAGCTGTCATCGTCATCATCGTACATTTCATCGCCGTCGTCAAGTGTGTCAACATCGTCGTCCTCGTCCTCAAAATCCTCATAATAGCTGTCTTCAAGCTCTTCTTCGACGATTACGTCCTCCATATCGGCATCATCATAATCGGAAGGATGCGGAATGATATTGTCATCATCGTCAAAATTCTGTTTAAGGTCGATTTCTTCGTTATTTGCGTCATATACTCTTACATCAAGCGCAAGCGACTGCAATTCCTTAACGAGAACCTTAAAGGATTCGGGCACACCCGGCTTGGGCACGTTTTGACCCTTAACGATTGCCTCATAAGTGAGCACACGTCCGTTCGTATCATCGGACTTAACCGTTAAAATCTCCTGCAAGGTATAGGCTGCGCCGTAAGCTTCAAGCGCCCAAACTTCCATTTCACCGAAACGCTGACCGCC
>CAZBAI010000029.1:0-16294 GCA_964490175.1 uncultured Oscillospiraceae bacterium | reverse complement strand
CAAGTGTTGGTTTCGAGGCTTTTTACCTTTCGCACATAGTATAAAACTTTTTAAAGGTTTTTATCACAAAAGGCTTGACAATCTCAGAGCGATAAGTTATAATATTTATACTAATCTAATAATCGCTAAAAGTGCCTGTGTGCAAACGGCGGTTGTTATTAAATATGATTATAGTGCAGTCGCTGTGTATATGGGCTGCAATATAAAATAAATTATAAAGGATGATTAAAGGATGAAAGTTAGCAAGCTCAAAAGAGCTCTTGCACTGCTGACGAGTGTTGCTACGGCAACGAGCGCACTTGTTATTCCTGTCGGTGCGGCAACAACACCGGTAGGCTCCGACGATGCGGCTTGGATTTACGGAACCACAGTTGACGCAAGGCCGTCGGAAGCAAGACTTACTGCTGATTTGCCCGGAACAGACCAGCTGATTACCGACGCAAGCGGCAACACGGCTTACGGCGATATTGTTGATGTAGATATTATGCTCGATAACATCACCGAAGGCTTCAAGGCGTGTACGGTCTATGTACATTTTGATTACAACACGTTTACGTATCTCGGCTTTGACGAGGATGTAATGTACGATGGCGTGCTTTCACGTGCCACCGCAAAAACCGTTACATCGGCTGATGCCGTAATCAGGAATTTAAGTAACAGCAACCCCGATGATGACGGTGTTGTCGGTATTGCCGCAGCATCGCTTACGCCTGTTACCGCTACGGGCAAGCTCGCAACACTTAAATTTTTCGTTCCCGCAGGAACAGCCGCAGGCGAATATCCTCTTGATATTGAGGTTATAACCTACGGCACAAATGAAATCATTGACAATAAGGCAAGCCAAGAAATTCCGCTTGATATTGAGGTCCTTTCCGACGCTTACATCAATGTAATTGTTCCCGATGATAATGTCCTTGTTGATGCACAGGATTATCAATATGCAACTGCCGGCGAAACTGTCGAATACAAAATTTCGTTCAGCAACGTTGAAGCGGCAGGCGGTTACTCCGCATTCGACCTCGCCTTCATTCTTGAAGAAGGTTTGGTAGTCGAAAAGGCAACCGTATCCACATCGGATCAAAATTTGTATGCAACGGTAGGCGAAAGCTACGCCGGAAGTGCCGCTAACGGCGTTGAAGGTATGCTTTTCACAAACGTTCTCACATCGGGCAAAAACTTTGATAAATTCAATGCGCCCGCAGGCAGCACGGTTTTTGTGATGAGTTTTGCAAATGACTACGGTTATCCCGATAATTCCGTTATTACCGACGGTGAAATCATCCTTAACATAACCGTTCCGGATGACGCTGTTGCCGGCGACATCTACGACGTTGATTTCTACTTTGGACCCGATCTTGAAAACGGGCTTCCGCTTTATAAGCTTTACAGCCAAGACGGTCCTATAGATATGGAATACGATGACGGTTTCATTGAAATTGCAGGCTTTGAGGCTGATATTCTCAAGGTCGATCAGGACGGTAACGCACTTGCAGGTGCAGGTCTTCAGGTTCTTGATGAAAACGGCGACGTTATTGCCGAGTGGATCTCCACAACACAGGCACGTACAATCACAGGTCTTACCTCCGGCGTTGTATATACCCTTACAGAAGCCATAGTTCCCGCAGGCTACACAGGCTCTGATGATGTTAAATTCACGATTGACAGCAAAGGCAACGTCTATATTCTCAACGGCGAAGCTGAGCTTGACGCAGCCGGCAGAGTGGTATTCTCTTCCGAACTTGACGCCGATAATGTCGAAGTTGTCGGAATGACGAACGTAACCACCACAACGACAACCACCACAACAACTACTACAACGACTACTACTACAACAACCACTACCACAACTACAACAACTACTACTACAACCACAACGCTCAGCACGTACGCAATCAGCATTGTCGGTGATGATGTAACGGCAGATGCCGGCGAAACCGTTGATGTTCCTTTCACGGCAACAGGCTTTGACGATGCGTCTTCAATGCAGTTTGTTATTACGGTTCCCTCGGGCTATGTTATTGATGAAGTAACCCTTGGCGAAATGTTTGTACAGGGCAAACTTACATTCAGCAAAACCGCCGATAATATGGTGCTGGTAAGCATTTCGGATGTTGTTCTTGACAATGATTCAAATGACTTTATAAATGTAAAAGTCACTGTTCCCGATAATGCCAAGACCGAAACCGTTCCCGTTGATATCGTTGACGATCTCTTTACATTCACAGACGCAAACCTTGTTGCGGTAGGATCTGACAGAGCGCAGGTAACTATTAAGGACGGTTCAATTTCCGTTACAGCTGAAACTACTACCACCACCACAACAACCACAACTACTACGACGACTACAACGACAACTACAACGACAACGACAACGACCACAACTACAACAACAACTACAACTACTACCACAACAACGCTCAGCACATACGTTATCAATATCATAGGTGATGACGTAACGGCAAATGCCGGCGAAACCGTTGATGTTCCTTTCACGGCAACCGGTTTTGATGACACAACATCAATGCAGTTCATAATTACAGTTCCCGCAGGATATGTAATTGAAGATGTATCGCTTGGCGAGATGTTCGCACAGGGTGAGCTTACACTCAGCAAAACTGCCGATAATATGGTAGTTGTAAGCATCTCGAATACCGAGATTTCCGATAGCGATGACTTCATCACCGTTAGCGTAACAGTTCCCGATGATGCAAAAACCGAAACTGTTCCCGTTGACATTGTTGATAATGTATTCACATTTACAGACGCAAATCTTGTTGCAGTCGGCGCTGACAGAGCGCAAGTAACCATTAAGGACGGTTCGATTTCCGTTACAGCTAAAACAACAACCACAACAACTACAACTACCACAACCACCACAACTACAAGCGGCACTGCAACTCAGACTACAACCACAACCACCACAACTACAACAACTCTCAAATCATATGACATCAATATCGTCGGTGACGATGTAACTGCCGATGCAGGTCAAACCGTTGATGTTCCTTTCACGGCAACAGGTCTTGACGATGCAACATCAATTCAGTTCATCATTTCCGTTCCCGCAGGATATGTTATTAAAAACGTATCACTCGGTGATATGTTCCAAAGCGGAGATATCACATTGAATGCAATCGGCAACTTTGCAACTGTTTCAATATCTAACGTTGCTCTTGATAACGCTTCTGATGATTTCATCACCGTTAGCGTAACAGTTCCCGATGATGCCGAAACAGGCACTGTTGATGTTGTCATCGATGAAAACTACTTCACATTTACCGATGCAACCCTTAATACTGTCGGCAAGGATAGGTCAGATGTAACCGTTAAGGACGGTACTATCTCCGTAACTGCTAAGACAACAACTACTACAACTACCACGACTACAACAACAACCACAACAACAACTACTACCACTACAACAACGACAACGACAACTACGACAACAACTACAACCACTACCACAACACGTGTTGCGTTTGAAGCAAATACTAACGATGTTCAGCTCGGCACATATTTTGCCGATAATACCAACAGCATTCTCGACAGCTCAACTGCCGACTTTACGCTTAAAGTCTTCATCTATGATGAAAGCGGCGACGAGCCTATCGCTGACTATGAAGTTGATATCACCGAGAATATCGTTATCGACCCTGCTGATGCCGACGGCACATTCGATGTGACTTATGCCGGAAAGGGTGACGAGGGCGTTTCACCTTACGATATTTACTGGACATATTACAGCAAGAACTCCGATTATGCGTTTGATTATTCGTTCGATTACAAACTTGACTTTAACTCGCTTGATAATATCTTCGCCAAGGTAAACGAAACAGCCGGACTTGAGCTTTCTACCGAAAATGAAGATGACGTTGCGCTGTTTAATGATGTTCTCTATACAGATTATTCAGCACAAACATCAGCTGATTTCGGTACGGTAAGTTGCACAGTAGGTCAGCGCGGTGACGCAAACCTTGATCATATCGTTGATGCTAAGGACGCTGCGGCTATCGCAAGCTATTCGGCGGTATTCGCCGCACAGAGCGTAGGTTCGTTTGTACTGCCCACACTCAACAACACGAATGATTCACTCGCAAAATTCCTTGCAAACACAAATGAAGATACTATAACAGTCGGCACCGATGTTTATAAGAGCATTGACGCTAAGGACGCTTCGTTTGTCGCTCAGTATTCCGCAATGTATGCTTCTTATACTCCTCCGTTCAACCAGTATGAAGCTTATTACGAGATTTGGACAGCAATCGGTGTTGTTCAAACTTCCGATACAAGCGGTATCAATTCGGGCAATTATCCCGATACTTTGGACTGATAAGTCCGACCAATCAATTTGATCTTACATTCTGTGGGCATTCGCAATATGCCCACAGATGAAGATATATTTTTTAACGAAAGGAAATAAAAAAATGAAAAATCTTTTTTCAAAGGCATTTGCCTGCGTGTCAACTCTTGCAGTTGCAGCCGCAGCACTTGCAGTACCCGCTTCAGCTGCTGTTGATGCAGAAACCGGCGCAAAGGTTGAAGAAACCACAGTTGTACTTTGCGTTGACAAGATCGAGCTCACACTCGACGAACTCAAGGCTAACGACTATCAGGTTGAAGTTAATGCTTATCTGACAGGCGCTGAATACGGTACAGACTCATGGAACTCAAAGTTCCTCTACTTCAAGGATATCCAGCCTCAGGATCTCCAGGGCAACGACAACTATGCGTATGATTTCCTTGAAACAGGCAGCGTTGTTAAAAACGGCGGTTCTCTCTACCTCGATGTAGAAGAAAACCTCGAAATGGGCAAGAAGTGGTCCGGCGATTTGTACAGCGGTCTTACCGACAAGCCTCAGGGTCTTGTACAGGTTCTCGGTTACGCTGCAAATCCTCTTACCAACAATGCCGATGGCAAGATTATTATGTTCAAGATGACATTTGATCTTCCCGAAGACACAGCCGAAGGCGACCTTTTCAACATCAATTGGTGGGATGTAAAGAATGCTGAGGGTAACAACTCCAACATCTCTCTCGGCAACTATGACTACATCACAACTTATGAGAACGGTTTCATCAAGATTTCCGATCCTGTTGTAACCACAACAACTACACCTGCTGTAACAACAACCACTACAACAACTACTACAAAGGCTGCTGTAACAACAACAACTGCCGCTGCAACAACCACAACTGCTGCTGCAACAACCACAACAACTACAACTACAACTGCTGCTGATTCCAGCCCCAAGACAGGCGTTGAAGCTCCTATCGCTGCAATCGCTCTTCTCGGCGTAATCGGTTCTGCCGCTGCAGTAGTTATCAAGAAGAAGAACGACTAATTCGTTTTCTAAGCTTGAATAATTAACATTATTTTAGGGTGCCTTTCTTATGAAAGGCACCCTAAGTTTTTGTGTATAACCCACGCAAATATTTATTGACGCAAAAAATAAAGCGACAGCTTTGTCTGATGAAACCGTTGGCAAAACTTTTCTGAAAAAACAAAAATCGGACCTCAACAAGTGAAGTCCGAAATCCGTGCAGCGTTTGGCTGCTGGTGCCGGTGGCGGGGGTCGAACCCGCACCCTGTCGCCAGGACCGGATTTTGAGTCCGGCACGTCTGCCAATTCCATCACACCGGCGATACTAATAATAGTTTATCACAAAAATCAAATCTTGTCAAGATTTTTTTCAAAAATAAATAATCAAGCGTAAAATTTTTTTACGTTGAAATGCCAAATATCGCTAAAATACAAAAAATTCAAGTCGGGTTGACATTTCAAACGCAATATGCTACAATCAATAATGTCAAGTAAATTCAATAATGCAGCTGCCACCGGGTAGTGAATGTTAAGCATTCGTTTGCACATCATTAGGTCTTTGAAGATGTGCAAGCGGGTGCTTGTTTTTGTAATAGGGAGGTAATTATGTTAAATTTAAAAAAAGGCAAATCACGCTATTTCACCAAGGGTGAAGTCGCACTTTGGGCACTGTCAACCGCTTTAATCGTTATTTTCTTTTTTGTGTTTGATAGGGAAAACTATTTAACTCTCACAGCTTCGCTTGTCGGCGTTACATCGCTGATTTTCAATGCAAAGGGCAACCCGATAGGGCAGCTTTTTATGGTTGTGTTCAGTATTTTGTACGGCATCATTTCGTTTAGCTTTGCATATTACGGCGAGATGATAACATATCTCGGCATGACGGCTCCCATGGCGCTTTTTGCCCTGATTTCGTGGATGAAAAATCCTTTTTCCGAAAATAAATCCGAGGTAAAGGTCAATCGCTTGAAGAAACCTGAAATTGTTTTCATGATTATTTTGACATTGCTTGTCACGTTTGTTTTTTATTTTATTCTGGCAGCCTTTAATACGGCAAATTTGGCGCCGAGCACCGTTTCGGTTGCAACAAGCTTTCTTGCGGTTTATCTCACTTTCAGGCGCAGTCCGTTTTATGCGCTCGGCTATGCCGCAAACGATGTTGTGCTGATTGTTTTGTGGATATCGGCTTCCCTTACCGATAAATCATATTTATCTGTTGTGATATGTTTTGGCGTGTTTTTGGCAAATGATGTTTACGGATATTTTAATTGGCGAAAAATGGAAAAAAGGCAAAATAAAATCATGGCAGAATATTTGCACGACCTTGAAAAATAATAAGTTATATTTCTTTACATATTATTCATTTCATGCCTGTATATTGTTCAATATTAGATTGTATAATAATGAACAATCCAAAAATATACAGAAAGGAGGCGCATGAAGATGATTCCGATTCAGGAAATGAACGGATATGCAAAAAAGCTCGGTTTAGCTTATGAGCAGGCTTTGATGCCCCTTGCCAAACAAATCGGCATTTCGCTTACGGCAATAAGCATTCTTTTGTTTTTTGCCAATAACCCTGATTTGTCAACCGCAAGAGATTTGTGTGAATTAAGAGGTCTAAAGCGTGCAAATGTATCTGCCCACGTGGATAAATTGGTCAACGAAGGTTTGCTTTTGCGCAAAGAATATCCGGGTGACAGGAGAAAAGATATTCTTGTGTGCACCGAAAAAGCTCAGCCGATAATTGACATTGGCAGAAAAGCGCAAGAACAATTTACAAAATCGGTTGTTTGCGGATTGACCGAGGAGGAATTTACGGTTATGGAACATTGCTTTAAGGTCATGAACAGAAATATAGACAGACTTATAAAATCGCACTGACAAAAAAGGAGAAAACAAAATGATAAAACTGTTGAAAAATATGCAAAAAAGAGAACGCATAATGGTTCTCGTTGCGGTAGTGCTCATTATCGGGCAGGTTTATTTTGAACTGACAATGCCCGATTATATGAGCGAGCTTACTCTACTCATCAACCAAGAGGGGCAAATGTCCGATATTCTCACCATTGGGGCGAAAATGTTGGGCTGTACTCTTGCAAGTGCGGTTCTTGCCGTTACTTGCGGATTTTTAACCTCGAAAATAGCTTCCGGATACAGCTTTGCGGTTCGTGAAAAGCTGTTTAGCCATGTCATGACATTAGGCAAAGCGGAAACAGGGAAATTTTCCATTCCAAGCCTTATCACCCGTACCACCAACGATATTACACAACTGCAAATGATTGTTTCTATGGGTTTGCAGGCTTTGGTAAAATCGCCCATTATGGCGGTGTGGGCGATTATCAAGATTCTCGGAAAAAGTTGGGAATTATCGGCAGTAACCGCTTCTGCCGTTGTTATTATCTGCGTTACCGTTTTGTCAATCATGAGCGTATGTTTGCCGAGATTTCGCAAGGTGCAAAAGCTCACCGATGTACAAAACCGAATTGCAAGAGAAAATTTAACCGGCATCAATGTAGTTCATGCGTTTAATGCCGAAAACTATCAGACCGAAAAATTTGATATCCCCAACAGCGAAATGATGAACATACAGCTTAAAAATCAGCGGCTTTTTTCTTTGATGATGCCTGTTATGAGCGCCTGTATGAACGGACTTTCACTCGCAATCTACTGGCTTGGCGCAGCGCTGATAAATCAAATTGCCTTGACTGATATCGGCGATAGAATCACCATGTTCAGTGATGTGGTTGTTTTCAGCACCTATGCGACATATGTGGTTATGTCTTTTATGATGCTTATTATGGTATTTATGATGCTGCCTGCCGCACAGGTTTCCGCAGAGCGTATCAACGAAGTGCTTGATAAGAGCGCAACAATAGTTGAGGGAACGACGGCTCACGGCAATGAAGTCGGCACTTTGGAATTTAAGAATGTGTCGTTTTCTTATCCGGAAGCAGGTGAAGAAGCGCTAAGCAATCTTTCTTTCCGTGTGGAAAAAGGGCAAACGCTTGCAATAATCGGCGCAACAGGCTGCGGCAAAACAACGCTTGTATCCCTAATGGCAAGATTTTATGATGTAGATTGCGGCGAAGTGCTGATTGACGGTGTAAATATCAAGGAATATACCTTTGAGGGGCTTTATAACAAGCTTGGATATATCACGCAAAAGGCGGTGCTGTTTGCGGGAAGCATTCGTGACAACATTACTTTCGGGCAGTCGCAAAACGGATTTGACGAAGCCGATGTGGATATGGCGCTTGCCGTTTCCCAAGCCGAAGAATTTGTCGGCAAGATGGAAGACGGAAAGGAGCATAAAATTTTGCAGCTTGGCAAAAACGTGTCCGGAGGTCAAAAACAGCGCCTTTCCATTGCCCGTGCACTTGCCCGCAAACCCGAAATTCTCATTTTCGATGATTCTTTCTCTGCGCTTGATTACAAAACCGATTCAATGCTTCGCCAAGGATTGCGAAAGAATTTAAAGGATACGACTAAGGTGATTGTCGCTCAGAGAATCAGCACGATTAAAGATGCGGATAAAATTATTGTTTTGGAGCGTGGCGAAGCGGTCGGAATCGGCACGCACGAGGAATTGATGAAAAACTGTTCGGTTTATCGTGAAATTGCCCAATCTCAGCTGACTGCGGCAGACAAGGCATAAGGAGGCAATGTGATGAAAAAGACTTTATCTAAAATTTTTAAATATATGGGAAGTTTTCCCTTTGTCATTGTTGCTCTCATCCTTGCGGTGGTATCGGCGATTATGACAATTATCGCACCGGATAAAATCGGCGAAATAACTAATTATATATCCGATGGGCTTGCCACGGGAATTGATATGGCGGCAATTGCAAAGCTGGGATTTTTGCTGATTGCGTTTTATCTGATAGGGGCTTTGGCAAACTTTGTTGAGCATTATATTATGGCAACGGTCACGCTGAAAGCGTCAAAAAGAATGCGTCACGATTTATCGGTAAAAATCAACAAAGTCCCCCTAAAGCAATTCGGCGAAACTTCAACCGGAGATATTCTCAGCCGAATTACAAATGATGTTTCAACCTTGCAGCAGGGCATTACCAACAGTTTGCCTACAATAATCAGCGCCGCAACACAGTTTGTCGGCTGCCTTATCATGATGTTTGCTACCGAATGGCATTTGGCTTTGGCTTCTGTTTTAATCACAACGGTGGGCATGGTGCTGATTATGCTGATTATGAGCCGCTCACAAAAATATTTCACCGCAAGGCAGGTATCTCTCGGCGAATTGAACGGCTATATTGAAGAAATGTATTCCGGACATGATGTCGTTCGTATCTCTCGTGCCGAAGAATCGGTGCTTGCTCACTTTGGCAAGCTTAACAAAAATGTTTATGACGCCAACTGGAAATCACAGTTTCTTTCGGGCATTATGCAGCCTTTGATGAATGTAATAGGCAATTTGGCTTATGTTGCCGTCTGTGTTATCGGTTCGGCGCTTGCCATAAACGGCACAATCAAATTTGGCGTTATTGTTTCGTTTATACTTTATGTGCGCCTGTTTACTTCGCCGCTCACTCAAATCGCACAGGGAATGACGAATCTGCAAACCGCAATGGCAGGTGCAAACCGCATTTTTGATTTTATGGAGGCGCAAGAGCTTGAGGATGAAAGCGCAAAAATCGCACACAAAACCGAATCTACTGTCGGATTGGTAGAGTTTGAGCACGTTCGTTTTGCTTATCCCGAAAATCCCGACAAGGTGATTATTAAAGATTTTTCCGCAAAGGTAAAGCCGGGTCAAAAGGTGGCGATAGTAGGGCCGACCGGCGCAGGCAAAACCACAATGGTAAATCTCTTAATGCGCTTTTTTGAAATAGACAGTGGCAGTATCACTGTTGACGGAACGCCGATTCATGATATTCGCCGTGATGACGTGCACAATATGTTCGGCATGGTTTTGCAGGATACATGGCTTTTTGAGGGCACTGTGCGCGAAAATCTTGCGTATAATCTTGAAAATATTACCGATGAAGATATTATGCGTGTTGCGAAAGTTTGCGGCATTGATAAGTTTATCCGTTCGCTTCCCCATGGGCTTGATACTGTTCTTTCCGAGAGTACGACTATTTCGGCAGGACAAAAACAGCTTCTTACTATCGCCCGTGCCATGCTTCAGGATGCGCCGATGCTGATTTTGGATGAGGCAACCTCATCTGTTGATACCAGAACCGAAGTTATTATTCAAAAAGCAATGGATGAGCTGACTTGCGGCAGAACCAGCTTTGTGATTGCGCACAGACTTTCTACCATTCGCAATTCCGACTTGATTCTTGTTATGAATGACGGCGATGTGGTCGAAAGCGGCAATCATGAGCAACTGATGTCGCAAGGCGGTTTCTATAAATCGCTTTACAACAGCCAATTTGAGAAAACGGCTTAAAGCGCATATTGATAATTCTTCGCAATTATGCTTCATTTAGCGTGATTGCGAAGTTTTTTTCTATATGGGATTGCGATTTGTTTTTTACAAAGTTTTCAAGTTATAATATTTTAAAAATCGCAAATAACATTAGTGCGGATACATTCCGCAGAAAGGCAGCATAATGAAAGTTAGAACGTTTTTGACCTCAATCTGCATTGCCTTTTCAGCATTGACAATTAAGAGTGAAGCTACAGGATTCGGACTCGGAAAAAGCGTTGATTCGCAAAATCGGCCGACGGACGCCGCAAGCTTTAACGAGCAGTATGCGCAAGACAACGCTTATGCGCTTACAAATGACGAAAACCGCATTTTGCTGACGTTTGACCAAGGCTATGAGAACGGCTATACACAGCAGATTCTCGACACGCTGAAAGAGAAAAATGTTACTGCGATTTTTTTCCTTACAGGTGATTACGCCAAAAGCGAAACCGAGCTTGTCAAGCGAATGATAAATGAGGGGCACGTTATCGGCAACCACTCAATGAAACACTCATCATTTACGCAAATTTCAAAGAATGATATGGTCGAAGAAATTACGTCGCTTCACGACTACGTTCTTGAAAAGTATGATTATGAGATGCAGTATTTCAGGTTTCCTTGCGGTGATTATGATGAAGAATGCTTAAAATGCGTAAGCGAGTTGGGCTACAAAACGCTGTTTTGGAGCTTTGCGTATGTCGATTGGTATACCGACAATCAGCCGAATGCAAACGAAGCTATGTGCAAAATTTGCGATAGTGCGCATCCGGGTGCTATCTATCTGCTGCATTCGGTATCGTCAACAAACGCACAAATCCTCGGTGATGTAATTGACAATCTAAGAGCTCAAGGCTACACTCTTTAATGCCAAGCCGCATCAAGTTGCATTGGTGCGGCTACATATTTAAATACGTTACCTAAAGCATGATATCGGCAAAAACAGTTTTTTAAAGTGCCGAAAAAGAGCGGTTTAAAACAAGCAAAATCGCCTTGTCGCAAAAATGCTATATGAAATGCCGAAAATATGTCCGTAATGTGCTTGACTTGAAGCGAATAATCCTATATAATAAAATAAAACAAATTATTATGGAGGATTATAATAATGAATACTACCAAGAAACTTCTCGCAATGCTGCTTGCGCTTTCCGTGTGCACATCTCTTTGCGCCTGCGGTAAGGACGATGATAAAAAGTCAAGCAGCAGCTCCTCTGTTTCCATTGCCGAGCGTGATGAAAGTCAGCAGGAAACACTTAAAGGCGTTACAGAACGCTTTACGGATTATCTTCTCGAAAACGGCGGCTATGCTTCGGCTGATGAAATCAAGCTTGAAAATCCGACGGTTAAATGGCTTTCGGCGTGGGATATAAATCCGTCAAGCGACGGCTCGACTTTGCCTACCGACTTGCAGCTTTTCCAAGATGTATACGGCGGCACTATCGAATATCATGCAACTACATACGATACACGTTTTGATGACCTTGCAACAGCCATCATCGGCGGTGAGGGAATCGATTTCTTCTCTGCGTGCGACCCCGATGTTTATCCCAGACTTGCTTTGAAAAATCAGTTTGCCCCCATTGACGATTATATTGACCTTGATTCCGAGCTTTGGGAATCTACTGCGGATTTTTGCGATGAATTTATGATAGGCGGCAAGCACTATGTTGCAATTTGCGATGTTTCGCCTGCGGCAATGTGCATATACAACAAAAACACAATTACATCGAACGGACTTTCCGACCCCGCAGAGCTGTTCAGAAGCGGTGAGTGGAACTGGAATACATTTAAAGAACTTTGCGAAACCTTTGTATCGCTCGGCGATGAAAATTACGGTATTGACTCTTGGTATTATGAAGATGCCATTATGTACAGCTGCGGCGAAACGCTCATTACGCTTGATGACGGCGTTGTTGAAGGAAACCTTTACAGCACCTCAATCGAACGTGCACAGAATTTCCTTTATGACCTTTCAACCTCAACAAACGTATATTTGCCCAGAGCAAATTACAACTGGAAAGTTCAGCCGCAAATGGTAGGCGAGGGCAATCTTCTTTTCTACATCTCGTATAACTGGGATATCAATAAAGACACGATTGACAACTACGGCGGCACGGAAAATGTCATGATTGCACCTGTTCCCTGCGACCCCGATGCAGATGAATACTACTATCACGTTTCAATCGAGGCTTACGGATTTATCGAAGGCGGACAGAATCCCGAGGGTGTTGCCGCATATCTTACAGCGAAAAAATTCGCTCAGCAGACAGAAGAACTTAAAGCTATTTCGGTTGCAGATCAAAAGGCTTCGGGCTGGTCTGACGAAATGATTGAAATGTACAACGAAATCAAGGAAATTGCTCTTGAAAATCCTGTATACGATTACTCACAGGGATGCAGCGAGGACTTAAAGAGCCTTATCGTCGAGGGACAGAGAGCTTCTGCAACAGGTGTTACTTGGACCGAGAAGAGAACGGAAATCGAAACCGCATTCCAGACTGAAATTGACGCAATTAACGCTCAATCGGCACAGTAAAAATCGGCAAGGCACGGATTTTTTTAAGTTCAGCGGCAAAACTTTGCGCAAAGCGGCGGTGCAGTAAGGGCTGTGCCGCCGCCTTTTAGAGTTTGGTTGTGTGCAAAATGCCTGTTTTAAAACAGCTCATACAAAACACGGCGTGATACTTAGGCAAAATTCGGCAAAAATAACAACGCTTTTTTTCAAAAAAAATATTGACCTTTTGGCGTTTGAGCGATATACTATATATTAAAACAGATGAGTGTTGCAACGGAGGTATTATCAATGGTTTTTGACAAGGTGAAAGAAATTATTGCCGATCAGCTCGGGCTTGAAGAGGATTCCATTACGCCGGAATCCGACATTGTCGAGGATTTGGGCGCAGATTCAATTGACGCTATCGACTTGATTCTTGCCGTGCAGGAGGAATTTGAAATTGAAATTCCCGATGAGGCTGTTGAAAGCATTAAGACGATTTCCGATATCGTAAAATACATTGAAGAAGCACAATAAAGCGTTAAAAAACGCACGGTCAATTTGAATTTGACCGTGCGTTATTTTTTTGCTTATCTTGCAAAAAGCAAAGATTTCAGTCAGCCGAGCATACTTTTAAGCTTGTCGAAAAATCCCTGCCTTTTGACATAGTTTTTGTCGCCGAGAGAATTGTCGAAGTCCTTGAGCAAATCACGCTGCTTTTTGGTGAGATTTTTCGGAACTTCCACAACGATTGTAATGAGTTGGTCGCCGCAGTCGGTGCGGTAAGGGCGCTTTATGCCCTTGCCTTTAAGACGCATTACAGTGCCGTTTTGCGTGCCTTCGTTAATTACGCATTTTACATTTCCCGTGATAGTGGGCACGGAAATTTCATCGCCGAGAACGGCCTGCGCATAAGTAATCGGCACTTCGCAGTGAACGTTGTAGCCGTCACGAGTGAAATAGCGGTCGGGCTTTACGTTTACCGTGATGTTTATATCGCCGTTAGGGCCGCCGTTTGTGCCGCAGTCGCCGGCGTTTCTCACTGCGACCACCTGTCCGTTATCTATACCGGCGGGAATATCGACCGAAATGTTTTTTGTCACTTTCACTCTGCCCTGACCCGAGCATTTCGGGCACGGATTCTTAATAACCTTGCCCTTGCCTTGGCACCTTGTGCAGGGCTTTGTTTGCGAAATCACGCCAAACGGCGTGCGTGTTGCGGTTTTAACCATACCGCTTCCGTGGCATTCCGGGCAGGTTTCCTGCGTTGTTCCGGGTGCGGCGCCCGTTCCTGAGCAGTCAGTGCAGCGCTCAAGCCTGCTTATTCTCAAATCACATTTTTTGCCCATGCAGGCTTCCATAAAGCTGATGGTTACCGAAGCACGAATATCCTGACCCTTTCTCGGAGCATTGGCGGAAGCAGTCCTCGATGTACCGCCAAAGCCGCCGAATCCGCCGAAAATACTGTCAAAAATATCACCCACATCGCTAAAACCGCCAAAGCCGGAAGCGCCGCCGCCACCGCCGTATGACGGGTCAACCCCTGCGTGACCGAATTGGTCATATCGAGCTTTTTTGTCCGGATCGGACAGCACCTCATACGCTTCGTTTACCTCTTGCATTTTTTCGGTTGCCGTTGTGTCATCCGGGTGCAGATCGGGGTGATATTTTTTCGCAAGATTTCTGTATGCTTTTTTTATGTCGGCGTCGCTTGCCGATTTGCTTATCCCGAGAACCTCGTAATAATCTCTTTTGTCAGCCAAAATAATTCCTCCGCAAATACATCATATGGGGACAGCGTGAAAAACGTTGTCCCCTTTAAATCTTGAAATATCAGTTTTATTCTTCGGTAAAGGTTGCGTCAACAACACCGTCATCACCGGCAGAACCCATATCGTTAGGGTTGAAGTTGCCCATGTCATTGGGGTTTACGCCGGCTGCCTGTGCCTGCGAATAAAGCTTTTGCGAAAGCTCGTGGAAGCTCTTTTCAAGTTCTTCCGTTTTGGACTTGATAGCGTCGTAATTGTCGGTTTTTGCAAGCTCTTTAAGCTCATCGACCTTCGCCTTGATGGGGGCTGTTTCATTTTCGGGAAGCTTGTCGCCCAATTCACTCAATGCCTTTTCGCACTGGAAAGCAAGGTTTTCGGCGTTGTTTTTGATATCTATCTGATCCTTTTTCTTTTTATCCTCTGCGGCAAACTGCTCTGCTTCTCTTACCGCCTTGTCAATATCGTCCTTGGACATATTTGTTGATGATGTTATAGTGATATTCTGTTCCTTGCCCGTGCCGAGATCCTTAGCCGAAACGTGAACAATGCCGTTTGCGTCAATATCGAAAGTAACTTCAATCTGGGGGATTCCTCTCGGAGCGGGTGCGATTCCGTCAAGTCTGAAGTCGCCGAGTTTTTTATTATCCTTGGCAAATTCACGTTCGCCCTGCAAAACTACGATATCAACAGCAGGCTGATTGTCGGCAGCAGTCGAAAATACCATAGATTTCTTTGTGGGGATTGTTGTGTTTCTCTCGATAATCTTCGTGCATACGCCGCCGAGGGTTTCAACGCCGAGCGAAAGGGGAGTAACATCAAGCAAAAGCAAACCGTCTTTAACGTCGCCGCCGAGAACGCCTGCCTGATATGCAGCGCCGAGAGCTACGCATTCATCGGGGTTGATGCCCTTGAACGGGTCTTTGCCGATTGCCTTTTTGACAGCTTCTACAACTGCGGGGATTCTTGAAGAACCGCCGACCATAAGAACCTTGCTCAGCTGTGATGCCGTAAGCTCACTGTCATGCAATGCCTGATTTACAGGGCCCATTGTAGAGGCAACAAGGTCAGCTGTAAGCTCGTTGAACTTGGCCTGCGTCAAAGTGAGGTCAAGGTGCTTAGGACCTTCTGCCGTTGCCTTGATAACGGGAATGTTTATATTTGTCGTAGTTGTTGATGAAAGTTCGATTTTAGCTTTTTCGGCAGCTTCTTTAAGTCTTTGCATAGCCATTTTATCGGATTTAAGGTCAACGCCGTCGGAATTTTTAAATTCGTTTAC
>CAZBAI010000028.1:0-17469 GCA_964490175.1 uncultured Oscillospiraceae bacterium | reverse complement strand
GCGCCACCTTGCCAAGGTGGAGGTAGCGAGTTCGAGCCTCGTAATCCGCTCCAAGCGCAAACCGCGCACGAGAAAAAAGAGTTTCTGTCACAGAAACTCTTTTTTTATATATTAAAACAAATCGGCGGTAAACATGAAAACATCTGAATTTTTGGAGCAAAACGCCCTGCTTTTCTCGGGCATTCCCGAAAACGATATTGCGTCAATGCTCAAATGCCTTGAAGCGGCTGAATACAGCTATGAAAAAGGCATGACAATTTTGCAGCGTGGCGAACCGTTTGAAAAAATCGGCGTTGTTTTAAGCGGCACACTGCTCATAACACGTGAAGACGAGCTTGGCAATCTTTTTGTGCTCACACAAGTCAACTGCGGACAAATCTTCGGAATGAGCTTTGCCGGCGGCTTCAATACCGATATCGGTGTCAAAGCCGCCGGCAGTGATTGCAAAGTGCTTTTAATCAAGGCACAGCGAATATTCAGCCCGTGTCACAAAAACTGCCAATGTCACAAGCGCTTAATTTCAAACCTGTTCACCTGCATGGCGAAGAAAAACGTTGAGCTGACTCGAAAAGTTTATCACATCTCACAGCGAACGCTGCGTAGAAAAATCATATCGTATTTGACCGAGCAAATGGAGCTGTGCGGCAGTGCAACGTTTGAAATTCCGCTTGACAGGCAGCAAATGGCAGATTACCTTGCCTGCGACAGAAGCGCACTTTCCGCAGAACTTGCGCGAATGAAAAGCGCAGGTATCATCGATTACCGCAAAAACCGCTTCACCGTACTTTAATCTCCAAACGATACCCCCAAATCACGTGCGGTTTTAACAAGCTGATGCTGTGGGTCAACAAGACGGGCTTTTCCCGCAATATCTTCAAGCTTGTTCGATGTGATTTGACCGTTCACCATAGCGACGGTTCTGCCGTATTTTTCCTGAGCCAGAAGCGAGGCGGCATAAACGCCGAACTTTGTCGCAAGTATCCTGTCATAAGCGCTCGGACTGCCCCCTCTGAGCATATGTCCGGGCACGCAAACTCTTGCTTCGCTTCCCGTAATTTCCTGAATCTGACGTGCAATGCGGTTTGTTGCGGTAGTTTCTCCCGCTTCAAGCCGTTTTTTCGCACGTTCTTTTTTCTTCATTTCCGATTCCGCTTTGCTGAACGCTCCTTCGGCGACCGCAACAATGGAAAAATCCTTACCGCTGTTGTTTCGTTGCATAACAGCGTCTGCAACCTTGTCAATATCATAAGGAATTTCGGGAATAATTATAATATCCGCACCGCCGGCAATGCCTGCGTTAAGCGTAAGCCAGCCTGCCTTGTTTCCCATTATTTCAACGACAAGAATGCGAGAGTGACTTGCCGCCGTTGTGTGCAGCCTGTCGATAACATCCGTTGCCGTATCAACTGCGGTGTGAAATCCGAAAGTCACATCTGTGCCGTATATATCATTATCGATGGTTTTCGGCAAGCCGATTACATTCAGCCCCTCTTGCGAAAGCAAATTTGATGTTTTGTGCGTTCCGTTTCCGCCCAACGTCAGCAAACAGTCTAATTTTTGCTTTTTATAAGTTTCTTTCATATTTTTAACTTTATCGACATTATCCTCGCCGATAACCTGCATAAGCTTATACGGTTGGCGCTTTGTGCCCAAAATCGTTCCGCCTTGGGTAAGAATACCCGAAAAATCCGCAGGGCTCATAATCTTGGTTTCATTGTTAATAAGTCCGTAATAGCCGTCAACAATACCGACAATTTCAATATTATCCGTGCCGAATTTTTCAAAGCAAGCCTTGGCAACGCCTCTTATAGTCGCATTAAGACCGGGACAGTCGCCGCCGCTTGTAAGAATACCGATTCGCTTTTTCATAGCATAAACCCTCCGTTTGATTTTAAATTTTCACTATGGCGTAAAGAATTGAAAAATAATGAAAAATGCTTCCTGCCATCACAAGCAAATGCCATATAGAATGCATATAATGCTGATTTTTTGAATTATAAAACACAAGACCGCCCATATACAGCACACCGCCCAAAATCAAAAAAACAAGCGAAAGCGTCGGCAGTGCGGATCCGAAAACTTCAAGAAGGATAATGATAAGCCAGCCCAAGGCGATATAGCACGTTGCCACAACCCTGCGAGAGCGCTTAAAAACCCATGTCAAAGTCATTCCGATAACGGCGGCAAGCCATATTATGCCAAACACAATCCAACCGCGAGCGCCTTTTAAACAGCAAAGAGCGTAAGGCGTATATGTTCCGGCAACTATCAAATACAAACTGCTGTTGTCAAGTCCTTTAAAAAGTGCCTTGGCTTTTTCGTGCTTTTCGCTGATAAGGTGATAAACAAGCGACATAGAATAAAGTATAATCAGCGTCAACGCATATATCGAGCAAGCCGCAACAGTCAAAGCATTGCCGTAAATCGCACTAAATGTTATCAACACGGCAGCTCCGCCTATTGATAAAAGCGCACCTGTCCCATGTGAAACCGAATTAAAAAGCTCCTCTCCGAAAGTATAGCTTCTGTCGATAAAGTCCATAATCTATCTCCCTTTCTTTACATTTGTCCGTTTTTTCCGTATTTATGTATGATATCAGCTTGTTCTGTGCAAATAACGCCCCATATCCTTTGCGGGAAGCGGCTTTGCGAAGAAATAACCCTGACCGTAGTTACAGCCGCTTTCACGGAGAATATCCGCTTGCGATGCGTTTTCGATACCCTCTGCGATAATTTCAATGCCCTTAGCCTTGGCAATTCTAATTACTGCGGAAACAATTTCTCTGGAAACAGGGTCGGTTTCCAGCGGTTTTATGAACGAACGGTCAAGTTTCAGCATAGTAATGGGCAATTTTTGAATATAGCTGAGCGATGAATATCCCGTTCCGAAATCGTCCATTGCGATTTTAATACCCATCGAACGCAACTCGTCCATATGCATAATCGCCTTATCGATATCTTTTAAAGCCAGCGTTTCCGTAAGTTCAATTTCAAGATATTCCGCAGACATTCCCGTTTTCGCCAGCACATCGGAAATTGTTTTGCATATATCGCTTTCATACAAATCAACCGATGTCAGGTTGATCGAAATAACTATCGGCGGCAAACCGCTGCGCATCCATTCTACATTTTGTCTGCATGATTCATAAAGCGCATATCTGCTTATTCTCGAAATCATTCGAGCCGATTCGGCAACGGGCACAAACTTGCCCGGCATAACAAGGCTTCCGTCCTTCCTTCTCCAGCGCACAAGCGCTTCCGCACCGATAATTTTTCCCGTCGAAAGGTCTGCTTTCGGCTGATAAAACATTTCAAGCTCATTATTGTCAAGTGCGTCGGCAAGTGCCTTTTCAAGCTGATTGCTGACAATTACCGTATCACGGTCTGTATCGTTATAGCCTATAATTTCGCCGTTTTTGGTTTTATCTCTCGAAGACAGCGCAAATTCCGCCCTATCGAAAACCTCGGCAAAATCAGAGCCGTCAAGCGGTATTCTCGCAAATCCCGCCGAGCAGGTAAATTTATGCGCCTCAAAGCCCTCAAGCGCTATTTCCGAAAACTCGTTTTGAATCGAAGTTACCGTGTCTATCGGAAAATCCGAATCGGTAATATCTTTTATTATAAGAACATAATTGTCTGCGCCGATTCTTGCTACAACACCGTTTTCACCTGCGTGCCGTCTGAGAATTGCCCCAAACTTTTTCAAAACCTCATTTCCGCCCGAATACCCGTATGTATCGTTTATCATGTGGAATCTGTCGATATCAAGTACTATCAGCCAGTAAGAAAAGCCCAAAAGCCTGCTTCCCTCATAAATCTGTCTGCCTGCAAGCATAAGCCTGTTTCTGTTAAACAGTCCGGTTATTTCGTCCGTATAAGCCATACGTTCAATAAGCCTGTCCTTCTGCTTTGCCTCGGTAACGTCAATCAGCGAACCGCCGATTGTATATCTGTCGTCACGCTTCATCACTTTATATCTGTGCTGATACCAGCGATACTCGCCGCTTGCCGAAAGCAGCCGCAGCTCTATCATGTGAATGCCCTTAGAATTTTCAAGCTCTTTCGGTGTAGTAATCGCCTTGATATACACCTCAAACAGCACCATATCCTTGGCATATACTTTGGAGCGGATATCGTCTGCGGTGACAACGGATTTTTTGAATCCGAGCATATTCTGAAGCTGCTTCGATATATGAAAACTGCGATTGTCCTCCATGCTCATAACAATACCGATTTCGGAAAGCTCCATAGAAAGGGCAAAACGCTCCTGCGAGGCACGAAGCTGTGTTTCTACCGAACGTTGCTCGGTGATGTCAAACCCAACGGAAACCAAAAGCTTTTTGCCCGTTTTTTTGTTTTCGTAAAAGGTCGAGGTATTCCACAAAATGGTATAAACGCTTTCATCTTCGGCAATTGCATAATATTCGCCGCTGTTGTTGATTATGCTCTCTATCCCCTGCTTTGAAAGCATATTTTTAGGGAAAAGCATGAGCAGAATATCCGCAGAATAAGCCCTGCGTGACGAGGCCTTTAAAAGCTCCTGCAACGATTGATTTATAACCGTGCATGAAAGCTCACTGTCCCAAACAATTGCGGGTGCGTCAAGCGTTTCGATAAAAACGCACAAATCTCTGCGCCTGCGTTCCATCGTTTCCACCCTGAAAAAAGCCATGTATACACAGGTTGCAAGTATTATCATTATAAGCACAACCGCAAAATATCTAAATATAACCATGGCTTGATCGGGCGAATTTGCCGCAACTGTCATAAAAAGCACGGTTACAAGCGTAAAAACTATACCCGGTATCAGCCAGAGAATATTCCTTTTTTCCACAATATTTCTCCCAAATAACCAGTTTTTTCGGCAGATTAAAATTATCCGAATCTACCCATTATACTAATATATACTATATCATATTCATTCTGTGATGTCAAGCCGATTTTGTCTGTTTTGCCAAATTATTTCAATCAAATCTTCTGCGTATTGTGCAAAAAACGTTAAAAAGATATATGTGCCGACACAAAAATTTTTCAAAAAAGCTTGTTGTACATACATTATTCACAATTAGCGCTTAAACTTTTGCTATAATCAATACAGCGGATATCCGCAAAATCGGCTGAAAGGAACGGTGAGCTTTTATGAGCCGTATTTTAATTGTCGATGACGAATCCAATATCCGGAACGTCGTAAAAGAATATGCCCTTGTCGAAGGGTTTGAGGTTGATGAGGCGGAAAACGGCGTTGAAGCCGTTAAAAAAGTTAAAGAGCACAGCTACGATCTCATCATTATGGATATAATGATGCCCGAGCTTGACGGCTATTCCGCCTGCAAAGAAATAAAAAAAATCAAATCCGTGCCGATAATCATGCTTTCGGCACGGGGTGAAGAGTATGACAAGCTTTTCGGTTTTGAAATCGGAATCGACGACTATGTCGTAAAGCCGTTTTCGCCGAAGGAGCTTATGGCGAGAGCGCACGCCGTAATCAGCAGAAATTCACGCAATTCGCACAAAAGCGCATGTCTTGAATTTGAAGGTCTTTCCATTGATCTTGACGGCAGAACCGTAACCGTCAACGGCGAAAAAGCGATAATGACCCCGAAAGAATACGACCTGCTGTTTTATCTTGTAAAAAACCGCAACATCGCTCTTTCCAGACAGCAGCTTCTCGAATCGGTTTGGGGGGTTGAATTTTTCGGCGATGACAGAACCGTTGACACACACATCAAAATGCTGAGAAACAGCCTTGGCGAATACCGAAAATTCATTGTAACGCTGAGAGGGGTCGGCTATAAATTTGAAGAAGAAGTCTGAAAAAATTCACAGTCTGCGATTTAACGTGTGGATGTATTTCTTTTTGCTGCTGTTGTTGACATTTGCACTGCTTTGGCTTTTTCAAACGGTATTTCTTTCGACTTTTTATCAAGCCGTAAAAACGAATGCGGCTTCAAAAATCGCTTCGCAGGCAGTCGCCTGCTTTAAGGAAGATACATATGAAATCGACCTCACGCTGCTTGCGCTTGATAACTCGGCGTGCATTGTCATTCATGATACAAACGCAACCGAGGCTTTCAATATCGACACCCAAAGCGGAATGTGCCACATTCACTCCGATAATGCCGATTTGTCAAGGCTGATAGATAAGGTTGAACACAGTGAAAATCACATCTATTCCGAAACTGTGCGCCACGCAGAACTTGACCGTGAATCGCTCATATATGTTGAAAGAATCATTGACGCCTCAAGCGATGCCGTATATGTTTTTGTCGAAACCACACTGACCCCGACCGAATCTATAACCGACGTCATAAAGCTGCAGGTTTTGATAATTTCCGCAATTTTGCTTGTAATTTCGTCAACACTTGCCTTTGCGATTGCCGATAAGCTTGCCATGCCCATTGTAAGGCTGACAAAATCCGCCGAAAAATTGGGTCAGCACCGAAACGCCGTGGTTTTTGAACAAAATGAATACCTTGAGGTTCAAAAGCTGGCGAAAACGCTCACCTACGCTTCAAGCGAAATTTCGCAAACCTCTACGCTCCAGCGTGACCTTATCGCCAATGTTTCGCACGATTTGCGCACACCGCTCACAATGATAAAGGCATATGCGGAAATGATAAGGGATATTTCGGGAGATAATCCCCAAAAACGCACCGAGCATATCGGAATTATCATCGATGAAGCCGACCGCCTTGCGCTGCTCGTTCAGGATATGCTTGATCTTTCAAAGCTTGAAAGCGGCGGTCAAAAGCTTAATTACACAAAATTTGATATTGCAGAGCTGCTCGGCGGCATTATCGAGCGCTATAAAGAATTTTGCGAAAAAAGAGGCTACAATCTTATTTTTATCCCCGACAAAAGCGCGACGGTTTACTGTGACAAAGTAAAAATCCAGCAGGTAATTTACAATCTCATCAACAACGCCGTCAATTATTGCGGCAAAGACAAAACAATAACCGTTAGGCAAATAAACAGCTTCAACACCGTAAAAATCGAAGTTTCCGACAACGGAAAAGGCATTGAAGCAGACAATTTGCATTTGGTTTTCGATAAATATTACCGAGCCGAAAAAACCAAGCGTGAGGTCGTCGGCACAGGGCTTGGACTTTCCATAGTTCAGGCTGTTCTTAAAAAGCACGGTTTCCCGTTCGGCGTTGTCAGTGAAGTCGGAAAAGGCTCGACTTTTTGGTTCAAAATCGTCATACCCGAATCAAATCCGAACGATGCCGCCTGTAATCAAGAGGACAGTCACATATGAACAAAAAAGTTTTATCTGTATTTATTTTGCTGCCTTTAGCGCTTGCTTGCTCCGCTTGTTCGGGTGCAGGCGCAAACAGCAACGCACAATCGCCGTCAAGCTCGCTGTGTGATTCAAGCTCAAAATCTCAAAGCAAAGCGCAAGCTGCCACATCGCCCGAAATCACATCGCAATCAACAAAAGCAACAACAACGGCAATAACAACAACCGTTACGGAAATCGCAGAGCCGAGCGAATCCTTAAAAAGCTTTTCGGGCATTGATATCAGCAAATGGCAAGGCTGCGTTGATTTTGAAAAGGTTAAAGCCGACGGTATCGAAACAGTCTACATCAAAGCGGGCGATAGCTTTAATGAGGATATGTATTTTCGCACCAATGCAGAAAACGCCGAAAACGCAGGGCTTTTAGTCGGATTTTATTTTTATGTAACGGCAAACGATTCACAGCAGGCACGCTTGCAGGCAGAATATTTTGCCGATTTGCTTGACAGCGTCGATTATCAATGCCGCCCCGCCGTGGATTTTGAAGCTTTCGGCAATCTTTCTTATGATAGCATAAACGAAATCGCTCTAACCTTTGCGCAAACCGTTGAAGCAAAAACGGGTGTTGCCCCGATTTTCTATACCGATGCCGACAATATCGATATATGGAATGAAGAGCTGACAAAATATCCGCTTTGGGTTGCCGATTATGACGCAAATCCGCCGTCATCTCTCGGAAATTGGAGCGAATATGCCGCATTTCAGTATTCCTGCACGGACACTGTCGAAGGCATTACCGAAAATGTTGTGGATTTGGACATTTACACCGAGGCGGTATTGCCCTAAATAAAATCCGCCTTTGGGCATTGACTTTGGCGCAAATTTATATTATACTCTAATGTGTGAATGTATTTGAAAAAATACGCATATAAATTAACGCTCTTGTGCGCAAGTTTAAATCATAGCAAAGCAAATAGCGTTACTTCGATTTAAAAATTCTTCGGAGATAAAAAGCGCACCGCTTCTCCGATACGCAGAAAGAAAGGGATTTTCTCAATGGACGCCGACGGGTGTATATTATTTTTTTTGACAGCATCGGTTATTTTTGTAATCCGTGCGATTTTTACCGCATTTGAAAACGCCGTTACCGAAGCTTCGGATCAAAAGCTCAAAAATCTTGCCGCAACCGACAAAAAATACGAAAAGCTGAATCGCCTTTCGACAAATCCGTCGAAAATGTTGCTTACATTTTCGCTTCACCGAACGCTTTCGGCTGTGCTGTGTGCAATATTTTTCGGCATATCGGCTGCGCTGTATCTGCAAAATAAAGCGATAACTCCGATAAAATCGCCTTGGATTACCGCTTTGTCGGCTGTTTTAATCTCAATAATAATCGGCTTGGTTTTAATAATCTTCACCGACATTATTCCGAAAACGCTTACGGAAAAATCAGATTTGCACCTTGCACGCTTTGCGCTTTATCCGATATTGTTTTTAATTGCACTGTATTCTCCCCTCACCTTTTGCGTTTCGGCGCTTGATTCGGCATTGCGCAAAGTCACCGGTCTTTCCGCTAAAAAATGCGATGCCGTTACCGAAGAAAAAATATTGATGATGCTTGAAGCCGGAAACGAAACGGGCGTTATCGAATCAAGCGAAAAAGAAATGATAAACAACATCTTTGAATTTGACGATGTCAGCGTAAGCGAAGTCATGACCCACAGAACAGACCTTGTTGCGGCAGATGCCGACACACCCGCCTGCGAGCTTGTCAAATCGGCAATCGATAACGGATTTTCGAGGATTCCCATATACGAAGGCTCTGTTGACAGTCTTATCGGCGTTGTTTATGTAAAAGATTTGCTTTGCCTTATAGTCGATTCAAGCGAAAAAGATATGCCCGTAAGGCACTTTATGCGAGAGGTGCTTTACGTTCCCGAAACAAACACCTGTGCCGAGGTTTTTGAATCGCTTACGCAAAGCAAAAACCACATTGCCGTCGTTCTTGATGAATACGGCGGAACTGCCGGCATAGTTACAATGGAAGATTTGATAGAGGAAATTGTAGGAAATATTCAGGACGAATACGATGACGAGGAAAGCGAACTTACACGCATAGGCGAAAACACATTTTCGCTCAGCGGCTCGGCATCGCCCGCAAATATACTCCCTTTGCTCGGAATAGAACTGCCGAGCGAATGCGAATACACCACGATGAGTGCGCTTTACATCGACGTTCTCGGGCGCATTCCCGATGAAAACGACGCGGAAAAAATAGAATTTATGGGGTATGATTTCATTCCGACCTCAATCGAAGATAATTGGGTGTCGAGATTAACAGCTACAAAAGCAACAAAAGAAACACAAACGCCGTCAAGCGAAATTGCCGCTTCGTAAATCGGCAAAATCGCCTGACCTTAAAGGGACAACACACAGATGAGAAAAAAATTGCAGCTAATGAAAAAAACTTTCGCCGTCATGCTGTCGTGTATGTTGGCAGCGACTTTTTGCGGCTGTTCGCTTAAAGATATTTTCTTTTCGGACAGCTATGACAGTCACACGCAGGAAAGCCTTGCAAGCCGTGAAAAAATCGACAATCCGATCAGTGCCGACGAGCAGCTTACCGACCGTGAATATACCGTATATCTTGACCTTGTCGAAGGAATAAGCGACAGAGAAACGCCGATTACTTTAAGCGTTTCGGCAACTAAAGATGAGCTTGCAAACGCTTATGCCGCCTTGCTTATCACCTCGGCGGGCAATATGCTGTATATGCCGAGAGAGTATACTTATAATTACAACACCGAAACAGGCCGTGTTATCGATGTGGAAATCAACTATGCGATTTCAGCCGAGCAGGCGCTGGAAATGAATACCGCCGTGCGCAGTGCTGCCGATGAAATTTTAAACGGCGTTTCGGCTGATATGTCGCAAACCGATATCGTCGCTTATTTTCACGATACCGTAATAACAAACTGCGAATACTCCGAAACGGCAAACAGCGACAACGTCTACGGCTGCCTTGTCGAAGGCAAAGCCGTGTGCGAGGGCTACTCTCGTGCAATGCAGTATCTTTGCACCCTTGTGGGAGTAAAATGCATCATCGTAACGGGCGTTGCCGATGAAGACCATATGTGGAATATGGTCGAAATCGACGGAAAATGGTATCATATCGACTTGACGTGGGATGACCCGAGGTACAATCCCCCGATTGACGATTACATTTCTCACACCTATCACAATGTAACAACAGCCGATATCTGCATAGACCATATTATCGACGAAAGCAGTTTCACCGTTCCGGTTGCAAATTCCACAGCGGCGAATTATTATGTTTACACCGGCCGCCTTTATGATTCTTATGAGGAGGCACGCAACCGCCTGCCGCAGGTTTTCAAATCCGCTGCGGAAGAAAACAGTTTCGATATTTCCGTAAAATTTTCAAACAAAGAAGCGTTTGATGACACTGTCGTTCGCCTTTTTTCAAGTGAAAACACCGACATGGCGCAAATAATCGACAATGCCAACGCAACACTTTCAAACGGCACTATTTCAAAATCAAATCTTACATATATGACAGATGAAGATTTTATGATAATCAAAATCAGCTTTGAGCTTGAATAACAATAAGGAGTGAACACCATGTATTCCGCAAAAACAGTTTTGCACAAGGGGCTTGAATGCGTTGAACTTTCATGCGAAAGCTACACCGCAATCATCGCACACACCCTCGGCGGAAACGTTTTAAGGCTTCGCCAAACACAAAAAAACGTTGAAGTTTTCCGCTTTGACGCCGATAAGCCTATCGACGAAATCGCCGATTCGATTGAGATTTGGGGACTTCCCACAATGTATTTTCCCAACAGGCTCGACAACGGCGTTTTAAAGGCAAGCGATTATACATATCACCTGCCCGTCAACGAAAAAGCGCCGTTTAACAACACCTTGCACGGATTTTTGCATCGCAGACCCTACAAAATCGAATCGCTTGAAAGTGACAACTGCGCCAAGTGCACAATCAGCTACCTTTATGATGAAAATGATGAGTATTTCCGCTTTTTGCCGATAAAGTTTAAGGCAACTCTCGAATTTACTCTTGATGAAAGCGGACTTTTGCACAAATTCACACTTGAAAATCTCAGTCAGCGCAAAATGCCGATAAGCGTCGGCACACACACTACGATAAACGCACCGTTTGTCGATGGCGCAAGGCAGGAGGATATTCGCCTTACAGCGCCCATCGGAAGAAGATGCGAGCTTGACAGCCGCTGCCTGCCGACGGAAAACTTCCCTGATTTGACCGATTATGACAGAGAATATATAAACGGCGAAAAACAGCCGGTTTTAAAGGTTGTTGACAACGAAATGTATTTTGCCGAAAGTATGCAGCTTGACGGCAAGCCCTTTCACGGTGTCTGCGCCGAGGATGTCGCCTCGAAAATCCGAATTGAGTATGAAACAAGCGATGAATACGGCTTTTGGATTTTTTGGAATCAGCAGGGCTTTGAGGGTTATTTCTGCCCCGAGCCTATGAGCGCTATGATAAATTCGCCTAACCTTAAAACAGACAGTGCCGTAACCGGCTACCGTGAAATTGACCCTGCCCAAAGCTTTTGCGCATGGCAAAAATTTTCCGTCAAGTGATTTTTTGTGAAAAATGCTCAATTTTTCGCTTGATATTTCTATCTCGAATACAATAAAACATCTTGAAAAATAAAGTGTTTTAAAGTATAATATATTGTGTATATGTGCCGCAAGTGCCCGGCGCACAAAAACTAAAGATTCCGCAAAAAGGCACTTAATGCGGAGAAATGGACGGTTTTGAATATGAAATTCGGTTATTTTGATGACGCTAATAAGGAATACGTCATAACTTCACCCAGAACGCCCTATCCTTGGATAAACTACCTCGGAACGCAGAGCTTTTTCTCTCTGATATCCAACACGGCGGGCGGCTATCACTTCTATAAGGATGCAAGGCTCCGCAGAATCACACGCTATCGCTACAACAATGTTCCTGTCGATATGGGCGGCCGTTACTTTTACATAAACGAAAACGGCACCGTATGGTCACCCGGCTGGTCACCCGTAAAAACAGAGCTTGATTTTTACGAATGCCGCCACGGTATGGGCTATACCGTAATCAAAGGCAAGAAGAACGACCTTTCCGCCGAGGTTACTTTCTTTGTTCCCGAAGATTACAACGGTGAAATTCAAAAAGTTGTTCTCAAAAACGAAAGCGACAATAAAAAGAGCTTTAAACTTTTCTCATTCCTTGAATTTTGCCTTTGGAACGCTCAGGACGACTCGACAAATTTCCAGAGAAACTTTAATACCGGCGAAGTTGAAATCGAAAGCTCTACAATATTCCACAAAACAGAATACAAAGAGCGCCGTGACCACTTTGCTTTCTATTCCGTAAACGCTCAAATCAACGGCTTTGATACAGACAGAGAATCTTTCCTCGGTCTTTACAACGGATTTGAAGCACCTCAAACCGTTATGAACGGCAGACCCAACAACTCCGTTGCCGACGGTTGGTCGCCCGTTGCTTCTCATTATATCGAAGTAACCTTAAAACCCGGCGAAACCAAAGAACTTGTGTTTATTCTCGGCTATGTTGAAAATGCTTATGAAGAAAAATTCAACGCCGACGGCTCAATGAACAAATCCAAGGCTTATGCCATGATAAACCGCTTTAACACGGCGGCTAAAGCCGACGAAGCTCTCGAAGCTCTCAAAAACAGCTGGGAAACACTTCTCTCCAAGTATACGGTTGAATCGCATGACGAAAAACTCAATCGCATGGTCAATATCTGGAACCAATATCAGTGCATGGTCACTTTCAATATGTCACGTTCCGCTTCGTATTTTGAAAGCGGAATCGGCAGAGGTATGGGCTTTAGAGATTCCAACCAGGATCTTCTCGGCTTCGTTCACCAAATCCCCGAAAGAGCAAGAGAAAGAATCCTTGATTTGGCAGCCACACAGCTTGAAGACGGCGGTTGCTATCACCAGTATCAGCCTTTAACGAAAAAGGGCAACGACGAAGTCGGCGGAAACTTCTCCGACGACCCGCTGTGGATGATTCTTTCAACAGCTGCCTACATTAAAGAAACAGGCGACTGGTCCATCATTGAAGAATCCGTTCCTTATGACAACGATGAGAGCAAGGCACAATCAATGCTGCACCATTTGCGCCAAAGCTTTTGGCACGTTGCGGATAATGTCGGCCCTCACGGTTTGCCTTTGATGGGCAGAGCCGACTGGAACGACTGCCTTAACCTCAACTGCTTCTCAATGACCCCCGGCGAAAGCTTCCAGACGACAGAATCTAAAGACGGCAAGGTCGCCGAATCGGTAATGGTTGCCGCACTGTTTACATACGCAGGCCCCGAATATGTCGCTATATGCAAAAAAATGGGCGATGAAGAAGAAGCTCAAAAGGCTCAGGCGGCTATCGACAAAATGGCTCAAACCATCATGCGTGACGGTTGGGACGGCGAATGGTTCCTTCGTGCTTATGATGATTACGGCAAGAAAATCGGCTCGAAAGAATGCGCAGAGGGCAAAATCTTTATCGAATCTCAGGGATTTGCGGTCATGTCCGGTCTTGGCAAGGAAGAAGGTAAGGATATTCTTGCCCTTGACAGCGTAAAGAAATATCTTGATTCAAAATACGGTCTTGTTCTCAACAATCCCGCATTTACAAAATATTATGTCGAATACGGCGAAATTTCGACATATCCTGCCGGATACAAAGAAAACGCAGGTATTTTCTGCCACAACAACGCATGGATAATCTGTGCGGAAGCAGCAGTCGGCAGAGGAGATATGGCATTTGAATATTATTCAAAAATCGCCCCTGCATATCTTGAAGATATCTCCGATATCCACCGCACAGAGCCTTATGTTTACGCCCAGATGATTGCCGGCAAGGACGCAGGTCGCCACGGCGAAGCGAAAAATTCATGGCTCACCGGTACTGCCGCATGGAATTTTGTCGCAATTTCACAGTGGATTCTCGGCATTATTCCCTCTTGGGACGGTCTTTCCGTTGACCCCTGCATTCCTAAGGAGTGGGACGGTTTTAAGGTAACACGTGCTTACAGAGGCGCTACATACGAAATCACATTCACAAATCCCAACCACGTTTCAAAGGGCGTTTCTTCTGTAATTGTTGACGGAAAATGCATTGAAGGCAATGTTCTTCCCGTATTCGGCGACGGAAAGGTTCACTCCGTTGAAGTTGTAATGGGCTAAACTTTGCCCCGATTTAAACCGCTTTGGGCAGGAATTTTTAGGCATTTAAAAGTTCCTGCCTGTTTCTTGCAAATACCTATCACACAACAATCAAAAGGAATAACAAAATGATTATCAAAATGAAACGGCCGGTTTCCGCCCTGCTTGCGTTCGGCATTGCCTGCTCGGGGCTTAGCGGCTGCTCAAATAAAGACGATAAAAGCTATTTTGACATGACTTATGATGAGCTGAGCAAATATATAACGCTCGGCGATTATGAAAATCTTGATGTAACGCTTGATTATTATGCCGTTGAAGAATCGGAGATTCAAGAGGTTATCGAAGCGGATTTTGCTTCTTATATCGAAGAAATCAACATAACTCAGCGTGAAATTCGTCAAGGCGATATTGTAACGATTGATTTTGTCGGCACTATAAACGGTGAAGCTTATGACGGCAACAGCGCCGAAGATTTTGAGGTCAGAATCGGCAGCGATACCTTTGCCGATGCGGAAAAAGCGCTTGTAGGCGCATACCTCGGCGATACCGTAACCTTTCAGGGCGTATTTGAAGAGGGAAGCGACGTCGATGAAAGCCTTATCGGAAAAACGGCAGACTTTGAAGCCACCGTTAAGGAAATTACAGCGGTTTCAATGCCGAGAATGACCGATGATTTGGTTTATGAAGTCACCGGATATACCAGCTATGACGAATATCTCGAAGGGCTTACGCTTGAAATGCGTACGTATTATGACGATTTGGCAATGTCTAATGCGCAAACTCTGCTTTGGATGGAAGTGTGCACGAACAGCACTCTGATAGAATATCCGAAAGACAAATTTGCCGACGCAAAGCAGGATTATTACGATTATTATGAAGATATCGCCGCAGATTACGATATGACCGTTGACGAGATGCTTGTTGACTATCTCGGAATCAGCAAAGATACCTACGAAGAAAAAGCCAACGAACACGCCGCAAACGTCGTCTATGAAGACCTCGTTCTGTTTGCTATTGCCAAAAAGGAAAATATTACTATTTCCGATGAAGAATATGACAGGCGTGCGCAGGAATATGTAGACGATTTGATTCGTGAATCGCTCTCCGAATCGGATTCAAGCGATGATTACACCGCAATGTATCAAAACGCAACCATGCTTAACGGGCAAAGCTCCTCCTCCGAGGAAGATAAAGAAATTATCACCTCGGTAACGCAGCTCGAAGCGATATACGGAAAAGACTACGTGCGGCAGGTTGTGCTTTATGAGATGGTTCTCGAATATATTTTCGACAGCGCCAACGTCACCTATTCCGAATATTTCCCCGAAGAAAACAAATAAAAACAAGGCAGGCGGTTTACTTTCAAAACCGTCTGCCTTAATTTAATTGTTTCAGCTGACAAAACCGCATTTAATACAAACTCGTCCGCTTTAGATTATCACTCTTTCTTGGCTGCAAAATAATCAAGATTGTATATATCCGAAAAAATCACTCTGGATTTTGAAAACCTGTCGCCTTTATAGCGCACTTGAGGAGATTTAAACGGAATCGATGTAATTTCGCACATTGGCAATGTAATTCCGTTTTCACCGTATTTCTCAGCGCCGGCAGCCACAATCAAATTATCAACGCATTTGCGTGTGCGCACGGCATTATCGGCAAAATCACGGTAAAGGCGCAGTGAGTTGTCATTGTAAATCCTGCGGTTGTCCTGCGCAAATACGGAAAGCACAGCATTTTCATTATGCTTTTCAAGGCAAATTTTCAAATCGGAAATTGCATTTTTTCGGCACACATCCATAATCAGCCATATAATTGCATCGTACATCATGTCATAATTGCATTGCACAAAAATCCCCGGTTCGATTTGTGAAGAAAACTCAATCGGTATGTGCTGCGAAAGCGTTTTCAGCTCGGCATAAAGGTCATCGACAAGGCATGATAAATCAACAATATTATTGCCGCTGTTCACCGCCGCACGCTTTGCATCACGGCACATTGCAGTGCCCCTTAGCATATCATAGCATCCGAGCATACCGTTATTCAAATACATTATGCCTTCGTTGTCAATCTTATCGCCCAGCTCATCATAAACAAGCTGAAGACTGCTTGATATCATAGAAACACCGTTTCTTATAACCGAATCCAGATATTCGATATCGGAATATTTTCTCAAATCATCGGCGTCCTTATCGGCAAACAGCTCGGCAATATACACACCGTTTTCGATACTATCACAGTAAGTAATTTCACAGCTGCCCCCGATTAAGGCGCTGTTAAGATGAAATTTATCATGCACACCGAGATTTCTCGAAATTATCTGCGCAAATTTAGACATATTTACAGCCATGCCGCAAGGGTTGCACCACAAAATTTCGCCGGTTTTGCTCAGAATCAAAACAGGGCGTTTGCAGGTTTTATAAAGCTTTTTGATAATCTCCAATTCTTCCATAATATACAGTGCCTCCTATCTGTTTTTTTCGGCAAAAAATATGCCGTAAACCGATTATACCACATTATTTGCAATAAGTGAATACCATTTTGAAAAATTTTATTTTATTTTGCCTAAAGCTGTCACCGAAAGGACATTTTTCTGTGCAATAAGAAAAATTTGTTACATTTTTTACAAACCACTTGAATTTTTCTTCATGTTGGTATAAAATATAAAGTAATGTAACCGAAATTTTTCCGGTTGCGTAAAACATAAAATTTAAACGGAGGATTTTAACTATGTCAGTTAAAGTTGCAATTAACGGATTCGGACGTATCGGTCGTCTTGCATTCAGACAGATGTTTGGTGCCGATGGCTACGAGGTAGTTGCTATCAACGACCTTACAAAGCCCTCAATGCTTGCTCAGCTCCTCAAGTATGATACCGCTCAGGGCGGATACTGCGGAACAATCGGCGAAAATCTTCACACTGTTGAAGCAGATGACGAAGCAGGTACAATCACTGTTGACGGAAAAACTCTTACAATCTACGCAAAG
>CAZBAI010000027.1:0-17526 GCA_964490175.1 uncultured Oscillospiraceae bacterium | reverse complement strand
GTTCAATCTCAATATGCTGCCGATTTTGAAGTTTGGACAATAAACATACCGTCTCAACGTGCCCGGTTCTCGGGAACATATCCACCGGTTTAACCCTCTTTGTGACATAGCCCAGCTTTTCCAAAACGGCACAATCTCTTGCACAGGTTGATGGATTGCATGATACCATGACAATTCTTTGCGGCGACATTTTCACAACCGATTCAAGCGTCAAGGTATCACAGCCCTTTCTCGGCGGGTCAAGAATAACAACATCGGGAAATTCACCGCTTTGGCTGATTCTTTCCGCCGCTTTTCCTGCGTCCGAGCAAATAAATTCGGCATTAAAAATGCCGTTGCGCCTTGCGTTTTCACGTGCGTTTAATACGGCGCTCTCAACAATTTCAACTCCCAGCAGCCGCTTAATATACCTCGCCATCGAAAGCCCTATCGTTCCGGCACCGCAATATAGATCAAGAACAAACGAATTTTCATCAACGTCGGCAAAGTCTTTCGCAATGGCATAAAGCTTCTGTGCCTGATCGGTATTCACTTGATAAAACGAGTGCGGCGACAGCTCGATTCTGTTGCCGCACATAACGTCGCCGATGACTCCATCGCCGAAGAGCACAATATTTTTTTTGCCTAAAATTACATTTGTATTTTCAGGATTTATATTGAGAACAACTGTCTTTATATCAGGGTATTTATCGCACAAAAGCTTTGCCAACGCCGAAAAATCATAGTTTTTTGTGCACACAAGACACAGTGCGATTTCGCCGCTGTTAAAACCTCTTCGCAGATAAATATGCCGCAAAATCCCGCTTTTTGTCTGTTCATCATAAGCTTTGATTCTGTTTTTGTTTACATAATCCAAAATATCGTTTGTAATCAGGGCGAATATATCGGGCGAAAGCAAACATTCTGTTTGCGAAGTGATTCTGTGACTGCACTTTGAATAAAACCCGCAAACAGCCTTATCGCCTGCTTGCCGCACCGGATACTGGGCTTTATTTCTGTACCCAACGGTATTTTCACACCCTAAAATCGGCTCTGCTTCGCATTCAATCTTGCCGATTCGTTTGAATGCGTCTTCAACAAAACCTTGCTTGGCATGAAGCTCTGCGGCATAATTTATATGCCGAAAGCTGCACCCTCCGCATTTGAAAAAAGCTTTACAGTCCAAATCAATTCTGTCATCAGAAGCCCTGATAACAGAATCAATAATTCCGTATGCATATGTTTTCGATATTTTAACGATTTTTGCGCTTATCACATCGCCAACGGCTGTAAAGGGCACAAAAACCGCCATGTTTTCAAACCTGCCTACGCCGTTTCCCTCCTGCGTAAGCCCTGTTATTTCTATATTGACTATATCGTTCTTTTTCACTTAAAAATCCCTATATTTCTTCGTTATCGTCATACAGCGGCGTTCCGCATTCTTTGCAAAAATCTACACCGGCGGAGTTTTTCTTTCCGCAAATCGGGCATTTAACGCTTTTTGTATTCGCAATCAGCATTTCAATATCGTCAAGATCGCTCATTGCGCCCTCAAGCTTTTCGATTATCTTTTCAATCAGTTCACTCTCCTCGGCATTGCCTTTTCTTGAAGCGTAATATGCCCTGCCGAGCCTTGCGTAAAGCGAATTGATTCGTGTTTTCACCTGCGACCTTTCAACCTTAAGCTTCGAGCTTCCGATAGCGTCGCCGGTTTTTGCGGCAGCTGCGTCAAATCCTCTCTTTACACTGTCCAATGCATCGTCAAATCGTGACATAAGTATCCTCCTTCAATTTGAAAAAAATTGTGTAATTGCTTGCTTTTTCTCGTTCATCCTGTCAAAATCTCTTATATATTCAAAAGGATATTTAAAATTAAAAAACCTCTTCATATCAAATTCACTGTGTACAAGCTTGCTTGAAGCTCCGCAGCCCGCCCCGAGAATTGTCCGTGTGTCGTCCATTATGTAAATGTTGTACAAGCACTCCTTACCCGAAAGCGAATATCCTACATTTTCGAGATTTTGCGACGTGTTTTTCTGTCTGTATATATAATACGGCAGATATCCGCTTTGTGTGAGCTTTGCACTTGCAATATCCGTCATTATGCCTACCTCTTCCGAAAGACCCGACGCACCGCCGCTGTACATCTGTGCGCTTTTTTTCAAAGTCAGGCTGTGCACGGTAATATTTTCGGGGCAAAGCTTTAAAATATCGCAAAGAGATTTTTCAAAACTTAAAGGGTTGTCTTTCGGCAAACCGGCGATAAGGTCGGTGTTAATACAGTCAAACCCGATTTTGCGTGCAAGGTTAAAACCTTTGTAAAAGCAGTCTGCGTCATGTCCCCTGCCGATCGCCTTTAAAACCTCATCATTTGTAGTCTGCGGATTCACCGAAATTCTCGAAACGCCATGCGCCTTAATCACCCTAAGCTTTTCCTCGGTGACGGTATCCGGTCTTCCCGCTTCGACCGTATATTCACGCAAGTGCGACAAATCAAAATTATCCTCAACGGCTTTAAAAAGCTCGCACAGTGCCGATGCTTCAAGTGATGTGGGCGTGCCGCCGCCGAAATATACAGTTTCGGGCACAAGTCCGCAATTGCGTGCATATTTTCCGATAATTTCGATTTCACGCTTTAGATATGCGCAATATTCGTCAATAAGCTTTCGGCTTGATTCAACCGAATGCGAAATAAACGAACAGTATGAGCATCTTGTCGGACAAAACGGAATCGAAACATAAAGGTTGAATTTTTTCTTTGAGGCAAAATCGGCACAATTTTGCTGAAGTTTGTAAATATCATATGCAAGCTTGATTTTTTCAAAGCTTACAAAATACTGCTTTTGCAAATACTCAAAAACCTCTTGCTTTGTCATGCCCTTTTCGCAAAGCATACGAACAAACTTTGCGGGGCGAACGCCTGTCAGCATACCCCAAGCGCACTTTTTGCCGGTTGTCTTTTCAAGGCAGATATAAAGGCAGCGGCAAAGGGCAGTTTCACAGCTGTTGACATAGTTTTTGTCCGCATTATCGACCTTTGCGCCGATGCGCTTTATGACATTACCTATTCGCACCGCCGCAAAAGCATATGTATACTTTTTTCCGACTTTCAGTCGCAAAGCGCAAATATCGCCGTCGCAATCGTTTTTTTGATACTCAAAAGCGAAATGCTCAGCCGGAAAAAAGAGCTTTACAACCGCCTCAATCTCATATTTATAATTATCGTTTTGCAGTATTACAGTCATATTATAAAAGGGTTGTTCAACCGCTCAAAATCAAGCGTGGATTCTTCCATGTGTCCCGGCATTATTCTGAAATCGCCGTCAAGGGCGCAAAGCCTTTTCAGCGATTGCTTCATCTCGCTCATGCTGCCGTTTTCAAAATCGGTTCTGCCGATTGAAAGCCGAAACAGCGTATCGCCGGAAAAAATACAGTCGTCGCACACAAAACACACACTGCCCTTTGTATGACCGGGCGTGTGCAAAACCTTAAATTTAAGGTTTTCAAATTCAAGCACATCGTTATCCTTTACAAGCGTGTATCTTTTTACGGGGTGAAAAGCAAAATGGTTAAAGGTTGTTCCGAGATTTAAATTAACATCGCAAAGCATTTTTTCGTCGTTTTCGTGAATATAAACCTCGCAGCCGGTTTCACGGCAAACTTCTTCAACGCCGCCGATATGGTCGAAATGACCGTGTGTCAGCAAAATCGCCCTAAGCGACAACCTCTGCTCACGCAAAAAACCGAGAAGCGTCCTCGGGTGACCGCCGATGTCAACGGCAACACATTCGCCGTTGCCCAGCGGAACTATATAGCAATTGGCACGAAGCGCTCCCAAATGCATACAATAAATTTCAAGCATTTTTTACCTCTACTTTCCCGTACGTTCTATACTGTAAATTCCCGAAAGGGAGGAGATTTTGTTAGTTATCACGTTAAGTTGGTCAACGCCGCTTGTGTTGAATGTTACCATAATATTGGCGTTTCCGTTCTTTGTTTCCCTTGCGGTAACCTGATTGAGCGTAACTCTCATATCGGCAAAAATTCGGCAAACGTCCATCAAAAGACCGTTTCTGTCACAGCCGACAATATCAAGCGTGGTGCGATATTGCGCTTCTCTGTCATCTGCCCAGCGGCATTTCACCCAGCGTGAAGCGTTTTCACTGTCACGCAGTGATGAAATATAATTAACACAGTCGGTTTTGTGCACCGAAACGCCGTGACCTCTTGTCACAAATCCCACAACAGGCTCGCCCGGCAGCGGATTGCAGCACTGCGAAAACTTCACAAGGCAGTTGTCAACGCCCTCAACAATAATGCCCTGCATACTTTTTTGCACGGACTTGCCGCTCACATCGGAAACGCAAACCGTGTTTTCTGCACCCGGGCCGTAAAGCTTTACGTATTTTTCTTTCAGCCTCGGCATAATCTTGGCGATAAACAATCCGCCATACCCGATTTTGGCATAATAGTCATCAACGGTTGCGCACTGTTTGCGTTCAAGCTCGTCTTTTAAAAAGTCGTCCATTTCATCGCTCGGAATATTCATTCTGTTTCGGCGAAACTCATTTTCAAGCATAGCCTTGCCCTGAGCTACGTTTTCGTCATGGCGCTCTCTTTTAAACCAGCCTCTGATTTTAGATTTGGCTTCATTTGTTTTCGCCATATCTATCCAGTCACGTCCCGGACCGTGGTCGGGCGATTTGGTAGTAAGAATTTCGACAATTTCACCGGTTTGCAGCTTATAATCAAGCCTTACCATTTTTCCGTCAACCTTAGCGCCGACCATGCGATTTCCGACCTGAGTGTGAATTTTATACGCAAAGTCGATAACAGTGCTTTCGGCAGGCAATGAAATAATATCGCCCTTTGGAGTAAAAGCAAAAACCTCATCGATTGAAAGGTCGTTTTTAATCGTTCTTACAATTTCCTCGGCGTCGTCGGATTCTTTCTGTGCTTCAAGCACCTGCCGTATCCACGCAAGCCTTGTTTCAAGTTTATCCTTGCCCTGAATGCCCTCTTTGTATTTCCAATGTGCGGCGATACCGTATTCGGCTGTGTAGTGCATATCCCATGTGCGTATTTGCACCTCGAAAGGAATGCCCTCTCTGCCAAGCACCGTTGTATGCAACGATTGGTACATATTCGCTTTCGGTGTTGATATATAATCCTTAAAGCGATTCGGAATCGGCTTGAACATATCGTGGATTATACCCAGCACATTATAGCATTCGTTAATACTGTCAACAATAATTCTGATTGCATATTTGTCATAAATCTGGTCGATGCTTTTTCTGTCAACGAATATTTTTTTATAAATACCGTAAATGCTCTTCACTCTGCCGTCAACCTGCGGCTTTGTGGTAAATTCTTCCTTTTCAAGCCTTGCCGAAACACGTTCCTTAATGGTTGTGATAAATTCCTCTCTTGCGTCCTTGCCGATTTCAAGTATATGCTCTATTTCGGCATAGGCATATCCGTCAAGATAGAAAAACGCCAAATCTTCCAATTCATCTTTTACGGCTCTTATTCCGAGCCTGTGCGCAAGCGGCGCATAAACATTCATGGTTTCAAGCGCCTTTTCCCTTTGCTTATAAAGCGGCGTATATTTCAGCGTGCGCATATTGTGCAGTCTGTCACAAAGCTTTATTATAATAACTCTTACGTCCTTTGACATTGCAAGCAGCATTTTACGAACATTTTCCGCCTGCATTTCCTCGTGCGAAAGCGATATTTTCGTAAGCTTTGTTACGCCGTCTACAAGCATTGCAACATCCTCGCCGAATTTCGACGAAACCGTATCAAGCGTCACATCGGTATCCTCAACAACATCATGCAGCATTGCCGCACATATCGTGTCGGTATCCATACCCAGCTCAATGAGAATATACGCCACCGCAACCGGGTGCGATATATAAGGCTCGCCCGATGAACGCTTTTGACCTTTATGTGCAGCTTCGGCGAATTTATACGCCTCAATGATTTTATCGAGGTCGTACGGCTTTTCGCCGTCAAGTATTTTTTGAATAAGCATATCTATTGTATAAATTGTTTCCGGCATATTACTTAAAGCTCCTTAAATTATCTTAACACAGCACCGCTTGCCTGTCGGCTGATATCGTCTAATACCTTTGATGAAAGAATATCGACCTTTTCGTTTGCGGGAATAATATTGCAGTGGTTTGATGCAAAGTCAAGCTCGGCAATTTTTTTCTCGCAGAAAATATCAATCGCTATTCTGAATTTACAATAATTGATATCGGGCATTTTAGCGCAAAGCCTTGCAAATGCGGCGTCCATATCGCCATGTGCGGCATACAGTTGCTTATAACTTTCCTCAAGCTCTTCTTTTGAGGGAATCATCCTTGCGTAATACGGCTTATCAAGCTCTATTTTGCAAATATAATCCTCATATGCCTGCTTTGCGGCGAAATACCTTTGCTGGTTTATCCCCGATATTCGATAATCTTTAATTATTACGGAAACGTCTTTTCTTCCGTTCCATTCATTTATTTCAAGTCTGACAAGTGCGTCGATTTTTTCGCCCGTATGCGCCTTGAATTTTTCGCTGCTAACGCCGAAAATCAGCGCATTTAGCTTTATATTGTCATAAAAAAGCGCCAACTTGCAATGCTTTGCGCCGCCAATCGGCGTTATGCCGTCAACTCTTGCGCCCGCAATTAAAAACACAGGCTCGGGATTTGACGTACCGAACGGAGCAAGCGCAGAAAGTCCTTTTACATTTTCAATGTCAAAATCATCACGGCGCAAAAGCTTATCCGCTTTTATCTGTGAAATAATCGCTCCGTTTCCGAGGCTATATGCATATTCAAGCACAAGGTCTTTAAACTTTTCAACATCGCAAGATTCAAGTGAAAAGCCCCCCGCCCCGAGATGTCCGCCGTAATGCGTCAGCACATCACGGCAATAATCTAAACATTTAAAAACCGAAAAGCCCTCAAAAGAGCGTGCCGAACCCCGTGCCTCGCCGTCTTGAACGCTGATTACAAAGCAGGGCTTTGAATAGCGCTCCACAAGGCGTGCGCAGATTATTCCTATAACGCCTCTGTGCCAATTTTCACCGGCAATTACAAGAACACGCCCACACAAAAGCTTAGGGTCTTTTTTTATATCATCGTCAATTTGCGCCATAATTTCGCTTTCCGCAAGTCGGCGACTGTCATTGCACCCGACAAGCTCTGCGGCAATCTCGGCGGCGTTTTCTTCATCATCGCAAAGCAATAAATCAAGTGCGATTTTCGGCGAAGAAAACCTACCTGCCGCATTGATTTTCGGCGCAAGCATAAAAGCTATTGTATTTGAATCAAGCTTTTTGCCGCCGAGTGAGCAAGCGTCAAGCAAAGCGGCAAGCCCTATATTTTCGGTATTTTCAAGAATTTTAAGCCCGTTTTTTACAATATATCTGTTCTCCGAAGTGATATCCACAACATCGGCAACGGTGGCAATCGCCGCCAAATCACCGAATTGACCGAAAGCCGTGTCATAATCGCCGCCTTCCATTGCGGCAATAAGTTTTAGCACAACGCCTGCGCCGCAAAGCCGCTTAAACGTGCTCGGGCAGTCGGCTCTGTGCGGATCGACCACGGCTTTTGCTATGGGCAATTCATCTAAAGGCTGATGATGGTCTGTTATAACAAGGTCTATTCCGAGTGAATTTATATATTCTGCTTCGGCAACTGCGGTAATACCGTTGTCCACGGTGATTATAAGCTGTGCCCCCATATCGGCAATTTTATCCACGGCGGCTTTGTTTATACCGTAGCCCTCGCTTCTCTCGGGAATATATGTAAAAATCTGCGCCCCAATGCATTCAAGATAAAGATAAAGCATGGCAGTGGCGACAACGCCGTCACAATCATAATCGCCGTAAATGCAAATAGTCTTATCCTCATAAACCGCCTCGTTGATTGCATCAACTGCCTTTTGCATTCCGGCAAGCTCAAACGGGTCGGAAAGACCGCATTCCGATATAAACGCAGAGGCACTATCGGGTGTGTTTATGCCCCTTGCGGACAAAACCTCGGCGCAAAGCCTTGATATGCCGATTTGCGATATTTTGCTTACACTGTCGGGGTCGCCGTGCCCGATAACCCATTTTTTCATAATTTTCTCCGGAAGATATTTAAATTTGCAAAAAGCACAGCACAATCGCAATATTGCGATTGCAAGCTGCCTTAACTTTTATTGTACCATATATAAAGGATTTTTTCAATCATTTTTTTGCAGATTGTGCTTGCAAATTCGATTAACTTTGCTTTTTTCAAGCAAAGCAGGCGGCAATGCGAATTTTAAGCACTGCCGCCTGACTTTGTTCGTTTATCGTTTTATCGGAAAATCTGAGTATCAAGCCTTAGCTTTTCTTTAAAAGGAAAAGTCAAGTCAAACTCCTGCGCTTCCTTTTCGTTTACAAAGTAGCACCGAGGCGGCTCATACTCGCCCGTAACGCCGTCAAGATAGCCCTTTTCCAGCTCCTTGCACAAAAAGAATGAAGCATCCTCGCCCTCGGGCACTCCGTGATATCTAATACCGAATTTGCTTGCACGTTCAAAACCGCTTTTGCCGTAAAAATCGATATTGCCCTCAATACAAATTGCCTTAATACCGTATTCTGCAGCTTTGGCTATTGTATAATCCAACAGCAACTTACCATACCCTTGCCTTTTAAATTCGGGAGCAATGCAGATAGGTCCCATAGCGGCAATCGGAATACCCTCGCTTTCATCGGCATTGATAAAAGCGTGCACAAACACATTTTGACCGATGATTTTGCCGTCCTTTTCAAGGACAAAGTTCAGATTTGAAATAAAATCCGGAAAATCTCTCATACAATGCAAAACATAATGCTCAAGGCAACCCGGACGGTACACATTCCAAAATGCGTTCCTTACAAGTTCTTCAACCTCTCGACGTTCTTCTTTTCTTTCCAAACGAATTGTAATGTCATTTTTATTCATTGTTTTTCCTCCTGAAAATTGTTGACTGTCAATACAAGGGAGGTTTATGCGGAAACTGTATTGCGCCGACCTCCCGTCAGCACACAATCTCCGAATACATGATTGATTTTTTCAAAAAGCAATCTCCTTAAAAATATTTATGATAAAGTCTTTTCGCTTTAAGCGTGCAGACCGAATCAACAATTAAAGTATATAATTTTTAATATGCAAAGTCAATCAAATTATTGTAAAAAAATTTTACAAATAAAAAAAGCGCAAAAATGCGGCATTTGACAATAAATTCCCCTATCTCATTCCATTTGACATATGTCGGTGTATGTGGTATAATAAGCGCAAAAAAGCGTTTATTATACATTTATCTATATGCCTTGCACATTCGTTCGCTTAAAGCTCACTCCGTGCAAATCGGCAGATTTTGCCATAACCTTGCGGTTATGGTATAATAAAGAGAATTGTGAATAAAACCCAAATTTTGTAAAACAGTATTTATTTAAGGAGTTGCATATTATGAAGCTGATTATTCAAATCCCCTGCTACAACGAGGCTGAAACCCTTGAAATTGCACTCAATGATCTTCCCAAGCATATCGACGGTATCGACGAGATCGAATATCTCATCATCAATGACGGCAGTGCCGATAACACCGTTGAAGTTGCAAAAAACTGGGGTGTGAACTATGTTGTAAATTTCAAGCAAAACAAAGGTCTTGCCAAGGGATTTATGGCGGGAATCGACGCCTGTTTGCGCAACGGTGCGGATATTATCGTCAATACCGACGCCGACAATCAGTACAACGGCGATGATATTGAAAAACTGGTCAGACCTATTCTCGATGAAAAATACGATATCGTCATCGGCGAGCGCCCAATCGACCAGACAGAACACTTCTCACCTTTGAAGAAAAAATTGCAGCATTTCGGCAGCTGGGTCGTAAGAAAAGCCTCTAAAACCGATATTCCCGATGCGCCGAGCGGATTTCGTGCATACAGCCGTGAAGCGGCAATGCAGCTTAATGTCACAAACGAATACACTTACACGCTTGAAACGATCGTTCAGGCAGGCAGAAATAAAATTCCCATGGGCTCTGTCCCTATCAGAACAAACGGCGAATTGCGTCCCTCACGCCTTTTTAACAGCATGATGGGCTATGTCAAAAGGTCGATGTTCACCATTTTGCGTGCATATATCATGTACAAGCCGCTAAAGTTCTTTGCTTTGCTTGCACTTGTTCCGTTTCTTATCGGATTGGGCATAGGCGTAAGATTTTTGGTGTTTTTCGCAATGGGCGAAGGCGGCGGTCACGTTCAATCGCTGATTCTTTCAAGCACATTGATGATTCTCGGCTTTATCACCTTTATAATCGGCATCCTTGCGGATGTTATTGCCGCAAACAGAAAGCTTTTGGAGGATATTCAAAAGCGTGTTCGCAAAATCGATTATGAACAAAGCACCGAAAATGCCGAGCTTACCGTTAAGGAATCGTAAAATTTATGAATTTTGAAAACAAACGTGTTCTTTTTATCACAACAAAAAATCTTGATTATCTGCGAAATGTGCAGGAAATCGAGCTTATAAAAAACGAATGCAAATCACTTGAAATTATCGGCAGTTCGGAAAAGGGCTATTTCAAACGGCTTTTAAAGGTTTACACAAGCCTTATAAAGGTTAAAAAAAGCTCGTTTGATTTAACCTTTGTCGGCTTTGCACCTCAGCTTGTCGTACCGTTTTTCAAGCGCAAGCTTAAAAGCTCTCCTCTGTATATTGACTTTTTTATTTCGATGTATGATACGCTGTGTCTTGACAGGCAAAAATTCAAGCCAAATTCTCTCATCGGCAAGATTTTAAAGCGTATCGATGCAAAAACGCTCTCTGCTGCGGATGTGATTATCAGCGACACAAAGGCTCACGCAAAGTTTTTTTCAAGCGAGCTTGGCGCAGATAATAATAAAATTAACACACTGTATCTCAAAGCCGACGAAACGATTTATTATCCGAGAGAAAAAAGCAATGCCGATTCCAATGCATTCACAGTGCTGTATTTCGGAAGCGTTTTGCCGCTGCAAGGCGTTGATGTTGTTTTAAAAGCAGCCGATATCTTAAAGGATGAAAAAAATATCCGCTTTGTGATTATAGGTCCTGTGAGTGACAAGTTTTCAAAGCCGATAAGCGACAATATCGAATATCACGATTGGCTCAGTCAAGAAGCTCTTGCCGAAAAAATAGCGCAAAGCGACCTTTGCCTTGCGGGGCATTTTAACGAAAAAATCGACAAGGCAAAACGCACAATTCCGGGCAAGGCGTATATCTACAAGGCAATGGAAAAACCCATGATACTCGGAGAAAACGAAGCAAATCATGAGCTTTTTGCCGAATCCGACAATGGCATATATTTTGTCGAAATGGGCAATGCAAACGCTCTTGCAGCGAAGATTCGAGATATCAAATCGGAGGCTGAAAAATGTTCAAAGGCTTAGGATATCATTCAATCGCCAAAATCGCAACGGTTTTGGCGGCATATGTACTGCACTTTCTGCTCGGAAAAATGCTTTCTCTCTCGGAATACGGCGTTGTCGGAACAATTATTTCATACTGCAATTTTTATTATATGTTTTTGACAAACGGTGCAAAGCAGGCAATTTCCAAAGCAATTTCGTCAGAACAGTATAATGCCGGCGATGTTTTGAAAAAAGGCATTGTATTTGAAATGGTTTTCGGAATTGCGCTCTCTTTGTTGAACTTTGCACTTGCGCCTTTTTTTGCCGAGCAATTCGGCGATGCCGCATTCACAGGCTATTTCAGACAGCTCAGCCTGCTTATTATCGCAACGGGCATTTATTTTTCGCTCACCGGCGGTCTTAACGGCGTAAAGCTGTTTTTTGCCGAATCGGTTGTCACAATCGTTTATCCCGTGCTGCGGCTTTCATCCGTTCCGCTTGCATATCTTTCAAAAAGCGACAAAACTACCGGCGTAATATGGGGCTTTACTTTAGCGTCGGTTCTCAGCGCTTTGCTTACGGCGTTTTTTCTAAATCGCTCTAACGACATCAAAAACCGTGAAAAAAAGCCGCTCAACCTGACATACAGGGAAATAACAAAATCCTCAATTGAATTTATCAGCTTTTTTGCGGCAATCACACTTGTGCTTAATATGGACACGTTTTTCCTGCAAAATGTTCAAAAGGATATGGAACTGACCGGACTTTATACGGGCGTGCACACCTTTTCGCTTGTTCCCTATTATCTGGTTTCGGCGTTTTATCTTGTAATTTTGCCGTATGTTTCGGAAAAATGGACGTTGGGTGATAAACAGGGTGTTGCCGACCTTGTTAAGAAAAACTGCAACATTCTCTATATGTTCATCCTCCCGGTAGTCGTGCTGATATCGCTTACCGCCAAGCCTTTGCTCGTCTGCTTTTATGACAGCGAATATGAAAGCGCCGGCTCGGCACTGTCACTGCTTTGCTTCGGCACGTTTCTTTTGTCGTTTTATGCAATGCTTTCCGTTGTGTTAAACGGAATCGACAAGAAGAAATTTTCGGTCATACTTTCGCTCATAGTTTTTGTAATCGACATTCCGCTTTTGTATTTTCTCATTCCGCAATTTAAGCTTGTCGGTGCGGCTCTTGCAACTACAATTTCCGCATTTATCGGCTGTATTGTCAGCTACATCGAGCTGCGAAAAACCCTCGGCTCTCTTTCCTCACCGATAATTTTAGCCAAAATGTTCGGCGTAATCGCCATATGCGCCACAGCCTGCATAATCGGAATGAAACTTTTTGCGCTGACAAATCTTGTCAGAATAATGCTGTTTTATATCGCACTGGGCATTATTTTTGTAATCTGCTTTATCGCATTCAAGGTTGTCGATATAACGCCTATCATCAAAAAGGTGCGTTGCAAATAATATACAGGCAAATTTTAAAATCAAAAAGCCGTCGCTTTTATTAAATTAAGCGGCGGCTGTTTTTGTTTAATTAAAACAATCAATAATTTTCACTGCGAACTTCAAAAAAGCTCTGCGGATGCATACATACGGGACATACCTTGGGGGCTTTTTCGCCCATTACAAGGTGACCGCAGTTGCGGCATTCCCACATAGTCATTTCGCCTTTTTCAAACACCTGCTGCATTTGAACATTGTTAAGCAATGCACGGTATCTCTCCTCATGAGCCTTTTCAATTGCGGCAACTGCCTTAAACTGTGCGGCAAGCTGTGTAAAGCCCTCTTCCTGCGCTTCCTTTGCAAACCGGTCGTACATATCTGTCCACTCATAGTTTTCGCCTTCTGCAGCGGCGGCAAGGTTTGCGGCTGTGTCGCCAAGCTCACCGAGAGCCTTGAACCAAAGCTTTGCGTGCTCTTTTTCGTTTTCGGCTGTTTTCAAAAAAATTGCGGCAATCTGCTCATAGCCCTCTTTCTTGGCAACAGAAGCAAAATATGTATATTTGTTCCTCGCCTGACTTTCACCTGCAAATGCAGTCATCAAATTCTTTTCGGTTTTTGTACCTTTCAATTCCATCTCAATAACTCTCCTTTTAAAAAATTATTCTAAATCCACTTTAATGCGGAATTAAACCTTACTTACATTCGGCACATTTGCCTTTAAATAACAGCTCATAGCCGATAATCTCAAGCTCGTCTTTATCTACCTTTCCCATAATATCAAGCGGCTTTGTTTTTACATCAAAAATCCTCTTGCATTTTACACAAAGCATATGATAATGCTCTTTCGTATTAAAATCAAACCTGTCGCTTGCATTCGGCACGCTGATTTTTAAAACCTCACCGCTTTCACTCATCAGCGAAAGATTGCGATAAACCGTTGCTTTGCTGATATTCGGTGCGCTTCTCAAAACCTTATCATAAATCTCATCGGCACTCGGATGATTATGCAAAGCGCATACCGCCTCAAAAATCAGCTGCTTCTGTATTGTATTTCGACAATATTTTGCAGTATCCACAATAATCAATCCTTAATAGTAATTTATCTTAATTAGGATTATATCACAATAAGAAAAATTTGTCAATACCCTTTTTAAAAAAATTTTGGGTATGCATTTTAAAAAGGCATACCCAAAACATTTAATCTTTTGTTCAACAGCATATTTAATCTCTCGTCATCACATGATATCAATATATCAAATCAGAAAAGTAATCGTCATCTTCCGAAGCTTCCATTCTCGAAATATAAAACTCATCATCAACGGTTTCAAAAGCCCAATCGGCAACCTTGTCGCTGACGGTGCAGTCATAATTATATACCTTTGTACTGCCGTCTTTATATGAAAAATAAATTTCAGCGTTGTAGAAATTAACACCGTTTCTGTATTCATTTGCGCTGCCGCTATTACTCAGCAGACCTTTATATCCCTCGCTTTGGTACCTTTTGTATATTATCGAGTTGAAATCATCGCAAACCGAAGCAAGCTTTTCAATCACTTCTTTATCGCTATATTGAACACCGTTGCATATTGGTGATTGACCTATAACATTGCCGTATTCATCATACTCCGCATTGTCAAAATCCATCCAAATATTCAGATAAACCGTTTCAACATCCTTGGTATCGACTTGATTTTTATACACCTTATCAACGCCGTATTTTGCGCTTAAAGATGAAAGTGCAATCGAACCGACAAAAATTGCGGCAAATCTTACAGCGCCTTGCACAATGCGCATTTTCGAGGGGCGCTTTTTGCGTTCTGCCAGCGTTTCAACCAAAACAAACATAAAAAACGAAACAATCACAACGGCTATCATAACGCCACGATAATATGTGTTGTATTCATCAACCTGCGAGCTGATATAAGAGCTGTAAAAGCAAAAGCCGGAAAGCAGGAATATAACTGTGGAGATAATATAATAGAAGGATTTGTATGCAAACGGTTTGCCGACGTGCTCTGATTTGCGGCGTGAATGTAAAATAAACGAAAGGGCTGTCAGCACAATTGCAATTGCAAAAATAATGAGATAATACAAAGCAAAATCATCTTTTACAACTTTATAGTCATAAGACGACACCGTCGCTGAAGTATCAACAAGAGCCCTGCTGTAAACATTCATAAACGGGGCGGAAATCGGCGAAATATAGTGAAGTATCGATGTACGCTGATCCGAATAACTCCAGTAATAATTACCGCAAGCAGAAGTTGCAAAGCTTGTCATCAGATAGAATACATATCCAACGACGCTAAAGGCAAACGAATACAATGCCGAATCAAAAAGCGTGCCGCAGCAGCAAAAAACAAACAGTGCCGTTGCAAAGGCAAAAAGCATATTTGCAAGCTGTGCAAAGCCTAAATTCGCGAACAGCCAAATAAAGTCGCTATCCTTAATGCTTGAGTTTTTCAACAATTCTTCAAAGTATTTCGTCGCACCGGTTGCAAGCGAATAATAGCCGATGCTAAGCGCAATTGCAATCAAAACCGGAATTACAATCATAAAAAAGCTTGCCAAAAGCGAGCCTATAAAGCGCTGGTTGTTAGATATCGGCAATGCATAAACCGTATCGGCTATGCTTTTTTTATAAAGATGCCTGAAATTTCTGACCAAAACCGCAAGCGCTAAAATATCGCAAACAAGCAGTAAAACAGTATACAAACCTGCGGCATAATCGGCAAACTGCGCATAGATCATTGTTGACATTTCGTTTGCGGCGTATTGCTTTATGCGAAATACCAGCAAAAAATTCACAAAGAAAATCGAAACCGCAATCAATATGCCATATACCAACGATTTTGAAGCCTGCTGTTTAAACCAAGTAAATGTCGGATTTTTTCTTTTATTCAATGACTGAGTCGAAGTCATAGCCAAGTCCCTCCATTTCATAAATAAATATTTCGTCAAGCGTCAGGTCGATAACGTCAATAAATGACGGTTCAAAGCAATCAAGCTTCGCTTTGATTTCATCAATATTGCCCTTTATAATGATATTGCAAACACTGCCTTTTTTATCAAAATGCAGCACATCAACGCCCTGATTTGCAAGCAATTCGCTTGAAACTTCACGCTTGAACGCCGTTTGAAGCTTAACTATATCGTGATTGCCGACCTCGTTGGAAAATATTACTTTTCCGTTGTGAATAAGCGCAACCCTGTCACACAGTTCGCTCATTTCCATAAGGTTGTGAGAAGAAATGATTGCCGTCAAATTTCGGGTTGACATTGCGTCAATTATCATTTTTTTCACAATAATGCGCATTGTCGGGTCAAGACCGTCAAAAGCTTCGTCAAGCATAATATAATCGGTTTGGCACGCAAGAGCGACAATTACGACTGCCTGTCGCTTCATGCCCTTTGAAAAGGTCGAAAGCTTGCGCTTTTCGGGCAGTTTGATTATTGCATTGAGCTTGTCAAAAATCTCATCGGAAAAATTCGGATAATACGGCTTGTAGAAGTTTTTCAATTCTTTCAAGGTCATTGTGGTGAATTGAATCGTTTCATCATTGATAAAGAAAATGCGTTCCTTTACCGAATTATTGTCATAAACATCGGTGCCGTCAATAACAACCTTGCCGCCGTCGCATTCATATACGCCGGAAATCATCCTCAGCATTGTTGATTTGCCTGCACCGTTTGAGCCTAAAAGCCCGAAGCACGAGCCTGTCGGTATTTGAAGATTGATGCAGTCAACAGCCGCTTTGTCATCGAATTTTTTTGTGGCTTCTAAAAATTCTATCATAACATTTGTCCCCCTTTTATTCGGAAATATTGATTTTTTCATTTAGAATTTTGATTCGCTCTGTCAAAATCGAAACGTCAATGCCGGATTCCAGTGCTTCCGTTACACTTTTATCAAAATCGGCAAGCAAAAAGTCGGCAACCTTTTCAAGCTCAACCTTTGCCACAAAGCTTCCCCTGCCGGAAAGAGAATATATAATTTTATCTTTTTCAAGCAAAGCGTAAGCTTTTGTAATAGTATTCGGATTTACGGCAATTTCGCCGGAAAGCGCCCGAACTGACGGCATTTGATCGTTTTCCTTCAATTCACCCTTAATTATAAGCTCAACGGTTTTTTTATAAATCTGCTCATAAATAGGCGTGCGGCTTTTCAAATCAATCTCAAAATACGCCATATATTTCACCTCACTATCTGTGCTAACTGTACTATCCACGCTATTACAGTTAGAGTATATCACACACATTTACTCTTGTCAAGAGTTTTTTTAAAAAAATAAAAAAAATCAAGCGAAAAGGCAAAACTGCCAATTCGCTTGATAAAAACAATATCAAAATTCGTCAAAGCGCACAAATACGCAAGCTTATTCGAGAAAATCCTTAACCTTGCGGCTTCTGGAGGGGTGGCGCAGCTTGCGCAACGCTTTAGCCTCAATTTGGCGAATGCGCTCACGGGTAACGTCAAACTCCTTACCGACTTCTTCGAGTGTGCGTGACCTGCCGTCGATAAGCCCGAAGCGCAAGCGCAGCACTTTCGCCTCACGTTCCGTAAGCGTATCGAGAACCTCGTTAAGCTGCTCTTTCAAAAGCATATTCGATGCCGCCTCGGCAGGTGCGGGCGCATCATCATCGGGAATAAAATCTCCGAGATGGCTGTCCTCCTCCTCGCCTATCGGC
>CAZBAI010000026.1:0-21495 GCA_964490175.1 uncultured Oscillospiraceae bacterium | reverse complement strand
CTGTGATTCCGAGTGAATCAAGCATGCCGTTTACCATGCCGACAACGGTTTTGTAGCCGCACATATATTTTCCTGCGCCCTCGGAAACACCGAGAATTACGGGCGAATTGCACTCCTGTGCAGTAAGAAGAATAGCCTTTGTCCATTCGAGATTGTTGATGTTGAACTGACCGACGGCATATTTGCCGTCTCTTGCCTTATTGAGCATTTCTTTTGCTGATACGAGCATTTTTTCATCCTCCATTTTTGCGTTAAAACGCTATTTTACATATTTATTATATATTATTATTCCGAAAAAAGCTATTGACTATATGTGAAAAAATAACAATTTTTTATCTTAAAATTTGTTAAAATCGGAGCAACGCTATTTGCTTTGCTTGCAAGGAGCAGAAGCTTGCGAACGATTGCAACCTAACGCTAAAGGAGCGTTAGCTCTTCAAGGGTTTCAGCGGGAGATTACAACTCGACGCTGAAAGTCTGAAATGGAACATACCGCCTAAGAGGCATATGGACATCAGCGTTAGGTTATATTTTTCAATGCGCTGTATCTTGCAATGCAAAGCGAATTTTTCGCTTTGACAAGTTTTCATATTTTTTTGCCAAATGTACTTGACAAGCAAAACAGAACGTGTTACAATAAATACAGAAAGAGATAAATTTATGTGCAGAACAAAAGCCTTGCCGCTTTTTTGCGGCAAAAATCAAATTCGGAAGTGAGGGCGAAAACATGGATAAGACCGAAATACTCAAAATCGCACAAAACAGCGGTTGCGATGAGTTTGAAGCACACGTTGTTTTGATGTCGAACCGAATCGGCACCATAGCGCTTATTGCGGTTTGCGCCCTTGCGGCGATCATCGAGGTAATAAGGGGCAACGGCATTTATCAGTATTTTTCGATTATATCGGGGTTTGAATGCGCCGCAATTACCTATCAATATGCAAGCTTAAAGCGCAAGCCGCTGTTGTTTGCTTCTGTTTTGAGTGGGCTTAGCTTTTTAATTTTTACCGTATTGTATATTTTGTTCGGCTAAGCTTGCCATTTTGCGGCATGAGGTTAAAAATCAATGGAAGATTTGTTAATTTTGAAAAACAGGCTTAGGGTTGCAAGGGCAGAGAAGAACATTTCGCAGTCAGAGCTTGCCAAAACGGTCGGCGTTTCACGCCAGACAATCAGCAATATCGAAACCGGGGCATTTTGTCCAACAGCAAAGCTGGCGCTGATTTTATGCATAGCTTTGGATAAAAAATTTGAAGATTTGTTTTATTTTGAATAAATATCATCTTTGCTTATTTAAAAGCTTATTTAAAATTTTTTTATTTCCTCCATAAAATGACGGGTATATCGGATTCGAGATATACCCGTCAAATTTAGTTTTCAAGCATTTCAAGCAATTGCTCTTTTGAGATTACGGTTACGCCAAGTTCATGCGCCTTTGTCAGCTTACTGCCTGCCTCATCGCCCGCAAGGAGATAATCTGTTTTTTTGGAAACAGAGCCGCTGACCTTGCCGCCATAGCTTTCAATCAGTTTTTTGGCTTCGTCACGCTTCATATTTTCAAGCGTGCCGGTAATGACAAAAGTTTTGCCCAAAAAGCGTAAATCGCTTGATTTTTCGCTCTCATAGGTCATATTAAGACCCAGTGATTTCAACCTTTCAAGCTCTGTGAGCATTGCCTTAGAGTGCATCGTTTCAACAACATTTGCCGCCATTATTTCACCTATGCCGTCAATCGACATAAGCGAGAATTGGTCGGCGGAAATTATATCATCAAGTGTGCAAAATTTTTCGCAGATAAGCTTTGCCGCCGCCGAGCCGATTCCTCTGATGCCAAGCCCGTAGATCAGCCGATCAAGCGGCATTTTTTTAGAATTTTCGATTGCCGCAAGCAAATTTGAAGCCGATTTCGGCGCAAAGCCGCTTTGCTTGCACAAATCGTCAAATTCAAGCGTATACAGGTCGGACACTGAAGAAATAAGCTTATTTTCAACAAGCTGATTAACAATAGCTTCGCCAAGTCCGTCAATATTCATAGCGTCACGTGAGGCAAAATGAATAATGTTTTTGATAAGCTGTGCGCCGCAATTCGGATTTTGACAGCGCAAAACCGCTTCACCCGGCTCTCTGACAGCCTCTTTGCCGCAAACAGGGCAAAATTTCGGCAAAAAATACGGTGATGACGCTTGTTTGTGCGCAATGCTTTTTACAACTTCGGGGATTATATCACCGGCTTTGCGGACTATAATCGTATCGCCGATTCTGATATCACGCTGTGAAATAAATTCTTGATTATGCAAAACAGCACGTGATACCGATGTGCCCGCAAGGAGCACAGGTTCAAACACGGCAACCGGAGTTATCGCTCCGGTTCTGCCGACGTTCAGTTCAATGTCAAGCAACTCGGTTTGCTTTTCCTGCGGCGGAAATTTGTATGCAACCGCCCATTTGGGATATTTTGCGGTGCTTCCCATTTGCACACGCTGCGAAAGGTCATCAACCTTGATGACAACGCCGTCAATATCATACGGCAGCAAATCTCTTTCATTTCCGATTTCAAAAATGCGTTGTTTGATTTTTTCCGCCGTATCGACCCTAATATAGTCGGGAACGGTTTTAAAACCGAGCGCTTTCAAATAATCAAGCGATTCTTTATGCGAGGTGATTTGCTTGCCGTTAATCTGCTGTATATTGAAAACGAATATATCTAATTTACGCAAAGCCGTAATTTTCGGATTCTTTTGCCTTAGCGAGCCTGCGGCGGCATTTCTCGGATTTTTAAAAAGCGGCTCTTCGCCGTTTTCGCATTGCCCGATAAGGTCAAAAAAACTGCTCTTCGGCATATAAACCTCGCCACGTACCTCTAAGTAGGGTAATTTTTCTTTTAAACGCAGCGGTATTGAACGAACTGTTTTGAGATTTTCGGTAACATCTTCACCGACAAAACCGTCGCCCCTTGTCGAGCCTTTTGTGAAAATGCCGTTTTCATATTCAAGTGAAACCGAAAGTCCGTCGATTTTCGGTTCAACGACAAACAGCGTATCGGAAATTTCCGATACGCATCGGTTGACAAACTCATTTACGCTTTCAATACTGAAAACGTCTTGCAAACTTGCCATTTGCACTTCGTGGCGCACTTTTTCAAATGTGTTGAGCGATTCGCCGCCGACACGCTGCGAGGGTGAATCAGCTCTTATCAGGGCAGGGTAGTTTGCTTCAAGCTCACGCAGTTCACACATCAGCATATCATAATCATAATCCGAAATTGTGGGATTATCCAGCACATAATAGCTGTGATTATGTTTTTCAAGCTCATCGCAAAGCTCGTTAATGCGCAATTTTGCTTTTGTTTCGTCCATTTATATCACCGTTTTTTACTGTAATTTTTGTATATTCATTTGCGGCACATCGCCGACAATTACCGTTTGCGCCGCCAAATAGCGCACATCAACATTGGTTTTAACGCATTTTAACGGAAAAACCAAGCAGATTTCAACCTGTATGTCAAAATAAATGCTGTGGCAGGTTTGATTTATGCCCGAGTCGGAAAAATCGCTTTTTACATTGCACAAAACACTGCCGACAGAATCGATTTTAAAATTCACGTCGATTCCTTTTCCGCTTAGCAAATAAAAACCGCTGATATCTCCAAGAGAAACGGCGATTTGCGTGCCTTCGAGTTTTTGAAGCTCATCATAAATCCGGCAGGATAAAAGCGATTGCGTTTTTGAAATATTGCCGCCCAACAATTCAATTGAGTTTAGCTGAGAGTTTTCATCATAAATTACGGCGGCAAAATCGTTATATGATCCGCCGTTTTCGCCAAATACGGTATATGCCGTTTGAAAAATCACGTTTGACACCGTGCTTTTTGCCTTGTGTACGGCACAGGCTTCAATATACGGATAAAGCCGATTTATGCAGGAAAACACAAGCGAGAGCGAAAGTGCAAACGCAAGCAGGCGCATATAGTGATTTTTCCCGACGCTTCTTTTTCGCAAACAAACCACTCCGAATAATTATTTAGTGTATTATATTCGCATTCGCAGTGATTGTTTCGCAGTCTTTTATGAAAGAGCGACTGTCACGATAAATCCGTCAACATTATTGCCGGATATTTCATACTCACGGTTCATAGGGACAAATACTTCGGTTTGTTCGCCGTTTGAGGGAACAAAATACACCTCAAAATCGCCGTCGGGGGTTCTTATTCCGAGATGACGCTTGCCGAATTCATAAGCTCTCAGCATATTGATATATTCTTCAAAGCACATATCATAATAGTTTATGACAAAAGCGTGTGTTCTGCCAACATATCTGAAATGCCACGATTCGTATTGAATGTGCGTCAAATCTTCTTTGCCGCTTTGATAGCGCAGTATAAAACCGTAATTGTGGCAGTTTTCGTTGATTATGCTTTCATCGCCGATTCCGTCATACGATTCATATACGCCGTTGCGTAAAATCCCGAAATCAAGGGCAAGACCGCAATGGTGCTCGCTTGAGCCGGGCAGTGCAACGAGCGTGGAGTAATCAAGTCCGGTTTCTTCAAGGTCATCTGCATAAAGATGCATTTGATATTCATAACTGCGATATCCGCTTATTACGTTTATCTGTTTGCCGATATCACCGTAAAAAGCATCGAGCATTGCGTTAAGCTCATCAATAACGGCTTTGTTGACGAGCACTGTGTTGTCCTTAACATAATAGCTGTCGTGAGAAGAAAGATTCAGCTGTGTAAATTCGGTTTCTTCATTGCCGGAAAAAACAAACGGATGATCGTTGTTGACAAGAATCAAATTGCCTGAAGCTATATCGGATTTTGTTTTTAAAACGCTTTCGTAGGCGGAACTGTCGATATTGCACGTAAATGTTATGTCCGAATAATCAAAGCAATATTCGGTATTAACGGGAATATGTTCAAAACTTAAAGAGCTTGAAGCGTCAGAATCCGATTTGATATCTGATTGCGATTGTAAAGCCGTGCTGTCGTCATCGCCGTTTTTTAAGGAGGATACGCACGCCTTTATGCCAAAGCAGACGGCAAGCAGCATGATGACAAGTATTAAAATACAAAGCGCAAGTCTGTCATATCGAATTTTGCGGCGCTTCGATTTCATTTTTTAAAACACTTCCTTAGGGAATATATTTTTTTGCAATTTGCAAAGAGCAGACCGTGCGCTATTTTTGTCTGTAATCTTTTTCCTTGACGAAAATGCAGTAATCGAGTATGACCTCGCCGTTTTCGTCCTTTGTCGTGAATCTGTCGTAATCATAGCGTTCAAAAAACCAGCCGTTGCTCATTTCAAATCCACGTGCCGCCAAGGCGTTTACACATTGCAGGTGCATTGAATACAGCTCTTTGCCCTCTTTGCCCTTTATCCACGAAACACCGACCGTTGACGGTTTAAAATCAACATATTCATAGCCCTTTGGCACGGGCGAATTTTTCGGAACAAACATTCCTATCCAGTATTCAAATTCGGGCACATTATTTATGCTCATCAAACCGATTGCCGCCATATCCTGCGGATTGAGCGCACGCAGCGGTGCAAAAAGATCTTCGGCGAACCACGTTGCCCATTGGTCGTTAAAGGTGCCGTTTTTGTTGCGGTCGGTGTCACGGTAGCTTTTGCCGATAAAGCGCAGAGCAGGATATTGCTCGGCGTAAACATTTACAATTTCAGCCATATTTTATAACCCTTAATCTAATTTTTTAAAGCGCACATTCAGGTCAACATAGTTGGATATGCCGTCGATTATGCCACTGCTCGTATATTGCCACATATCAAAATCATAATAAAAGCTCGGCGTATCGTAATACTGCGCAAGCCAGATGTCATAATCTGCGATTTCGGTCAAATCATACCTGAAAATCAGCGTTGCGGCGTTACCGTAAATCATCGGCGTATAGCCTTGTGCGGAGATTCTTTCGCAAAAAGCCTTTGCCGCTTTTGTGAGCATATCTCTGGGCAAATCGTCGGTTCTGGCTTGGTCTGTCGAGATATATTCCCAGTCGAAAACAACAGGGCAGGTGATATCATAGCTTTCAATCATCGAAAGTACAAATTCCGCTTCGGCGACAGCTTCTTCGTCGTTTATCGCCTGTGAGAAGAAGTATACGCCCACGTCGATTCCGGCATTTAAAGCGCCGTTTATGTATTCTTCAAAGCGCTCGTCACGCATTAAATCGCCCGTGGAATATCCACGGTATCCGGCACGGATTATCGCAAATTCAACGCCGGAATTTGCAACGTTTTGCCAATACACATCGCCCTGATAGTAGGAAAGGTCAATGCCGAAAGAAGAAATATACGTTCCCGTTTCGTCGGTATAGTATTTCCTGCCTAAATCATCGGTGACAAAGCGCTGTTCATCATACGGATTTTCGGGAATATTTTCGTAAATCAAAGCGTCGGTCTGCGAAACGCCGTTGTCGTAAATATACGTGCGCTCCATCGTTGCGATTGTGTCCTCATATTCGGACACTGCCGAATCATATTCGCTTTGCATATCATCAAGCCGAGATGAAAGCGTTTTTTTGTCAGAATATGTTTTTAAAAAACCAAGCAGCAACAACACCGAAGCGACAAGGCACACGGTTGTGACAACCCTTGCGAGCAAGAGTGCCTTTTTTGTGTGCTTTTGCGGCAAATTTATGGGTATTTCAGTGTTTGAATCCTCAAAATATTCATTTGCATAGGCTTGATTTACTGCTGTTTTGTTTTCGGTTACAGTACGGTTTTCGGGCATTGCCATCCTCCGAAATAAAAATTATTCAACGGTTACGGATTTTGCGAGATTTCTCGGTTTATCGACATTGCAGCCCTTTAAAACCGCCGTATAGTATGCGATAAGCTGCAACGGCACCGCCGTGATAATCGGCATAAATATATCGGAAAGGTCGGGCAGTTTGATAACATGGTCGGCAACCTCTTGCCCGATATCGTCGCTTTCTTTGCAAATTGCGATTACAAATGCGCCACGTGATTTTACTTCAATCACGTTGCTGACGGTTTTTTCAAAAAGCTCACTCTGCGTTGCAACGGCAATCACGGGCATTCCGTCGCTGATTAGGGAAATTGTTCCGTGCTTTAATTCGCCGGCGGCGTACGCTTCGGAGTGAATGTATGAAAGCTCTTTAAGCTTTAAAGAACCTTCCATGCTCAAAGCATAGTCAAGTCCTCTGCCGATATAAAGCAGACTGTCCGCATTTACAAGCTTTGAGGAAACAAACTGGCATTGTTCCATGAGCTTTATCGAATCTTCGATATACGACGGAATCTGCAAAAGCTGTGAAACAAGATTTCGGCAGCCCTCTTGCGTGATTTTTCCCTTTGCAAGGGCAAGCTGAAATGCAAGCAGATACATAACCGCAAGCTGAACGGAATACGCCTTGGTTGAAGCTACCGAAATTTCAGGCCCTGCGTGCGTATAAAGAACCATATCCGATTCTCTCGCAATCGACGAGCCTTTTACATTTACAATCGAAAGGGTTTTGGCACCGCATTTTTTTGCAAGGCGCAATGCCGCCAATGTGTCGGCGGTTTCGCCGGATTGCGAAATGAAAATGACAAGGTCGTTTTCCGAAACGATTGGGCGTCTGTATCGAAATTCCGAAGCGATATCGACGATTACGGGCACTCTTGCAAGCGATTCTATAAGATATTGACCGACAATGCCGGCGTGCATTGCCGTGCCGCAGCCGACAATATGGATTTGCTTGAAAGAGCTGAGCATTGCGTTTGTAAGACCGCATTCGGCAAAGCTTATCAAACCGTCGCAAATTCTCGGCGATATTGTCGTTTTTACGGCATTGGGCTGCTCGTTGATTTCCTTTAGCATAAAATGCTCATAGCCGCCCTTTTCGGCAGCGTCAACATCCCAATTTGCCCTTTGCAGTTCTTTTTTGATTTCTTCGTGGTGAATATCGTAGATTTTTACGCCGCTTTCTTTAAGCACGGCAATTTCGTCATGCTCAAGCAGATAGTAATCTCTTGTGTATTTTAAAATTGCGGGCACATCGGAGGCGATAAAATTTTCGCCCTTGCCTACGCCGACGATAAGCGGGCTGTCTTTTCTTACCGCAAAAATTCTGTCGGGAAAATCTCTGAAAAGAATGCCGAGAGCGTAGCTGCCCTGAATTTCGCTTATTACCTTTGTAATGGTTTCAAAAGGGTCGCCGTTGTAGTAATAATCAAGCAGTTTTGCAACCGTTTCGGTATCGGTTTGACTTTCAAAAGCATAGCCCTGATTCATCAAAAATTCTTTTATTTGCTTATAATTCTCGATAATTCCGTTGTGGACTATGGTTATGCGTTTGTTTCCGTGCGGGTGCGAATTTATATCCGACGGTTCGCCGTGAGTTGCCCAGCGTGTGTGTCCTATGCCGCAAGTGCCGCAGGGTTTGCTTTCGTCCTCTTTCATTTTATTTACAAGGTCGCTCAAAGCTCCCTTAGATTTTTCCACCTTGATTTTTCCGTTTTCAAAAACGGCAATACCGGCAGAGTCATATCCTCTGTATTCCAGTTTTGTCAATGCGCTGATAAGCACATCGGCACAATCTCTTTGCCCTATATATCCGACAATTCCGCACATAAAAACCCCTCCGTATATTAAATGTATTTTTATTGTTTATTCGTTTTCAAGCATATTTATTCTTCTCAGATGCCTGCCGCCTTCAAATTCGGTATTAAGGAAAATATCGGTCATCATAACGCCGAGCCCGGGGCCTATCGTCCTGCCGCCCATGCAAAGCACGTTTGCGTCATTGTGCAGCCTTGTGTACTTTGCACCGTAGCAATCTGCGCAGTTTGCCGCACGAATGCCCTTGATTTTATTCGCCGCCATTGAAATTCCGATACCCGTTCCGCAAATGAGCACAGCCTTGTCGGAACCGTCCTTTTTCATTGCATTGCAGACTTTTTTTGCGATTATCGGATAATCAACGGGTTCACCGTCGCAACCGAAATCAACATATTCGATTTTGTTTTCTTCCAAATATTTAATAATCTCTTTTTTTAATTCGTAGCCGCCGTGGTCGCATCCAATCATCAGCATAAAATTATATTCCTTTCGATAAATTGCAAAAACTTTAGCGTTAAAATGAATTGTAAGGCTTTGAAACGCCGATTTTAATACTTTGCGCTATTTTGTCAAACAAAGGCTTTTGAGTATCAAAATCCCAATCCTCGCAGATAAACGTCAAAGTGTACATATAGCCGCTTTCGGAAATATACACGCTGTAGGCGTAAAATGTTTTAACAACGCCCATTTCATAGGCAACCGTGTATTTAAATGTCAGCGCCGCAGCGGAAAAACCGGCAACTGTGCCCGCTTCACGAGATACGGTTTCAAAGCCTAAATCGGCATAATATTCTTCATATGTGGGAATTGCCGCAGCTTCCATATACGCTCTCGGCTCCATATTGTTCGTGTTGCGTTCTTTTGAAAGGCTTACCATTCCGACATAGTTAGATTCTTTCCAAGTGTAGTATTCATCATACGGAACGACAAGCGATTCACCCGTTTCGAGAGAATCGACGGCATTCGGGTAAACGACCTCAAAGTTTTCGGGTATCATAAGCGAAGCGTTATCAAGGGGAAAACGCTCGGAAAACCCTTTGTATTCGTCATCGCTTATATCGGCGTCATCATACATTCCGGCAGTGAAAACAACAATATATACAATGCCCGCAATGCTCAGAATAACTGAAAGAGTAATGATAAGGCGTCTTAAAAAAGTGTTTTGCATCTTTACCTCAAAAAAAATAAATTGAGCAAGCCGATAAGCCGAGTTCTGTCGTGTGCGACAATTTATCTACGCTTTACGTCGCCGCAAAGCTTTAGCCGTCATTACGTCATATCCGCCGAGCAGACGTTATGATATGACGCACCAATAGACGTTGCACCGAATAGGGTTTACACGGCACTGCAATCTCTTACAGCCCGGTGAGCTCTTACCTCACCTTTCCACCTTTTCCCGCAAATTTGCAGGTAGTTATTCTCTGTTGCACTATCCCTAAGGTCGCCCTCGGCTGTCGTTAACAGCTATTCTGCTCTATGGTGCTCGGACTTTCCTCGTGAACATGAAACGTCCACGCTGCCGCATAGCTTGCTCAATTTATAATTATACTTTATTTTATTTGTCAAGTCAAGATTTTTCAAAAAAACAAACAAAAAATCAAATTGAAATAATATCAAATACCGAAAGTGCCGACAGCAGTACAACAAACAACGCAACGCCTACTGCCGCACCTTTAAGTTTTGTGCCTTTTTTCAGCCGCAGTGAGCTTAAAAGCACTGCCGTGCCGAGCAAAAAGGAAAACGCCGGAAAGTTTAAACCCGAGAGCGCAAAAAGAGAAATAATAAATTCGGTAATGGCGGTTTTTTCCGAATCTTCAGAGCTTTTGTCGCTCTTTTCGCCTTGATTTTGCAATGGCTTTATTGTCGGTATTTCGGGAAAAACATTTGCGGTATTGCCGCTTTTAAAAGAATCGCCGTGTTGCATATGCGGAAAATTTTGCATTTTTGTTTCAACGTAATCGCTTGGGTTTTTATGAATATCGGCTTGCGGCGCTGTGCTAAAACCTGCGGGCACGTAATATTCCTTGCTCAAGTCGATTCTGTGCTTTTCAAGGTCAAGCCTTGCAATGTTCAGGTCGGTTCTTCGATATTTCATAGCACCGCTTGATTGAAGACGCACCCTCGGATATTCTTCTGCGATTATCGCTTGACCGCAATTTTCGCAAAATTTTACGCCAAAACCGATATTAAAGCCGCATTTTTCGCAAATCATAATCCGTCAACCTTTCAATCGAAAAAATATGTTTTTCTGTGTATGATTATACCATATAGCGCTTGCAAAGTCAACAAAATCAATACGCATTTGCGGTTGACATAACCCTGCGCCGATGTTATAATTAAATGAGTGCGGCATTTTTGTGTAATGTCGGTCAATATGCATGACAAGGGGAGGGGCTTTTTGTGAAAAAAATTCGTATATCGGCAATGGCACTTGCGCTTTGCTTTTCACTTTCGGTTTCGTTTCTGCGGTTTCCTCTTTTAAATGTGTGCGCATTGAGCGACAGTGACATAGTATATGCCGCAATGGAAATAATCGTTTCTTCCGAAGGAAATTACGGCTCTGTAAATGCAAATGACAACGGCGCACCGAGCATAGGAAAACTTCAGTGGCACGGCACAAGGGCGCTTGATTTGCTGAAAACGGTAGTTGCGGCAGATGCTTCGAGTGCGCTTTTGATTCTCGGGCAGGAGCTGTATGACGAAATTATAAATTCTTCGGATTGGAGCGCAAGACCGCTTGATTCAAGCGAGAGTGCCGCAGTTTCGGCACTGCTTGTGACGCAAACGGCAATTGATGCGCAAAACGAGCTTGCTTATGCCGATATTCTCTCTTATGTTACAAACGCAAAGGCTCTCGGGATTGATGATCCGAGCGCTATTGTGTATTTTTGCGACCTTAACAATCAGCATGGGCTTGGCGGTGCAAAGCGCATTGCGGCAAGTGCGGCGGAAAGCTGCGGCTCATACAGCCAAATCACATGCATTGCATTACATAATGCGGCTCTTGCCGATTCTGCCGCCTCCAAATACTCGGCACGGCGTGAAAAGGTTTACGGCTATGCTGTATCTCTTGATTGGGATTTGCTCCAAACCGATATCGACATCGGCGTTGCTTACAGTCGCCCTGTTAATGCCGTAAATTCATCATCACCGAGCAATGATATAAAATGGCTGCAAAGCGCATTGAATATTTTAGGCGGATATTCGCTTGATATAAACGGAAGCTTTGACGGCGCAACGCAAAAGGCGCTTGTTGAATTTGAAACCGTATGCCATCTTTTCGCCAACGGCGAGGCGAGCGTTTATGAAATCGAACATTACGCCGAGCTTTTATATATCAAAGCAAACCCCAAACCTGCAAGCTTTTATACGGTAACGACAAACGGAGCGAATTTGAATTTGCGTGCAACTCCTTCGTCCTCGGGCAGTATTTTGGCAAAAATGCCAAACGGCAGCGATATTAAAGTTTATTCTGTCAGCGGTGATTGGGCGTATGTCGATTACGGCGGCATAAAGGGCTACTGTTCAAGTGAATGGATTACATTTAAATCCGCAAATTCGATTACATCTCTGCAAGTAAAATCCGCACCGAAAACCGTATACCGTTTCGGCGAGGCGTTTGATTTTGACCGCCTTATACTTAAAGCAACATATGCTTCGGGTGATTTTGAATATATCACGCAGGGATTTGATATACAGGGTGATACCGATACGCTCGGCAGCGGCTGTTTGACATTTACATATCAAGGTGTTTCAACGCAAATCGAAATTACCGTTTCCGATGAAGTATCAAGCATTGAAATATGCGGCACGCCTAAAACCGAATATACTTTCGGCGATGCGATTGACACGCAGGATATGTATATAAAGGTGAATTACGCAGGCGGCGCATATGAATATATATACAGCGGATTTACCGTAAGCGCCGATATGAACACGCTCGGCACACACAGCGCCGTTGTGACATATTGCGGTGCAAGCGCCGAATATACCGTAACGGTCGGTGACAAGCTCACAGAGATTGAGGTTGCCTCAATGCCGACAAAAACAATATATTATCTCGGTATTGAAGAATTTGATTCGGCAGGGCTTGTCCTAAAGTGTACCTATGCAAGCGGCAGTGTGAAATATGTTGCAAGCGGATATAAAATTTTTCCGTTTTTCAATATATCGGGTCAAAGTCCGGCATATATTCTTTATGACGGGCTTGAAACGAAAATCACGTTTTATGCCGTGGTATACGGCGACGCAAACCTGAATACGGTAACAAATTCATATGATGCACTGTATATTCTTCAGGCAAGCGCAGGTCTTGTTGATATGAATGAATATCAGCTTTATGCGGCTGATTTAAACGGTGACGCACAAATAAACAGCATCGATGCACTTTGCTTGCTTAAGCAAATTGTTTATGATGACAAATCGGTATTGAATTGACGGTGGAAAAATGAGCATTGGCAAAAAGAAAAAATATAAAATCAACTATTTAAGGCTTGCGTTTACGTTCGTGGTTTTTATATTGCTTGTCGCAGGCATTGCCGCATTGGTTTCGCTGATTTTGAGCAAGACAAAATCCAATGATGACGAAAGCGCTCCGCAGAGTATTGTATACAGAGAATACAGCTTTTCGCAACCGGAAAGCGCAGAAGAAACTTCGGCACCGATAATTGCGGATTTTGCAAAAATCACCGATGAAACAATGCCTTTTGGCAGCGACATTTACAGCGAATACGGCGTTCTTGTGGACTTGGAAGAGAACAAAGCCGTTGCTTTGCGAAATGCCGACCAAAAAATGTATCCTGCTTCGCTGACCAAGATAATGACTCTTATCGTTGCGGTTGAAAATATTGAGGATTTGGACGCAACTTTTACAATGACAAATGAAATTACCGAGCCGCTTGCGGAGCAGCACGCTTCGGTGGCGGGCTTTTCCGAGGGCGAGGTTTGTACTTTAAGGGATTTGCTTTACGGCATGATTCTCCCCTCCGGTGCCGACGCTTCGCTGGCATTATCGATTTATGTTGCCGGCAGTGAAAGCGCTTTTGTCGATATGATGAACGAAAAAGCAACGCAGCTCGGGCTTGAAAACACACATTTTGTCAACACAAGCGGTCTGCATGACGATAATCATTATTCAACAGCGCTTGATTTTGCCGTGATATTGAAATATGCCATGGATAACGAAATTTGCAGAAAAGTCCTTTCGCAGTTTCAATACACAACGCAAATTACGCCGCAACACCCCGAGGGTATTTTGCTCACCAGCGACCTTTTTGCCCGAATGTACGGCGATGAAGCCGACGGATTTACTATAATCGGCGGCAAAACGGGCTTTACCGACCAGGCCGGTCACTGCCTTGCAACCTTTGCGAAAAATAACGAATCCGGCAAAGAATATCTTCTCATCTTGTGTAAGGCAAGCGGCTCAAAATGGTATCCGGTTTACGATACGGAGCTTATTTATGAATACCTCAATTCCGGCGAAACGCCCTCTGCCGATATAGAATCAAGCACGGCGGAAGTAAGCGATGTATCCGATTGACGGTTTTAGCGAAAAAAGGCGGTGGCGTAAAAAACGTCATCGCTTTTTGATTTTGCAAGCAAATGGCGGATATGCGCAAAAAATTTAAAAAAGCGCAAAAAAAGTCTTTACATTTGATTTTTGGTGTGATATAATATATATCGCCGTAACTTGGCTTGGGGGTTACGCCCGTGGTTTCGGGAGATTTGCCTGCCCCTTGCTATGTTATAGGAAAATAATTTTAAGAGGTGAAAAAAATGCTTTTGAAAGACGAAAAAAGCGCAGTTATCGAAGCTAATAAGCTTCACGAGGGTGATACCGGTTCTCCCGAGGTGCAGATTGCCATTCTCACAAGAAGAATCAACGACCTTACAGAACATCTTAAGGTTCACAAAAAGGATCACCATTCAAGACGCGGACTTCTTAAGATGGTCGGTAAAAGACGTAATCTTCTCAACTATCTTATGAAGAAAGATATCAACAGATATCGTCAGTGCATCGAAAAGCTCGGTATCCGTAAGTAATCAATGCGGATTAACAGAAAATGTGCCGCAAAATTTCAGCGGCGCATTTCTGTGCGGCTGCGTTCGGCTTTCGGCAAAGTGCCGATTCAAATCCGCTGCGGATTTAACAATAAGCTTTAAAAATCAAGTCGCTTGAGCTCAGAGGACAAAATACAGAAAATTTCTGTGTTTTCTCGTCTGTTCTCGGGCGGCATAAATTTAAAAATAAATGAATGGAGAAAATGCAATGTTCGAGAATTACAGAACCTTTGAAACAACATTTGCCGGCAGACCTCTCATTGTCGAAACCGGCAAAACGTGTGAGCTTTCCAACGGCTCATGCTGGGTTCGCTACGGCGAAACCGTGGTTATGGCAAACGTAACCGCAAGCGCAAAGCCCCGTGAGGGCGTCGATTTTTTCCCGCTTTCCGTTGATTATGAGGAAAAGCTTTATTCCGTGGGCAAAATTCCCGGTTCGTTTACAAAACGTGAGGGCAAACCCTCCGAAAAGGCGATTCTTACAAGCCGCATGGTCGATAGACCCATTCGTCCGTTTTTCCCTAAAGATATGAGAAACGACGTTTCCGTTGTGATGACCGTTCTCTCGGTTGAACCGGACAATTCGCCCGAAATTACAGGCATGATTGCGGCTTCAATCGCAATTTCGATCTCCGATATTCCGTGGAACGGACCTGTTGCGGGCATTTTCGTAGGTCTTGTTAACGGTGAAATTGTCCTCAACCCTACGCTTGAACAACGTGCGCACAATGACCTTGTTCTTACCGTTGCGGGCACAATGGAAAAGGTTGTTATGATTGAAGCCGGCGCAAATGAAGTTCCCGATGACAAAATGCTTGAAGCGATTATCGCAGGACATACCGAAATTAAGAAGATGGTTGCTTTCATTGACGATATCAGACAGCAAATCGGCAAGCCTAAGTTTGCTTTTGAATCGCAGGAAGTTGATCATGATATGTTTGACGCCATTGAGCAAATGGCGGCTCAAAAGGTTATGTTCGCTCTTGATACAAACGATAAAAATGTAAGAGAAGCCCGTCTTGCACCTATTGTTGATGAAATTCACGCCGCATTTGACGAAAAATATCCCGAACAAATTGCCATGATTGACGAGTGCATATATAAATTGCAGAAAAAAATCGTCAGAAATTGGCTCTATGAGGGCAAACGTGTTGACGGCAGGGGAATCGATGAGATCCGTCCGCTTGCCGCCGAGGTCGGCGTTCTTCCGAGAGTTCACGGTTCAGGTCTGTTCACAAGAGGTCAAACGCAGGTGCTCACCGTTGCAACGCTCGGTCCTGTTTCCGAGGCACAGCGTATTGACGGAATCGACGAGGAAGAATCCAAGAGATATATGCACCACTACAATTTCCCCTCATACTCCGTCGGCGAAACCAAGCCTTCGAGAGGTCCGGGACGTCGTGAAATAGGTCACGGCGCTTTGGCTGAAAAAGCTCTTGTTCCCGTGCTTCCTTCTGTTGAAGAATTTCCCTACGCAATGCGTCTTGTTTCCGAGGTTCTCTCCAGCAACGGTTCAACCTCGCAAGGTTCGATTTGCGGCTCAACGCTTGCTCTTATGGATGCGGGCGTGCCTATTAAAAATCCCGTTGCCGGAATTTCTTGCGGACTTATCACCCGTGAGGACGGCTCTTATGCAACAATGGTCGATATTCAGGGTCTTGAGGACTTTTTCGGCGATATGGACTTTAAGGTCGGCGGCACAAAGAACGGTATCACCGCAATTCAGGTAGATATCAAGATTGACGGATTGACTTATGATATCATTAAAGAAGCTTTTGAAAAGACCAGAAAAGCCAGAATGTATATTCTTGATGAAATTATGCTCAAAGCAATTCCTGCGCCTCGCGATATGGTCAGCGCATATGCTCCCAAAATGCTTCAAACTAAAGTACCTGTCGATAAAATTCGTGAGGTAATCGGTCAGGGCGGCAAAGTGATTCAGAAAATTTCCGCCGATTGCGAAGTTAAAATCGATATTGAGGACGACGGCAGCGTATTTATCGCCGGTATCGATTATGCTAAGGCAAACAAAGCGTTGCAGATTATTCATACAATTGCAAACGACCCCGAAGTCGGTGCGATCTACAAAGGCAAGGTTACCGGAGTTAAGGATTTCGGCGCATTTGTCGAGATAGCTCCCGGCAAGGAAGGAATGGTTCACATTTCACAGCTTGATACTCACCGTGTTGAAAAAACCGAGGATGTAGTTTCAATGGGCGATGAGATTATTGTCAAGGTTATTGAGGTTGACAAGGTTTCGGGCAAAATCAGGCTTTCACGCAAGGAGGCTCTTGCTGACCTTGATGCTAAAAAATCCGCTAAGAGCGCAGAATAACCGAGTATTTTTCAGGTCACCTTCAAATATTTTCAACTTTGAAGGTGGCCTTTCTTTGCGCAAATTTGCTCTGTTTACACAGAATTAACACCGAAATGCTTTCGAAATTAACAATAATCGGCATATAATCTAAAATATGAATCTGTGCATTTTGCACCCTTTCAAATCTTTTGATGAAATTTGGAGTATTTATGACTACAGTAGTTACCTCCGTGCTCTTGCTTTTCGGCGGACTTGCATTTTTCCTTTACGGAATGAGAATTATGTCCACCGGGCTGGAAATGGCAGCCGGCAGCAAGCTTGAAGCGCTTTTGAAAAGAATGACCTCAAACATTTTCAAAAGTATTTTGCTCGGTGCGGGCATCACGATAGCAATTCAATCTTCATCTGCCACAACTGTTATGCTTGTAGGTCTTGTTAATTCGGGTATTATGACGCTTAATCAGACTATTGGTGTGATTATCGGCGCAAATATCGGCAAAACAATGACTTCATGGCTTCTTTCCATGACCGGTATCGACAGCGACAATTTGTTTGTCAGCCTGCTTAACCCAATGCAATTTTCGCTGATTTTGGCGCTTATCGGTATACTTTTTATAATGGTATCAAAATCCGATAAGAAAAAAAATGTCGGCTCTATCTTTATCGGATTTACGATTTTAATTTACGGTATGGATATGATGGGACAGGCTGTTGAACCTCTTAAAGGCAGCGAAAAATTTGCGGATATCCTTACAATGTTCAACAACCCGATTTTCGGACTTCTCGTCGGAACGGTTATTACGGGAGTGATTCAAAGCTCGGCGGCGTCTGTCGGAATGCTTCAAACGCTTGCTAAAAACGGCGGCATTACCTGCGGTATGGCTATTCCGATTATCATGGGTGCGAATATCGGCACTTGTGTGACGGCATTGCTTTCAAGCATCGGCGTAAGCCGCAGTGCGAAAAAGGTTTCCGTTGTGCATATCTTCTTTAACCTTATCGGCTCGGTTGTTTGTCTTGTTGTGCTTTACGGTTTGGATATATTTATTGATTTTGCTTTTCTCGATATGTATATTGATGAGTTCGGCGTTGCGATTGTTCACACAATATTCAACATTATAACGACCATCATGCTTTTGCCTTTCACCGGTATGCTTGAAAAAATTGCGAATGTTATTGTTAAAGATACCGACGGGCACGAAAAATTCAGCTTTGTTGATGAGCGCCTTATTGCCACTCCCTCAATCGCTATTGCCGAGTGCAACAACAAAACAATTGAAATGTCGCAGCTTGCGCACGATACTTTGATTAGCGCTATAAAACTTTCGGAAAAATATGATACAAAATTGCGTGAAACGATTCTTGCAAATGAAGATTTGCTTGATAATTATGAAGATAAGCTCGGCACATATCTTGTTAAACTTTCCGCAAAATCGCTTTCAGTGCAAGACAGTCATCAGGTTTCAAAACAGCTTCACACTATTGACGATTTTGAGAGAATCGGCGACCATGCTGTAAATATCCTCAAAACTTGCGATGAAATGCATCAAAAGAAGCTTAATTTCTCCGATGGTGCGAATCGTGAATTGCGCATTTTGAAAGACGCTATTACCGAAATTCTCGATATCACAACAAAAGCCTTTGTCGAACATGATGTTGAGCTTGCCAAAAAAGTTGAACCGCTTGAGCAGGTTATAGATGTGCTCATCAGCGAGATTAAGTCAAAGCATATTATCAGACTTCAGGCAGGAAACTGCACGATTGAGCTGGGATTTATCCTTTCCGATACGCTCAATAACTACGAGCGTGTTTCCGACCATTGCTCAAACATTGCCGTTGCTTTGATTGAGTCTGACCGTGACGCTTATGACGTTCACAGCTATCTTAAGGAAGTCAAAAATTCGGGAAATGTTCATTTTGAACAGTGCTACCGTGAATATTCGCAAAAATACAGAATTGAAGTTTAACACAAAAGTAACCGCCGCCAAATATTGTATTTGACTGCGGTTTTACTGATTTTGCAAAAAGGCGAGTGTAATAATGATATATCTTCTTGAAGATGACAACAGTATCAGAAAGCTTGTTTCGTACACGCTGAATAATAACGGAATGGAAGCGCTTGATTTTGCTTTGCCCTCGGAGTTTTGGGCGGCTGTTAAGCAAAATGTGCCCGATTTGATTTTGCTTGATATAATGCTGCCCGAAGAGGACGGACTTTCGATTCTTTCAAAGCTTCGCTGTGATTCAAAAACCGCAAAAACTCCTGTGATTATGTTGACGGCTAAGTCATCTGAATTTGATAAGGTTATCGGGCTTGACAACGGCGCAGACGACTATATAGCAAAACCGTTCGGAATGATGGAACTTATTTCACGTATTAAGGCGGTTTTGCGCCGTGCCGAAAAATTGCCGAGCTGCAAAGAATACTATGTCGGAAAAATATACATTTGTCCCTCAAAACACATTGTAAAGGTTGATGGCTTGACAGTGAATCTTTCGCTGAAGGAGTTTAATTTGCTTTGCCTTTTGGTCGAAAAAAACGGCTGTGTTGTCAATCGTGATGAAATTTTAAATACAGTTTGGGGATATTCGTTTGATGGGGAAAACCGAACGGTTGATGTGCATATCAGGAAGCTTCGGCAAAAGCTCGGCGAGGCAGGCAATTGCATTGAAACCGTTAAAGGCATCGGCTATAAAATCGGGGTTTAAAGGATATGTACAAGTCAATTCGTAATTATATCATGATAGTGTCGCTGACTGTGCTTTTTATTTGCATTTTTGTGTTAGGGTTGTTTTCGGTATATATCTTTGCCGAACACCGACTGACTGTTATGCTTTGCATAGCCTTGATGGCGGCATTGTCGATGCCTGTTTCGTTTGTGATGTCTGTTGTGCTGGCACATAAGGTAACAGACAGGATTCTCGAATATAATTTCGACAAGCTCGATACCAATGCCGTTTATGATGAGTTAAAACCTATGGCTTCTAAGTTTTTGCATCTTGAAAAAACGGTTGAACGTCAACAAAGCGACGCCGATGAACGCAGGCAGGAGTTTAGGACGTTGACCGACAGTATGAGCGAGGGCATTATTATTATCGGCCGTGATATGAAGCCTTTGATGTGCAACCCGATTGCAATGCGGCTTTTGGAGTATAAATTTGCCGAGGACGATGCCGATGAGCCACGCTCTATTATAATGAGGTCGGTAAAATCGGCGTTTAAGGGCAAGCATCACGAAAATAAAATTCATTTTGAGGACAGGGTATATAGACTTACGGCAAATCCCGTAAAGCAAGGCGGCGAGGTTATCGGTGCCGCCGTGATTATTATTGATGAAACCGAGCTTGGCGCTGTTGACCAAATGCGCAGGGAATTTGCCGCAAATGTCAGTCATGAGCTGAAAACTCCGCTAACGTCCATTTCCGGCTTTGCCGAAATTATGGCAAACGGCATGGTAAAACCCGAGGATATAACCGATTTTTCCGAAAATATCTATAACGAGGCGCAAAGGCTGATAACGCTTGTAAATGATATTATCCGCCTTTCGCAGATTGAAGACGAAACTCATCTGTATGAAGAAACGCAGGTCGATTTATACAGTGTTGCAAGCGATGTGATTTGCCGAATGAACGGCGCCGCCGCAAGGCGTGAGGTTACTCTGAGTCTTGAGGGCGAAAGCTGCGTGATTTGCGGTGTTGAACAAATTATTTTTGAAATGTTTCGCAACCTTTGCGATAATGCGATAAAATATAATCGCATAGGCGGCAGCGTAACGGTATTTGTGGGCATTATAAACGGAAAAAAGGCTTTTTCCGTTTCCGATACGGGCATTGGTATTCCGGCTGAACATCAGCCGAGGATTTTTGAAAGGTTTTATCGTGTGGATAAAAGCCACTCAAAGGAAATCGGCGGAACGGGGCTTGGACTTTCAATCGTCAAGCACGGTGCGGAATATCATAATGCAAAGCTCTTGCTTGAAAGCAAAGAGGATATAGGCACAAAAATCACGGTTGTTTTCGGTTAAAATTAAGCTCAATATCAAAAAAGCAGATGTCAAGATATAGAACTTGACATCTGCTTTTGCTTTGTATATAGGGGTTTTTAGAAGCCCATTCCACCTTGCGGCATTGCGGGAGCGGCAGGTGCTTCCTCGGGAATATCAGCTACAAGACTTTCTGTTGTAAGAATCATAGCGGCTGCGGAAGCTGCATTCTGCAATGCGCTTCTTGTAACCTTTGTCGGGTCAACAATACCTGCGGAAATCATATCGACATAAGTTTCGTTATATGCGTCAAAGCCGTAGCCGACCTTGCGTGAACGCTTGATTTTGTCGATGATTACGCTGCCCTCAAGACCTGCGTTAAGCGCAATCTGGCGAATAGGCTCTTCGAGAGCACGAAGAACGATTCTTGCACCGGTCTTTTCGTCGCCGTCAAGCGAGGGAATAAGCTTTTCAACCGCGGGGATTGCATTGAACATTCAACTTATTATTAAATGGTTACATTGCAGTTGAATTAAAATCAGATGCAGT
>CAZBAI010000025.1:0-21568 GCA_964490175.1 uncultured Oscillospiraceae bacterium | reverse complement strand
TAAGTACGGCAGAGTGTTCACCTCTGTGATTACTGACACCGGAATCCTGTCTTGCCGTAATGCATCGGGCAACTTCCGTTATTTTCGGATCAACGTTCATATCTATAAAATAGAGTCCTGTTTTGCCGCCCCAACCACCTGAACCTGCACATTGTGTACAGGCTACTCCGTCTGTTTCATAAACTCTCTGTCCTTGTGCGCCCGGGATAAGTTGCTTAAGATTTTTCGCATTGCCGCTTCCGAGAGGAAATATTTTTCCGGCACATCGTGAATCAAGATATCCGACAATGTACAACCTTCTTCGCTGTTGGGGGACTCCGAAGTATTTGCTGTTAAGCACCATCCATTCGAGATGATACCCCATTTCAACAAGCGAGGAGAAGATGGTAGTAAGCGTCCTGCCGCTGTCATGCGATAGCAGACCGGGGACATTTTCCAAGAGTAAAAATGGAGGCCGTTTCTCTGCAATGATTCGGGCAATTTCAAAGAAGACAGTTCCTCTTGTATCTTGGAATCCGAGTCTTCGACCGGCAACCGAGAAACTCTGACAAGGAAATCCGGCACAGAGCAAATCAAAGTCTGGCAATTCTTTTGGGTTGATTTTTCTGATATCGCCATAATTCATACCTCCTTCTTTTTCGTATATGGCCGCATACGCTTGCGAAGCGTGTTTGTCTATTTCGGCATGTCCGACACATTTGTAATGACCTGTTGCCGTCAAGCCTGAATGGAAACCCCCGATTCCCGAACATAAATCAATAAAACGGATTGCCATATGGCATCCGACCTAATCTTTTTCTTTACACCTCACTTTTTTACATAGTCTGTTCTTGCATAGATTGCTTTTGTAACAGTTCTTGCAATTCCTGATCGAGTTCATCCTGAGTCAGTTTTCGGAATTCATCTTCGCCGGGAACAATACCCAACGATCTTCCGTTGTCCCAATTCATATGGATTGTACCCATATCATCCACAACTCTGACCGTGCCACGAGTTCCGCTTTCAATCGGTCTGCATGGATCACTCATTGATAGCAACATAAGTCGGGTGCCGGGTGGATATGCTTCTTTATACTGTTGTGCAAGTCTATGCTGTCTTTCCCAATCGTTCATTTTGTTTTACCTCCTGATTTGTAAAATTCGTTTTGTATGTCATTGTTCTAAATCATATTAACCATCAGCCCTTTCAAAAAACATTTATACTTAATCTCCGTAGGGGAGAGAAAGCGCAGAAAAAGAAAAAAGCGGATGCAATGAAAATTCATCACATCCGCTTTAAGACAAAGTTATTTAACAATTATATAAATGAAAAAAGGGCAGAATCGGCGATAATAATTCGCTGATTCTGCCCTGAATATTCGTTTCGGTGGTTCGAATCCACCATGTAGGTCGTTGGCATCTTTGAAAATGCAACTATTAAAAATGGGGTAAAAAATGCGAAAACCCTTGATTTATCAAGGGTTTTCGGTACGGCATCTAAATGGACCGTAACACTTGGTGGGAGATGGTGGATTCGAACCACCGAAGTTAAAGAACAACAGATTTACAGTCTGCCCCCTTTGGCCACTCGGGAAATCTCCCATACTATGGAGCTGGTGGACGGACTCGAACCCCCGACCTGCTGATTACAAATCAGCTGCTCTACCAACTGAGCTACACCAGCGCTTTTCAGTACGCATATTATTATATCACAGCATAAAAAAATTGTCAAGAGCAAATTTCAAAAAAAAATCAGAATTTCACATTTTTGATGAAAACAACAAAAATTAGCGCATATGTTGACATAATACCGAAAATATGCTACAATATCAAAGCACTTAGCGAAATTTTTTGAGATTTAACACACCTTTAACTTTGATATTGTATATATACATAATAAAAAGCATATTTAAAAATTATTTTTAACACCGCAGACCGATATGCGGCAAAGAAAGTGAGTAAAATCTATGAAAAAAATGCTTTCCGTCATCATATCTCTCTCAATGGCAATGGGGATAATATCCTCATGCTCACAAAAAAGCGCTTCAAGCGATAGCGAGATTTCAGTTGCCTACGTGTCGATTCCCGATGAATCCGACAGCGATATCTCCTCTGATGAAACCAAACCCGATGACGAATCCGATGAATCCGCTCACAAATCCGATAATGACAAAAATGACAGCGATTCCGACAACGAAAAAAATGAATCGCAGGAAAGCAGCGACATATCAGACAAAAGCGATTCACAATCCGAAAACTCATCAAACCCCGAAAGTTTGCCGCCCGATTTGAGCAGCCAAGCAAACTCAAATACGCAAAGCCAACCCGACAGCCACACTTCAAATCCGACGGTAACAACTGTGCCGACAAGCTCGGGTGCGCTTACCGCAAAAACCACAACAACATCAAAAAGCAATGTGCAAACAACCGCAACATCGTCAAATGTTACTGCCACGGTAACGTCATCGACAACAGCGCTAAAGCCCACTGTTACCACGCACGCAACTGCGCTGACGCTTTCTGACACCGATACAAAATATCCCGAAAACGCAACTGTTATCAACCTTAGTTCCCCTGCAAGCTGCAACGACCCGAATGTTTCCGCAACTGCCGACAAAGTCAGCATAACAGCGGGCGGCACATACTATCTCAGCGGAAATTTCAACGGACAAATCTATATAAAAACCGGCGAGGGAAAATCCGGCGAAGAGAATATCGACCTTTACCTTGCGGGAGTTGACATCACCTGCTCCTACGGTCCGGCAATTTTTTGCGATAATGCAAAGCGCTTTAAGATTCATCTTGTCGAAAACACCGCAAACGTTGTCGAAGACGGCGGCAGTGACGCTACAAATAACGGCGCTGTTTTTTCAAACGATACAATTGAAATAAAAGGCAAAGGCTCGCTGACGGTTTACGGCAACAACCGTGAGGGCATTGCAAGCGATGATGACATTTTTATCGAAAACGGCAATATATTTATCTTCGCAACCGATGACGGCATCAACGCAAATGACTGCATAACCATCAACGGCGGGTATACATATATTGAAGCCGGCGGCGACGGAATCGACTCAAAAGGCACGACCGTTATGTCAGAAGGAACTGTTATTATTGCGAAAACCGGCGCAGACGAAAGTGCGATTGAATCCGACAGCACCTACACCTTAAACGGCGGAACGCTTATTGCCGTTGGCGGAACCGGACTTATCAAAGGCGCTTCAAACAAATCATCACAGGGTATTATCACATTTGGAATTAAGGACGGACACCTTGAAGAAAACCAACCTATAAGCATTAAAAACTCAAAAGGCACACTCGTTACATTCATGCCCGTATCGTCATATTCGGCCTTTACATTCACCTGCCCCGAGCTTTCCAAAAACGATGAATGTGAAATATACATACGTGGAAGCGTTGTCGGCGGTTCATACAGTTTCGGCGTTGTCACAAATGCCGTTGTCAACGGCGCACAGTTTTTAACAAAGCAAACAGCGCAATAATTTCTTTTAAAAAAACAAAAAAAGGCAAGATGCAAACCGACAATTTGCACCTTGCCTTGATATTTTGCCCTTTTAAAATTTTTCAAGATATTTTTTTACTATATTTTAAAAGCTCTTGATTTTTATTAAAAAAAGTGTTATAATTAAACTTAATGAATCGGGTGAGCACCTACCGAAACAGTCAGGCTGTATGCTTGGCTGTTTTTGTTTTAAAGGAGGACTTTTTATGTGGAATATGCTTTGGCCCATACTTATAGTTGTCGGTGCGAACACTGTATACAATATCAGCACAAAATCAATGCCGACATCAATCAACCCGTTTGCGTCGCTTGCGCTGACTTATTCGGTTGCCGCCGTATGTGCAGTTGCAATATTTTTTGCCACCTCGCACGAAAAGAACATCATCGCCGAAATTTCAAAAACAAACCTAACGGCATACGTCCTCGGGGTTTCAATTGTGGGGCTGGAATTCGGCTACGTTTGCATATACAGAGCCGGCTGGAAAGTCAGCTCCGCCTCGCTTGTTGCCAATATAGCGCTCGCCTGCATTTTGCTCATTATAGGATTATTATTCTATAAAGAATCCATATCGCTGCGGCAGATAATCGGCATGGCAATTTGCATGGTAGGCTTGGTTTTGATTGCAAAATAAACGCCTTACCGCTCACTCTATATAGTTATTGAAATATGCGACAAAATAGATAAAATCCTCATAGGCAAGCAAACTTGTGAAAACTATTGCGGAAAGTGTAATTACTTTGCGCAAAAGCTCGGCATATCTTTCCTCAACGAAAAGCATATTAAAAGCCGCTTCAAACAATTTTGCCAAAGCCAAGGCAAATATGCATATTGCGCAAATATAGTAACGGCTTTGAAATCCACCGGTATATCCCCTTGCGCAAAAGCCCGAATATCCGTTTACCGCCTGCATGATAAATGTCAGCGTTATGCCGGCATAGCCTGCAAGCAGCATACCCGAATACGGGATTTTTTTGCGAAATTTTTTTATCAAAAGCCCGAGCGGCGCAAACCAAAGCGTTATCAGCCCGATATTTTGCACGGAAAACCAGCTGTCATCCTCTTTCAAAAGCGAAACATGGCTCCAAACAGATGTCCACGATTTGAAAAAGCATTCCCTATAATAGTGCGCATATTCGATAATGCCCATGGACGTTCTGTTGCTTACATCAATATAAAATCCCGATTCACGTGCATATTTCGGATCAAGATTCAATATGCTGACAACAAATCCGCCGTATTCTTTATACATCACCAAATAATACACAACTGCGATTAAATATAAAGGCAATGTTGCCAAAAAGCGCAAGCTGATAAGCTCCTTGGCGCTTTTTTGTTTTATCATAGATGCGGCAAATATAATAACGCCCGCAAACGATATCATTATTCCTGCGGTAAGCTTTGTCATAAGCGTTGCGAAAATGCCGACGGCTATCAATAAATAAGTCCCGAAATTTCGTTTATTTTCAACATATCTGAGCAAGCCGAGAACGGTTGCGGTAACAGTAAGCAAACAAAGCGAATCATTTGAAATGCCGCTTGCGCCGTAAAGCATCATCGGAACGCTTGTGCAGGCAGTTGCATAAAGAAGGTGAAGAAGCGGCTTTTTCTCAATTCGGGTGTAGCCGATATAAAACATAAGCACAAGCGCTAACAGCACAAGCGACATACTGTATAACCGCATCTCGGTGATGTTGACATATATCATGCCGTCATCCGATACGTTTACAGTATCGGTAAGTTTCATCAAATGGTAATACAGCGGCGGATGACCCAAGTACGATACGGTGTCCTGCGCAAAGGAAAGAGTCATGCTTGAATCGGTTTCTTCGATTTGCGCAACCATTTCCATTTCGGCAAAATCGGGCACAACACAATCGTTTTGTTCAAGGTAGGCAACATAGGCAATGTGTACGATTTCATCCGGCGTTCTTGCAACTTTTTCGGCATAAAACAGCATTTTAAAGCCGGAAAATAAAAGCATTGTCGCATAAATCACCGCAATAACACGCTTTGCTACGGCACTGTTTTCACTCGAAAGCAGTGCCGCAATTATCAGCACAGCGAAAAGCACAACCGTTGCCGCAACAACAGCACTGTTTGACATTTGAACCGACAAAAGCGTAAGCACTGCGGTTGAATCACCGTCGATTTTAAACCATGCAAGCAAAAGCGCCGCCGCAAGCAACACCATGCAAGCCGTAACGGCTTTAAATTTGCCGAATTTTTGCGATAAAATGCGTGCCGCAATTATCAGCATGCCGGCAAACGCAATTGCGGCGCTTAAAATCACACGCAGATAACCCGTATTGTTTATGCCGTTTTCAACAGCCGACATTGCCTGCGGCGTCAGGCTCTGCATACCGTTATCATCGCACAGCACACAGCCGCTGTATTGTGATGCAAGATAATCTTTATAATCAATATAGCTTGAATAAACCGAAACCATTCCGACATCGTCAATCGCCACGTCGCTAATCAGCGAAATTCTCTCGGATTCGAGATATTCATAATCGACACGAAATGAAATTACGCCGTTTTTCGCAACACTTTCGATTTGGCACACAGGCTCATACGCATTTGGGTTATACATTTCAACGCAAAGCAAAGTGCCCTCGATTTCGCTGTTTGCGGAAATATCTATTATCACCTGCCGATTTTGAAACGGCAGCAGCCAAAGCACGGCAATGCACACAATTGTCACTGCGGCAACGGCGATATTTATATGTTTGCAAACAAGCTCTCTCAGTTTTTTCATATCCACCTCAAAAAAATACTGTCAATAATATACGGCTATTGTACCATAACCGTAAGGGTATGGTACAATCTGCCGATTTGCGAATGTGCAAGGCATATGGATAAATGTAAAATAAACGCTTTGCGTTTATTTTACCATAAACTCGCTATTGTGTCAAATATTGACATACAAAATCGAAACACCGTCAAATTAAATATGCCCGATTTTTGCACAATATATATTTTTAAAGGCAAGAAAGATTAAAGAAAAAACTTATTTGTTTTTCAAGGTGAAATATACGGTATAGCATTCATCTGTGACGTCATACAGCGGAATAAATTTGACATCGCAATTTTGATTTTTCGTGCGATATGTGCTTTGCTGCCACGGAAAAGTTTCATAAGTATGCTCGGTGACGTTATAAAGCGCACTTTCAATATCGCCGTTTTCGACAACCAAACCGCAATCATTATCGCAAAGTCCGGCAAGCACAACGCAGCCTTGCGCAATTGCCACTTTTTCGGGCATATCGGGAAGCGGCAAAACCGTAAGACTTGCGGGAAAATACAAGCTTATCACATCATTTTGCCAGATTTTTTCAACATCAAAATATCCGTTTGCGATTTCGGGATTTTCGACTTTTTCGCCGTTTATATAAATCAGCGCTTCGCTTGATACCCAATCGGGAATACGCAGTGAAAGCGTAAATTTTTCGGGTGATTTTGCGTTAATTTGCATTTTAAACGACCAGCGTGATTTTCTGCTGTCGTCATTTTCATCGAAGAAAACGCCGTCGTTATAATATTTCATATCGGCATTTACGGTTAAAGTCACGTTGTCACTGCGCTTGTATTCGCACGGAATATATTGAGCAAGAACAACACGGTTTTCGCTTGCGCTTTCATAAAAGCACAGCGTCGGATATATAGTCTGGGCTTGAACCATTGTGCCGTGACAGCACCAAAAATCATGCGTTTTGCTGCCCCACTTTTTGTGTGAGCCCGATTGCAGCGGCAGAAAATACGTCGGCATTGCGGTGAATTTATTTTGCTGTGCCAAAAAGCCGTTATAGAGATTTTTTTCAATATATTGCGCATAAACGGCATTGCCCGTAAATTTGTAAAGATAATCGGCAAGGCGCACCATATTGTAAACCGTGCAAAATTCCTGATTGCGTTTGCCCAAAAACTTACCCAAATCGCCCTTTGCAACCCAATACTCCCCTGCGCCCTGACCGCCCGTGCAATAGCTTTCACGTTCGTTTACGGCACAATTCCAAAATTTTTCGGCAAGCGCAAGCCATTTTTCATCGCCTGTTGCCTCATACATTTTTGCAGCGCCGTGCGCCCACGGAATGCTTGCGTTTTCATGGCAGTCGGTCAATGGGTCTTCACCGTTTTCGAGCTTTTTGAAGATTGACGGATTTGAGTAGGCATAGCTTAGCTTTAAATATTTTTCATCATGCGTTATTTCAAACAGCGTTGCCCAAACCTCAAGCATTCCGCCCTCTTCACCGCTGTATATCGCATGGGGATTTGTCTTTTCGGCGCATTCTATCCAGTCAAGATACCAATCGGCGGCGTTATCCAAAATATCAAGCGCAACTGCATTGTGAGCATAAATATATGCGTGCAAAAGCCCTAACAAGGTTTTGTGCATTACATATTGCGGTGACCATACATATTGATTATTTTCAAGACGTTTAAAATATTTTTCGGGAATAGAGCCTATCCATTTTCCGCCGTTTTCTTTTTGGCATCTTTTAAGTTCGCTTACAATCACATCAAGCTTTGCTTTAAGCTCAATATCATTTGTTGTTAAAACAAGCATTGAAGCCGCAGAAAGCCAATGCCCGAGAAAATGCCCCCTAAGCTGGCAAATCGGCGCTTCCCAGCCCCAGTGCAAATCGGCATCGGCAGGGTTTTCAACTGCTTGAAGCGCAGGCATTACGATACCGGCTTCAATATAAAAATTCTGCAAAAGCGCATTATTGCTAAGCTGCATTAAATATTTGCGGTTAATATCGCTGCGCTCTTTAAACAGACCTTGCAAAAGGTGAATATTTTTAAAATCTACCCTATTTAACATAACAAATTTTACCTTTCTTGCATAAAATCACAAGGTTATTATACAAAATTAAACCAAAACCGTCAAGCAAAATTTTGTTATTCCTTTTTTGTCGATATCAAGTGCCGAAACGCATCACAAAAATGTGACAAAATTACTTCAAAGCTATTGACACAGCCCTATTTGGCTGGTATAATAATCTTAAGTTAATGTTTAAAATACACAGTGCAAATTCAATCTTTTGAAGTATACACAAAAATATTTTTGAAAGGGCTAATTTTATGAAAAAGAAAATTTTGTCGATTTTGACCGCCATGATGACTGCAAGTGCGGTTTTGCCGAGCTTTGCAAGCTTTAACACTGCGGCGGCTGAAAATATCGCCTACAACGAAGCGCAACTGCGTGAGCTTATTGCAAATAACGTTGTCGAAATCACTCTTGGGGCTGACATCACCCTGACCGAGCCTTTGGAGTTTCCGTATGTAATCGCAGGAAGTACGTTCAAAACCCTTAACATGAACGGCTTTACTTTAGACGGCGACGAGGTTTTGGTTTCAGCCACGGAATTTTACGTAAACGGCACTTTGGACGCCGATTTGATTATTAACCCGGATAATAAGTCATCAAATGGTACGATAATTTTTAATGTTTATGACGGCACATTCAACGGCAATATATCGAGTACGGCAGACAATGTAAATTTGGATAATTGCATTGTTTACGGTGATATTACGGGTGATATTGATATATATGGCAGCACTGTATACGGCGATATATATTTTCCACCGGTAGATGGCTACACTACTATAAGTAATTCCGTAATTTACGGTGATATATCAGGTGACGGATATGTGTATCCGTATGGCACCTTTTTCTACGGCGATTTTGATATTAAATATCATTATGAGCAAATTATAACTGCCGCAAATTACACAATCAACGGTGAAATTTGCGCAATATACACCGCAGATATCAAATGGGACGATGACACCAGTTCTTATTTAGCAACTATAAAAAAACCCGATCTTTCACACGCTTCGGTTTCGATAGACAAATGGTACTATGACGAAGAATGCACGCAAGAGGTTGATTTTTCAAAAGTTTATTCTTTTCCGGAAGCAGCACCGTATGAAATGACGATTTACGGAATTGATTCTGTTTCGCCTGTAATCACAGGGCTTGAGGCTGACAAAACCTATTGCGGCGATGTAACATTTTCAGTCACTGACAATGTTAAGGTTGCGCAGGTCATGTTCGGCGATAAAGTTTTAACGCCCGATGAAAACGGCTTGTATACCATTAAAGCAGGCTCGGGCTTCGGCACAGTCGTTGCCACCGACACAAGCGGCAACACTACGTATTCCGACGCTTTCCGTGTAAATGATGACCATGTTTACTCTTGGCAAAACGATGACGCATACTATTGGCAAGAATGCATAAATTGCGGCAACACCAAAGAAAAATATGAAATTCCCCAAATAGACAGCGAAATTATCGGCGATGATTCGGTTAAGCGCAATGAAAACTATATTTTCAGCTTTGAAATACCGAGCGGATTCGAGCAAGTTTATGCCGATGCGGATTTCGGCAAATCAATCGATGATATTATTGTTTTTGAAATTGACGGCAACATTTTGAAAGGTGCTGTATTTACCGAAAAAGATAAAGATAATTCCGATTCGTTTGATGTAGTTGTATATCTTACATTGCCAAACGGATACGCCATTCCCGTAACGAAAACCGTTAATATTATTGACGAAACTGCCGTTACCACGACAACTACGGCATCTGCCACGACTACCACAACCACCACGCCTGCCGATTCTTCACCGAAAACAGGTGAAAAAAGCAATCTGCCCGTATGCATTGCGCTGTTTGCTTTAAGCTTTAGCGCACTTGCCGTTACAGGCACGTGCTGCCGTGACAAAAAGCGTGCGGAAAAGTAAAATACAAAACATTAAATTAAAATTTCAACAAGCGTAAAATTTAACAAAAAGCGTGATTAAGCCAAACCTTATCACGCTTTTTGTTTACGTTAAATTATACACTTGATTTTTTTTATGTAATAGGTTAAAATAATCTTGGAATATATTGCGGAGGAAAATATGAATACTTTTGATTTGCTGAAAAGCTTAACTGAAATCAAGGCGGTTTCGGGTGATGAATCAATCGCCTGCGACGCTTTGCAAAAGCACCTTGAATTTGCGAAAATCACAAGCGCTCCAAACGGAATTTTCGCAAAAGTCGGCAAGGGTGACAAATCCGTGCCGCACATTCTTATCGATGCGCATATCGACAGCATAGGTTTTAGGGTGATTTCGATTACCGACGACGGTTTTTTGCAAGTTGCCAAAGCCGGCGGAATCGACAAAAGACTTGTGCCCTCGCAAAAGGTGATAATCTGCACGGAAAGCGGTGAAATTAACGGAGTTTTTTGCTCAACGCCGCCGCACCTTTCCGCCGATTCGGCACAGATGTGCGAAATTGAGCAAATGTATATCGATACAGGGCTTGATAAAAATCTGCTGAAAGCACGTGTAAAACCGGGTGACGCCGTTGTGTTCGATTCGCCGTTGCGCAGGCTTGACAATTTGCGTGTTTCGGGCGCTTTTCTTGATAACCGTGCGGGCTGCTGCGCTTTGATATCGGCGCTTGATAATTTAAAAAGCGAAAACGTCAGAGTAACCGCTGTTTTTTCAACTCAGGAAGAAATCGGCTGCCGTGGTGCGAAAACCGCCGCTTTTTCAGAGGATTATGACTATGCCATATGCCTTGATGTCAGCTTTGCGTATACTCTCGGCGAGGACAAATCCAAATGCGGCGAAATGGGAAAAGGCCCTATGATAGGTCTTAGCCCCGTGCTTGACGGCGAATGCGCAAAAATTTGTATCGATGTAGCAAAATCGCACTCACTCCCCTATCAGCTTGAGGTTATGTCATCGCTCACATCAACCAATGCCGATGCATACAGCGTGACAAAATCGGGGATAAAAACGGCGCTTGTTTCAATTCCGCTTAAATATATGCACACGCCGACCGAGATTTGTGCGCTTGAAGATATCGAAAATACGGCAAAGCTTATTTGCGAATTTGTAAAGCGACTGTCTAAGCAATAATTTTTGAGAGGAAAACATATATAATGATTGAATTGACAAAACAGCTCTGTGCGATTGACGGCACTTCCGGCTGTGAAACGGCCGTGCGCAATTTTTTGTTAAACAAACTTGATAAAATGAATGTTGAATGCAAAGTCGATGCCATCGGCAACATTATCGGGCACAAAAACGGCAAGGCACTTTCAAAAAATATTATGCTCTGTGCACATATGGACGAAGTTGCAATGATGATAACCTCAATTAACGGCGACGGCACACTGCAATTTGAATGCGTCGGCGGAATCAACGGAGAAGCGCTTATCGGCAAGTGCGTGCGCATAAACGGCGTTTGCGGTGTAATCGGCGCAAAGGCTGTGCACAATATGTCGGATGACGAAAAAAAAGCAAAAGTTTGCACCGATTCGCTGTATATAGACATCGGCTGTGACAGTGATAACGCCGCACAAAAGCTTGTAAATTTGGGCGATTGTGCATATTTCGACAGCGATTGCACCAACTTTGGCAGTGATATGCTTATCGGCAAAGCGATTGATGACAGGGCAGGCTGTGCTGTACTTTTGAAATTGATTGAAAACAGCGAATTTGCATTTTCTTTCGCTTTCACGGTTCAGGAGGAAGTCGGTGCACGAGGAGCCGGACCTGCCGCATTTGCTCTTTCGCCTGAAATCGCCATTGTTCTCGAAGCTACAACCGCTGCGGATATTCCAGCTTCAAGCGGAAGCGACAGGGTTTGCCTTGTAAAAAACGGCGCTGTTATCGGCTTTATGGACAGATCGACCGTATATGACAGGCAATTGTACAACCTTGCCTTAAAGCTTGCCGCCGCACACAATATAAAATGCCAAATTAAAACAAAGGTTGCCGGCGGAAACGACAGCGGCACAATCCACAAAACAGGCGCCGGCGTTAAATGCCTTGCAATATCCGTTCCCTGCCGTTATCTTCACTCTGCCGTTTGCGTTGCCGCCAAAGAAGATATCATGTCGGTATATTCGCTTTGCGATACAATTCTTTCCGAATTTGCAAGCAGAAGGGCAGATTGCGTATGATTCGCCGATTGCATTCGGGCGACTGTATATCCGCTTTCGGAATGCGTACAAGCTATTGGGGCAAGCGGATTTATACTTATTACGCCGCCTATGGAACGGAATATGATTTTTGCAGTTTTTACGGCTGCTCTACCGATGAGTGTTTCGGTATTGTAATGATTTTTAACGCAACCATGACCATTTGGGCGACTAAAGAGCCTGACGCCGAATTTTGCGATGAATTGAGCACTTTTATCCTTATGCATTCGCCCGAACGAATTGAAGCGCCGTTTTTCATTTCGGCAAATTTAAAAATCGGCAGTCAATACAGCACAAGGCAAAGGTTTTTGTTTAAAATGGTTTCGGATAAAAGCTTTATGGCAGCCGATCTTTGCGTTGAAAAAAAGCCTAATCTCGATAAGGTATACGAAATATTGAAAGAAAGCTTTGACGACACGCCCGACTACGGACTGTGGCTGACCGACACCTCGCACCGCCGCAGGCGAAATCTTACAACGCTGTATCTTTTTGAAAAATCCACAACGGCAACCGTTATTTTTGAAGATGAGGCCTTTGCCTTTATCGGACAAATCGCAACGTTGAAAGAACACCGAGGCAACGGCGGTGCAAGAAAACTCTTGTATTATATTGCACGCATTCTCGAAGATAAAGGCAAAACCGGTTATCTTTTTGCCTATGAAGAAAGAAAAAGCTTTTACGAAGAAATCGGATTTAACTGTGTGTGCGACGACTACATAATCATAAAAAACGAAGCCGAAACCGATTTACCCAAAGGCTTTGCGGATTACAGAGAATATTAAGGAGAAATTTTATGCAGGCAAAAAAAATTATTTCCGTGCTTTGCGCCGCCGCCATGCTTTTTTCGCTTGGCGCTTGCGCAAACGGCTCAGCGCAATCACAATCAACAAACAATTCAAGCCCATCATCGCCGGAAAGCGGCTCTCAATCGGCAAACAGCGATAACGCCGCCGAGCTTGATTTTCCCGATGAATTTATCAGCGCACCCGAAAATACACCCGTTGCCGAACACGGTCAGCTTTCGGTAAACATAAACCAACTTGTTGACGAAAACGGCGACCCATATCAGCTTAGAGGGATGTCTACCCACGGAATCACATGGTTTTCAAGCTATGTTTGCGAAGAATCTTTCAAGGAACTGCGTGACGTTTGGCAAGTAAACTGCGTGCGAATTGCAATGTATGTCGATGAAAACAACAGCCCCCAGTGCTATATGAAGAATAAAGAGAAAAGTGAAGAGCTTATGATCAAGGGCATAAACATCTGTCTTGATTTGGGTCTGTATGTCATTGTTGACTGGCACGTTCTCAACCCCGGCGACCCGAGCGCATATACAGAGCAAGCGAAGGAATTTTTTGAAAAAATCGCCGCAAACTACTCCGAATATCCGAATATTATATATGAAATCTGCAATGAGCCGAACGGTCAGTCTGTAACGTGGAACGACGTTATTTATCCATATTGCGAAGAAGTGCTAAGTGTGATTCGTTCACTTGATGACGACGCTGTTGTAATTGCGGGAACGGCAAATTGGAGTCAGGACATAAACCTTGTGCAATCAAAAATGCTCGATGACCCGAATGTTATGTATGCGCTTCACTTTTATTCGGCAACGCACGGCAGCTGGCTTATGGACAGAGTGCAAACCTGCTATGCCAACGGTATTCCCGTTTTTGTTTCGGAATTTGGATGCTGCGCCGCCAGCGGCGATGAAGAATATGACCTGCAAAATTGCGATGAATGGCTTGATTTGCTCGATTCGTGCAATATCAGCTATATGAACTGGGCACTTGCGAATAAAGATGAGCTTTGCTGTGCAATTAAGAGCGATTGCACAGCTTTGAGCGGCTGGAGCGACGATATGCTGACACAGGGCGGTCTGTATATCAAAAGCCGCTTTATCGAACGTGCAAACGCAATTGGCAAATAAAAATACAGATACAAAAAGCTTAAGCGCCGCTTTCATAAAGCCTGAAAGCGGCGCTTAAAATTTTTTAAAATTTAAATTTTAAATCTCACGCAAAATTCTGTTTGCGCTGTTTTGAGCGTTTTTGTAGATATCGCAAGAATTTTCACCTACAAAAAATTCGCCGTTTTCATACAAAATTTTGCCGTTTACCATAGTCATTATAACGTTTTGTTTGCAGGCGCTGTAAACAAGATTTTTTACAATATTATTTTGCGGCTGCATATTCGGCTTTGATAAATCAACAACAATCAAATCGGCTTTTTTGCCTATATCAATGCAGTCACAGTCTTTCAATCCCATTGCAAGCGCCGAGCCCGATATTGCCATTTTCAAAACGTTTTCCGCCGGCATTGCCGCAGCGTCACTTAACAAAAGCTTTTGCAAAACCGTTGCAAGATACATTTCCCTGAACATATCAAGCGCATTATTGCTTGCTGCGCCGTCGGTGCCCAAAGCAAGCGATATTCCGCTTTTGTGATAACGCTCAAGCGGCGCAATTCCGCTTGCAAGCTTTGCGTTTGAAGCCGGACAGCTGACAACCCAAAGCTTTCTTTTTTGAAAAATCTCAATATCCTCGTCATCAAGATATACACAGTGAAAGCCGCCGCCGCCGTTATCATAAATATGCAAGCGCTCAAAAAGCTGCGTCGGTGTGCAGGCATAACGTGCTTTGCACTCATCAACCTCGTTTGCGGTTTCGCAGTTGTGCGTAAACACAGGGGTTTTATATGTTAAAGCCAATTCGCCTATTGCCTTTAACAGCTCATATTCGCAGGTATATTCGGCATGAAACCCAAACATATAAGAAACAAGCGGGTCAAGATTTTTAAAATATTCAAACTCATTTTCAAGCCTTTTAACACTGCTCGCATTGCCGCTTACCCCCGAGCAAATTACCGTTCTGAATCCGCAGTCGATATTAGCCTGTGCGCACTCTTTCGGGAAGAAATACATATCCATCGCCGCTGTGATACCGCTTGAAAGATATTCGAGAATCGCACACTTTGTCAAATGATAAACATCCTCCGGAGTAAGCTTATCTTCATAAGGAAACACACTGTCGAAAAGCCATTGCTTTAGCGGCAGGTCATCTGCAAATGAGCGCAAAAACGTCATCGCCGAATGTGCGTGCGCATTTTTAAACGAAGGCATCAAAAGCTTGCCGTCAAGGTTTATCTCACGTTCAAAAGTCGGCAAGGTTTCTTTACTTTTGCCGACATAATATATCGAATCGCCATTTATCCAAACCTCGCAATCCGATATTTCGGTGCCGTGCGCTCCGAGTGCAAGCACCTTGCCGTTATAAAATCTTATCATATATAGACCTCGCTATCTTCCATATAACCGAGATATTCACGCTGGGCATCGCTCAATGCGTCGATTTCGATTCCGAGATAGCCGAGCTTTTTGCGTGCGACCTCGTTGTCAACGCTTTTGGGGACTTTGATAATCATATCGGAAAGTTTATCTTTATTATTTACAAGATAAAGTGCCGAAAGCGCTTGAATCGCAAAGCTCATATCCATAATTTCAGCCGGATGTCCGTCGCCTGCGGCAAGATTCACAAGTCTGCCCTGTGCAATTACGTTGATGATGTTGCCGTTTTCAAGCTTATATGCCATAATATTATTTCGTGCCTCGTAAGCTTCAATCGCAATTTCACGAAGCTTTGCAACATCAACCTCAACGTCAAAGTGACCGGCATTGCAAAGAATTGCGCCGTTTTTCATATTAGCAAACGATTTTTCGTCTATAACGCCGCAGCAGCCGGTTACAGTCACGAAAAAATCACCGATTTTGGCGGCCTGCTCCATTTTCATGACCTTAAAACCGTCCATATACGCTTCAATCGCCTTAATCGGGTCAACCTCGGTGACAATAACGCAAGCACCCAAGCCCTTTGCACGCATTGCCACGCCCTTGCCGCACCAGCCATATCCTGCGACAACAACGTTTTTGCCCGCAACGATTAGGTTTGTTGTGCGGTTGATTCCATCCCAAACCGACTGACCCGTGCCGTAGCGATTGTCAAACAAATGCTTGCAGTCGGCATCATTGACAAGCACCATAGGAAATTTCAGCAAATTCTTTTTATTCATTGCCATTAGGCGAAGAATGCCCGTAGTAGTTTCCTCACATCCGCCGATAACGTTATCGATAAGCTGCGGATATTCATTGTGAATAAGGCTGACCAAATCGCCGCCGTCATCAATAATAATATTCGGCTCTGCCTCGATAACCGCCCTTATGTGCCTTTCATACTCAGATTGCGTTGCCGCATGCCAAGCGTAAACATTCATACCGCTTTTGGCAAGAGCCGCGGCGATATCATCCTGAGTTGAAAGAGGGTTGCTGCCGGTGACGAACATCTGCGCACCGCCGCTTTGCAGTACTTTGCAAAGATATGCCGTTTTAGCTTCAAGGTGAATCGAAAGTGCGATTTTAATGCCCTCAAAAGGCTTTGTTTGCGCAAATTCACGCTCAATACCGTTGAGAAGCGGCATATTGTTTTTAACCCATTGTATTTTACGCTCGCCGCTTTCAAATAAATTTATATCTCTGATTTCACTTTTCATAATAAAAAACCGTCCTTTTAATGCAATGTGCAAACCCAAATCGAAACTGTCTGCCTATTTAACTTAACATCGCTTTAAATTAAAGCGCATTTACAAGAGCTTTAAAGTGCTCTCCCCTTTTCTCGAAATTGGGGTATTTATCAAAGCTGGCGCAGGCAGGCGAAAGTGTGACAATATCGCCGCTTTGTGCGATTTCGTTTGCGATATTAACGGCAGATTCCATAGAATCGGCATGAAAAATCGGCAATTTGTCAGAACTGTATCCGCTGTATTCGGTAACGACTCGCTCGATTTTTTCAGCGGTTTTCCCCATAAGTATAAGCGCTTTTGCATTATCGTTAAGCGATTGCGCCAACGGCTCAAACGGGATTTTTTTGTCATATCCGCCCATTATTATGATAAGCTTTTGCGAAAATGCATTTATGCCTGCCAAAACCCTTGTCGGGCTGGTTGCAATGCTGTCGTTATACCACTTTACGCCGCAAATTTCACGTACAAACTCAATTCTGTGTTCAACGCCGCCGAAAGTTTCGGCAACGTGCCTTATGACATCAATCGACACCTCGCCCCAAACTGCGGTAATTGCCGTTAAATAATTTTCAACATTATGCAGTCCCGGCAAGCGTATTAAAGAGCTTGGCATAATTTCGGTAATGCTTCCCCTATCGTTATAGCAAATGCATGAATCTTCACGCAAAAACGCACCGTTTTCAACAATATGTCGGCGTGAAAACAACGCCAAATCGCCCCGAACCTCATCATAAAAGCTTTTTGAAATTTCATCGTCCGCATTAAAAACAGTCCTCGAAAAACCGTCTTGATGAGCAAAAACATTTTTCTTGCAGGCAATGTATTCGTCCATAGTGCCATGCACATCAAGATGATTCGGAGTTATATTGGTGATGACGGCAACATCGGGCGAATTTCGCATGGAAATCAGCTGAAAACTCGAAAGCTCAACAACGGCACAGTCGTTTTCGCAAATTTCTTCAATCATCGGCAAAAGTGCCTTGCCTATATTTCCACCCTTAAACACACACCTGCCAGATTCTTTAAGAAGCTCGGAAATAAGCGTGGTGGTAGTGGTTTTTCCGTCAGAACCTGTTACCGCATAAATTTTGCAAGGGCAAAGCTTGAAGAACATCTCCATTTCGGAAGTTACAACCACACCGTGCTTTAAAGCGTTTTGCAGTTTTTCGTTATTGAAATACATTCCCGGTGTTCTGAAAACAACGTCAAAATCACAAAGGCTGTCAAGATAATTTTCGCTTAAAATAAATTTTGCGCCTAAATTTTTAAATTCGTCATAAATATCGCCTAAATCCGCAGCGGATTTTCTGTCGCAAAGCGTAACGTCAAAGCCTTTTTTCAAAAACAGCCTGATGAGGTCGTTGTGGCTGACGCCTGTGCCTATCATGGCGATTTTTTTTGATTCAAGGCAGAAAAATAAATTTTTCAATATAAAAGCTCCTTTATCAATCAAATTCCGAACAAGGTGTTCATTATTTCACGTGCAATGAAAAGATGTCCCAAATCCGTCGGGTGCACGCCATCGCCGCAAAGTCGCTGCGGCGAAAGTTTTATCGCTTTTTGCGCCATTTTTCCGTCAAGCGGAATATAATAATCGGCAAATTCAGACGCCAATTCTCTTACTGCCTGAATTTTCGGGTCAAGATCGCTTCTCCACTCCTTACGGTCAGCGGGATACGGCAAAACGTACGGCTCAATCATCAATATTTCCGAACCGGGGCATTGCTCTTTAAAGCTGAGAAGAATCCTGCGATAGCAATTATAAAACTCCTCTGCGGTTGTTTCATCGGCGGAATCAAATTTGCGCCATGTATCGTTAATACCTATGAGAATGCTGAGCAAATCGGGCTTAATATCCAAACAATCTGCCTGCCAGCGTGCTTCAAGGTCACGCACACGGTTGCCGTTAATGCCCTTGTTAATAACTTTTATATCGGCGTTTTCAAATTCGAGCGCCGCCAAATCGTTAAAATATCTCGGATATCCATAGCCGAGATTGTCAAAATCTTCATAGTTTCTGCCGGCATCTGTAATACTGTCACCGATGAACAAAATCTTCATAAAAAAATACCTCGTTTCATTTCGTCTTTGCAAATCAAGCTGTTTAATAAAATAATTTCAACCATGTAATAAAGGCGCATAGTTTGAAATTCTTGTCTGCCCACTCCACAGGTCGCAGGTGACGCTCGCAACATAATTATAACCCCCGAACGCACCCATTGTCAATAAATTTTTGTGTGATATTTTGCGAAAGCGACATACCGATACGAAAAAGGTGAAAAACGCTGTTTTACGCAATTTGCATTTTTTTATCTTTGTATGAATATCTATATGTTGAGGTGATATTATATGATGAAATGGGTTTTCGGGCTGATAATAATTTTTTCCGTATTTTGCGGTATTTTGACGCAAAATGCAGGCAATATAACAAACGTCTTACTTGAAAGCGGCGTAGATGCGCTTGAATTATGCATTTATCTCACCGGGGGTATGTGCGTTTGGGGTGGGCTTATGCGAATTGCCGAAAAAGCAGGGATAACCCAAGCCTTTGCAAAAATGCTCAAACCGATTGCAAAGCATCTGTTTTACGATATTGACCCGGATTCAAAAGCATTTTCGGCAATTACAATGAACATTGCCGCAAATCTTTTCGGGCTTGGAAACGCCGCAACTCCTTTGGGACTTACGGCAATGTGTGAGCTTGAAAAAAGCGACGGCGAAAGCGAATTTGCAAGCGACAATATGATAATTTTTACAATATTAAACACCGCTTCGATTACGCTGATTCCGACAACGGTTGCCTCGCTGCGCTTAAAGCACGGCGCCGAAAATCCGTTGGATATTCTGCCGGCAGTGCTTATTTCCTCGGCAATTTCGCTTGCCGTTTCACTGATATCAGCCAAAATTTTATGCGCAAAATCAAGAGGTCGAAAATGAACATAACACCATATATAATGCCTGCTGTAACTGCGCTGATACTTGCAATCGGGCTTTTTAAGCGTGTTGATATATTTGATGAATTTTTAAAAGGCGCACGTGAAAGCTTAAAAATCGGCATTGAAATCTGCCCTGCGCTGACAGCGCTTGTTTTGACCGTGGGGATTTTTCGCCAATCGGGTGCGACAGATATTTTGAGCGCACTCGCCTCGCCCTTTTGCGAAAAAATCGGATATCCTGCCGAATGTATCACCTTAGCATTGATTCGGCCTATTTCCGGCAGTGGAGCAATTGCTGTTTTTGAAGATATTTTAAGGCGCTGCGGTGCGCAAAGCTTTGCTTCACGGGTTGCTGCCGTGATGATGGGCGCTTCCGAAACAACATTTTATACAATCGCAGTATATTTCAGCGTTACCAAAGTTAAAAAGCTTCGACATACACTTTTCTGCTCACTTTTAGGTGATTTTGTCTGTTTTGTTTCAAGTTTTATGCTTGTAAATTTGCTATATTATCTAAATTTTTAAAATACAAAAAAAAAGCTTGACAACTGTGCCTCAATTTGCTATAATTGACCTGTTGAGATATTAGCTCAGTTGGCAGAGCATTTGACTTTTAATCAAAGGGTCCGGGGTTCGAATCCCCGATGTCTCACCAAAATTTTTCCCACTGCAAAGCCTCGGTTCGACAAACCGGAGCTTTGCGGTAGAGAAGAAACACTTTTGATATTTGAACGCAGTTTTCTGCATAATGTATATAATTTTAATATTTACGGCAAAATTTGCCGTAAAAACCCTTTCGCATAAGTTGTGAAAGGGTTTTGTTTTTTGTGAAATAGGTAAACGAATTTCAAATAGACATGATTTATAAAAAATGTTTGATAACCTCTGCATCGGTTAATGCACTTTCGAGAATCCGGCTCAGCACTGATGTATAACCCTTTCCAAGGGATTTGGCGGTTTGCAACGCCTGTGGAGAAAGACGCAACGTAACAGTCTGTTTTCTGCGTTCATCACGCCGAATTTCGGACACTTTAGCCAATTGACCGAGTTGATTTGCGGTCAATTCAGGACAATCTTCATCAGGACAAACAGCTCTTGATTTCAGTGCGTTAAGCATTTGCTTTTGCTCGGTGGTCAATGGTTCATTCAAGTCAATTTCCTTGCGTATAGTCATAATATGCGCTCCTTTCCTTTTGCGTTGCTTTTCTGGCTGAAATCAACCTAATTGCATCATTACGCTCGGTATATACAACCAAAATAACGTAGGCAACGCCATCTATCAAACCGATGGTAATATATCTGTCCTCAGTATCCGAGTGGTATTCATCATATATTTCCAAACGATTTTCATCGTTAAAAACACGAGCTGCTGTTGCAAAATCAATACCATGCTTAATAATATTGATTTTTTCTTTTTCGTCATCCCACTCAAATTTCACAATACCACCCCTTTGCTTGCTTATATTATATCATATTGTAACACAAAATGCAACACTTTTTTTTAATTTCTTATCATTTTCGCCGCATATTTGTATATCTGCACAAAACCCTCATCGCATTTTTGTGCAAAT
>CAZBAI010000024.1:0-23803 GCA_964490175.1 uncultured Oscillospiraceae bacterium | reverse complement strand
ACGCTACGCCTATCTGAATAGAGTCAAAATCATTTAATTCGTACATAATTTACCTCCCGTATTATTCTTCATCCTCGCCGAAATCGTCGTCGAGGTCGTCTAAATCGTCAAAATCGTCATCCAAGTCGTCTAAATCGTCGAGAGAATCCATATCATCGTCTTCGAACAAGTCTGCCGACGTAAAGTCGTCTTCGTCGTTATCGTCTTCGAAAATCGAATCCATCTCGTCGTCCTCTTCTTCGTCTTCGTCGTCGAAGTTAAAGTCGAGTTCTTCGATATCCTCGTGATGCGATACGGTATCTTCTTCGGTATCGAGTTCGGCATCGGAGAAGTCTTTAATAATAAGTTCGTCTTTCGATTCGGTAAGAACTTTAACGTCGAGAGCAAGCGATTGCAACTCTTTAAAGAGTACCTTAAACGCTTCGGGAATACCCGGCTCGGAAATGTTATTACCCTTTACGATTGACTCGTATGTTTTTACACGTCCTACGACGTCGTCCGATTTAACGGTAAGAATTTCTTGCAAAATGTGAGCCGCGCCGTATGCTTCGAGCGCCCAAACTTCCATTTCACCGAAACGCTGACCGCCGAACTGCGCCTTACCGCCGAGAGGCTGCTGCGTTACCAATGAATAAGGTCCGACCGAACGTGCGTGGATCTTATCATCAACAAGGTGGTGCAGTTTAAGGTAGTACATATATCCGACGGTTACGGGATTATCAAAAGGTTCGCCCGTTCTTCCGTCATAAAGCTTAAATTTACCGGTTTCGTTAAACTTAACGCCATGGAAAAGCGCATCGGGATCATTGTCGTTTTCAAGCTTTTCGCCTGCCGCCTTAAGCCATTCTCTGATATCGCCCTCGTGAGCGCCGTCGAATACAGGCGTCATGATGTGATAACCGAGAGCCTTTGCCGCCATACCGAGGTGAACTTCAAGCACCTGACCGATGTTCATACGTGAAGGTACGCCCAAGGGGTTAAGCACGATATCAAGCGGTGTGCCGTCCTCAAGGAAAGGCATATCCTCCTGCGGAAGTATTCTCGAAACAACACCCTTGTTTCCGTGGCGGCCTGCCATCTTATCGCCGACCGAAATTTTACGTTTTTGGGCGATATAGCATCTTACCAGCATATTTACGCCCGGACCCAATTCATCGCAGTTTTCACGTGTAAACACTTTTACATCGACAATTACACCGGATTCGCCGTGCGGCACTTTAAGCGAATTATCTCTGACTTCTCTTGCCTTTTCACCGAAAATAGCTCTGAGAAGCCTTTCTTCGGCTGTAAGCTCGGTTTCACCTTTCGGCGTTACCTTGCCGACAAGAATATCGCCGGAACGAACCTCGGCGCCTATTCTGATTATGCCGTTTTCGTCAAGATCTTTCAAAGCGTCCTCGCCGACATTGGGGATATCTCTTGTAATCTCCTCTGCGCCGAGCTTTGTATCTCTCGCTTCGATTTCATATTCTTCAATGTGAATTGAGGTAAAAGTATCTTCCTTAACGACCTTTTCGTTAAGCAAAACAGCGTCCTCGTAGTTATAGCCCTCCCATGTCATAAATCCGACAAGGGCGTTTTTACCGAGCGAAATTTCACCGCCCGATGTTGCGGGTCCGTCGGCAAGCACCTGACCTACCTCAACGGTTTCACCCTTTTCGACGATAGGTCTTTGGTTTACGCAAGTGCCTTGGTTACTTCTTTTGAATTTTGTCAGCTTGTAGCTGTGCAAAGCGTAATTGCCATCTCTGATTACAACCTCATCGGCATTAACGCTTTCAACAACACCGCTGTGCTTTGAAACAACGCACACGCCCGAGTCTACAGCCGCTTTATATTCCATACCCGTGCCGACGTAGGGTCGCTCTGTTTTGAGAAGCGGAACTGCCTGTCTCTGCATATTCGATCCCATAAGCGCACGGTTTGCGTCATCATTTTCAAGGAAAGGAATCATAGCTGTTGCGACAGACACAACCATTTTAGGCGAAACGTCCATAAAATCGACCTTTTCAGGCTCAATTTCAAGGAATTGGTCAAGGTGGCGTGCATTGACCTTGGCTCTGGCAAATTTGCCGTCCTCCGTCAAAGGCTCGTTACCTTGCGCTACTATATATTTGTCCTCGACATCGGCTGTCATATACACAACCTCGTCGGTAACTCTGCCCGTTGCTTTGTCTACCCTGCGGTACGGCGCTTCGATAAATCCGTATTCATTGATTCTCGCAAACGTTGCAAGATATGAAATAAGTCCGATATTAGGGCCTTCAGGCGTTTCAATAGGGCACATTCTTCCGTAATGGCTGTAGTGAACGTCACGCACCTCAAATCCCGCACGGTCACGTGAAAGGCCGCCCGGGCCGAGTGCGGAAAGACGACGCTTGTGAGTAAGCTCAGCCAAGGGGTTGGTCTGATCCATGAATTGCGAAAGCGGTGACGAACCGAAAAATTCTTTTATAACCGCCGTAATCGGTCGAATGTTTACAAGGGCCTGAGGAGTGATGGTGTCAAGCTCCTGCGACTGAATGTTCATTCTTTCACGAATGACCCTTTCCATTCTCGAAAAGCCGATTCTGAACTGATTCTGCAAAAGCTCGCCGACAGAGCGTATACGTCTGTTTCCGAGGTGGTCGATATCGTCTACCGTGCCGACCCCATCGCAGAGATTCAGAAAATAGCTTATTGTGGCATAAATATCATCAAGAATAATGTGCTTGGGAACAAGCTCGTCGGCTCTCCTCTTGATGTTTTCTTCGATTTCCTCGGCATCTGCGGAATTTTCGAGAATATCCTGCAAAACCTTGAATGAAACTTTTTCGTTAATGCCGTACTGCGCAGCGTCAATATCAACATAGCCCGAAATATCTACCATGCCGTTGCCGATAACCTTAACAACCTTTTCTTCGGTCTTGGTGGCAAGCTCGCCTGCGGCGTTGATGTAGGTTTCTCTCGTTTCAACGTTGACATACGCTTCATAAACACCCGCCTGCTCGATTTCGGCGGCCTTTTGCGGCGAAATAAATTCGCCTGCATCGGCAAGAATTTCACCTGTCAGCGCATTCACAACCGGTTGCGCAAGGATTCTGCCCTCAATACGTGAGGCAATGCCGAGTTTTTTGTTGTATTTATATCTGCCAAAGCGTGAAAGATCGTATCTTCTCGCATCAAAAAACAAATTGTCGATATGCGCAACGGCGGATTCAACCGTGGGAGGTTCGCCCGGGCGAAGCTTTTTGTAAACATCAAGAAGCGCCTCGGAATTGTTTTTAGTTGCGTCCTTTTGCAATATGGTCTGATTAAGGCGATAGTCATTACCGAAAAGCTCCGCAATTTCTTCGTCCGTTCCGCAGCCCAAAGCCCTGATAAAGGTCGTCAGCGGTATTTTGCGGTTTTTGTCGATTCTGACATATGCGATATCGTTGGAGTCAAGCTCATATTCAAGCCATGCGCCCCTGTTCGGAATGACCGTGGAATGGAACAAATCCTTTCCGGTCTTGTCCTTTTCAATGGAATAATATACGCCGGGAGAACGCACCAGTTGCGATACAATAACACGCTCGGCGCCGTTGATGACAAAGGTTCCGCTTTCGGTCATAAGCGGAAAATCGCCCATAAACACTTCGCTTTCCTTTACATCGCCCGTTTCCTTGTTCCAGAGTGTAACCTTAACTCTCAAAGGTGCGGCGTAAGTTACATCACGCTCTTTACATTCGGCAACCGAATATTTCGGGGTATTATCAATGCGATAATCCACAAAATTAAGCACCATATTTCCGTTATAGTCGGTAATGGCGGCAGAATCGCGGAATACTTCCTTAAGTCCTTCCTCGACGAACCATTTATACGAGTTCTTCTGAACCTCGATAAGATTCGGCATTTCAAGGACTTCGGAAATTTTTCCGAACGATTTACGTTCGTTTTTGCCGAGTGTTACGCTTTTAACATTAACCATAGGCTTTTCCTCCTCGATGTTCATAAAGCGCAAATTCACACGAAAATGCGTTGTTTGCGCCTGATTTTATGTTTTAAAAGCCGCAGATGAAAAAAATCAAAAAGCACTTGACATCGCCACGTTTGTGTGATATACTATTGTGCTAAAACATTTATTCACCGTACAACGATACATTATAGTATTATACTGCACGTCGCTTTAAAAGTCAATAGATTCGGCGATAATTCGTGACAAAAATGCAATTTTGCCATTTATTTTGCCGCCAAGTTGTACATTTTGCGAAAAGCGCCGTATACACACAGGCGGCTTTTTGGCAAAAAACCTTTTCATTAACCTTTAGCTTGACACAATCGCATTTTTGCTATATAATGGTTGTGACCGAATCGAAAAGCATTTTTCGATTATTTATCAAAAATCAAGGAGTAAAACAAAATGAAAAAACGTATTTTAACACTCATGCTTTCGCTCTCCGTTTGCACAACGGCCGTCTTTTTGACTGCGTGCGGCGACAGAAGCACAGAGGATTCTTCTTCCTCCGTTTCCGAATCGTCCGTATCCGCAAATGACAGCGGCAGCCAAAGCGACAGCGAAAGCAGCGCTTCGACCGTTGACAGCAGCACTTCAAGCGCCGACAGCAGTTCAAACACCGCAAACAGCGCCGCAGGCGTGACCGTTGTTTGGACATCGACAGCAGACGCCCCCGGAGATTCCGACCTGTTTACCGTTAAGTTTAAGGTCGCCGCTGACGCCGCAAACGGACTTAGCGAAGTTTCAATCGCTGACGGACTTGTTCTTTCCGACGATTCTTTCCAAAACATCGGTGCGAAAGTTGTATCGGGCGGTGTTGATGTAGGCGGCGCAGACGCCGATGCCGATATTCCCGACGAAGCCGCAATCGCCATTGAAACAAAGGGCGCAAACGCCGGCGATGAAGTTTCCCTTACATTTAAGCTTGCAAACGTCAATGTTTGCACAAGCTTTGAATTTGGCATTGTATTCGACAGTGAAGTGCTCGAATTTGTCGATATCACGCCCTCAAACGCAATTGCCGCATGCGGCCAGCTCAATTACAGCGTTGAGTAAAGCCAAAATTTAAACAACTGCAAAAAAGCGCAAAACAACCGCCCTTGGGGAGAATTTCCTCAAGGGCGGTTGTTGAATGCTCGAAATCCGTCGTTTTTGCATAATACAAGGAACATTAAAAACGTGTTTTGACTTCATTCGACTTTACAGGAAATTTGGGTTTTCTTAAAAACCTAACATTCCAAATTTCCTCATTTTGTGTTTATACATTCATTTATGTAGCCTGATAACATTATCCCAATTTGAAACGGAGCGACAAACACTCCCACAATAATCGATAGCAGTCCTTTAATCAGAAAATATATTGCCCAACCACCGATACTCATAAACAAAAATATATCCGGTGTGATTGAATTGAGAGCTCGCCACCCAAAATAAGCACAAGCAAATAAGGTAATGCCTAAAACTACCGTTGAATTTGATTGAAGACCAAAAATAAGAATCCCAAAAATCAAAACAACACAAAGCGCTGTTATCAGCCACTTTCCTGCTGTTGATGCTAAAAATGCCAGAAACTTGTTTTCTTCTTTCGTAGTGAAGCTCCTTTGCCACTTTTTCCTGTTACTTTTATCTAACTTTTTGAATCTGCTCGCTTTCCAAGAAAATACATCTTATTTTGCAACTACGTATTGTCTGCATGAATGCAATGTATATCCGGTACTGCCCGATGTCATCGATGTTATTCCTCGATTAAACGCTGTTTTTGAAGCGCTGTCAATAATCAAGAAATTCTTTTCGCTCAACGAATTTACATTTGTAACATCTTTATAGCCCACAACAGCAACATAGTGCCCTGTCGAGCCGTTTCCTTTTACCCTTACCACAACAGGTTTGCCGTTATTTATGCTATCATACATTGCTTTAAATACATTTGCATTACTTGAACCTGTCTTTGAAGTAAAAGAACCTTTTGACCAGTTAACTGTATATCCGTATCTCCCTTTAGATTTTATATATCCCTCATTACTGTACTCGGTCCAACTGTGATATTTCCCATCAATAATATCACGGCAATATGCAAGAGCATAGCAACCGCAAGGTCCGCTTTCGGGCTGATATCCGGTTTTCTTTATAATGCTCATATCAACATTCAATGTTTTTGAAGATGATGTTGCGGTATTTGTCGTAGTCTTAAAAGTAGCCTTGCCATCATCCAACACCGCTTTCATCTTTTTGATAGTGGAAGGTCCGAAGCTGCCGTCGGCAGTTAATCCTGCTGCTTTCTGAAATTGTATCGTTGCATTTTTAGAAGCAGGTCCAAAGCTTCCGTCAACCGTCAGCTTAGTTGCGCTCAACCCCTCATTGGCAATGCAATAATTGAGAGCCGCCTGCATCCACTTGATTTCATCCTTGGTCGTACTCGAAGATTTTACAACTTTCGAGCCGTTCCAATAAGCATAATCGCCAGAATTTTCAGGTTGGTCATAACCCAAAGACGAGCTTACCGTTGCCGCCGAAGCGGTTATTGTCGAAAAACTGCAAAGTGTCAACATACAAAGAGATAACGCTGTGATTTTGGAAACAATCGATTTTTTAAACATAAAAAACACCTTTCTTTCTGATTTTACTTTTCAAAATTTTCACCTCCATCGCTTTACCGCACTAAGGCTTTCCTTTGCAATTTGCTTTGTTCATTGTTCACGCCCCCTTTTTAATCACCGACTGCATTTTAAATCAGTGAAAAAATGCTGTGTATTTTGTTTTTGCCAAACATTTTTAGTACTTTTAAGTACTATAACATACATTATATCCGCAATTTGTGTTAAAGTCAATAGTACCGATAAGTACTTGCGAAAAATCGGCGAATTATACAATAGCGGAGATGGTTTTTTGTGTATTTTCAAAGGTTGAGGGATTTGCGTGAGGATATGGATATGAATCAAACGCAAATCGCAAAAATGCTCAACACAAGTCAAACTGTTTATTCGAGATACGAACGGGGATTTCAGACAATCCCGATTGAACATCTTTTGATACTTGCCGATTTTTACAACGTTTCAACCGATTATATATTAGGCAGAACAAACATCAAACAAATGCAAAATGATAAAACAAATGGCAGAAAGTGTTAAACTTCCTGCCATTTGCGTTATTTATTCGATTTTTCAGGCAACATTACTTTTCCTGTGTTTCATACATCTTGGCATATCTGCAAAGATAATCGTATCTATCCTTAGCGGCAGCCTCAGCCTTAGCAAAGAGCTGTTCTGCTCTTTCGGGATTAGAACGTGCAAGAGAATTGTAACGAACTTCGCCCATGATAAATTCCTTATAATCAGCCTTGGGAGCCTTAGAATCAAGAATAAACGGATTCTTACCCTGTGCCTTAAGCTCGGGATTGAATCTGAAGAGATTCCAATATCCCGCATCAACGGCACGCTTTTCCTCGGTCTGAGCAAGTGCCATCTTGATACCGTGGTTGATACAAGGTGCATAGCCGATGATGATCGACGGTCCGTTGTATGCTTCGGCTTCCTTAATGGCCTTAATGCACTGGTTCATGTCTGCGCCCATAGCGATATGTGCAACATAAACATAGCCATAGCTCATTGCAATGCCTGCAAGGTCTTTCTTCTTAACTTCCTTACCGGCAGCCGCAAACTGAGCAATTGCGCCGATAGGTGTTGATTTTGAAGACTGTCCGCCTGTGTTGGAATAAACCTCTGTATCAAATACAAAGATGTTGATATTCTCGCCCGAAGCGATTGCATGGTCAAGTCCGGAGAAACCGATATCATATGCCCAACCGTCGCCGCCGAAAATCCAAACGGACTTCTTGCGCAGATAATCTTTATACTGAAGAATTTCGTCCGCTGCCTTGTATCCGCTCTTTTCGAGTGCGGAAATGAGAGCATAAGTTGCGGGCGTGTTAGCCTCGCCGTCATCAACCGTTGCAAGATAGTTGTCGATAGCGTCGATAACGTTCTTCTTCTTGGCTGTTTCTTTAAGCTGCTTGATGAGAGCTATTGCTCTTTCTCTGATAGTCTTTTGTGCAATGTGCATACCAAGACCGTATTCGGCGTTGTCTTCAAAGAGCGAGTTAGCCCAAGCCGGACCCTTGCCCTCTTTATTTGTGCAGTAAGGTGTTGAAGGTGCGGAACCGCCCCAAATCGAAGAACAGCCTGTTGCGTTTGCAATATACATTCTGTCGCCGAAGAGCTGTGTTATAAGCTTAGCATAAGGTGTTTCGCCGCAGCCTGCGCAAGCGCCGGAGAATTCGAGCATGGGCTGACGGAACTGTGAAGCCTTGACAGCCTGCTTTTCAAATTTTTCGATAACTTCTTCCTTGATGTCAAGCGTCTGGCAGTAGTCGTAAACTTCCTGCTGTGCAAGCTGAGTATCAAGCGGCATCATTGTGAGAGCCTTTGCACCCTTCTTACCGGGACATACGTTTACGCACGAGCCGCAACCTGTACAATCAAGTGCGGACATTGTTATAACAAGCTTGTAGCCGGGCATACCGGTCAAATCAACGGCTCTTTCCTGAACGCTTGAGGGAGCTTTTTTGAGTTCCTTATCCGTCATGGCAACAGGACGGATTACAGCGTGAGGACAAACATAAGAGCAGAAGTTACACTGAATGCAGTTTGCGGAATCCCAAGCGGGAACATCAACTGCAATGCCGCGCTTTTCAAATGCGGCAGAGCCCTGCGGGAATGTACCGTCGGCCATATCAACAAAAGTAGATACAGGCAGCGAATCGCCGTTTTGAGCGTTGCAGGGAATCTGAATATTGTTTACGTAAGCTTCGAGCTTCTTGTTGTCGCAAGTAACCTTAGCCATACCCATAGCGGTATCCTTAGCCTTTGCCCAAGCCTTGGGAACCTTAACTTCTACAATGTTCTTATAGCCTGCGTCGATAGCGTCATGATTCTTCTTAACAACGTCTTCACCCTTCTTGCTGTATGAAGCGGTGGCTGCGTCCTTCATGTATTTGAGGGCGTCCTCAAAGGGGATGATATCGGCAAGATAGAAGAAAGCAGACTGAAGAATCGTGTTGATTCTGTTGCCCATGCCGGTTTCTTTACCGAGCTTAACGCCGTCGATTGTATAGAATCTGATGTTGTTTTGAGCAATATATCTCTTAACCTGTCCGGGAAGATTTGCTTCAAGCTCTTCCTTGTTCCAATGTGTGTTAAGCAGGAAAATACCGCCGGGCTTGATATCGCTTACCATATCATATTTTGTGATATATGATTGGTTGTGGCAAGCAACAAAATCAGCCATATTTACAAGATATGTGGACTTAATGGGCGTTTTGCCGAAACGCAAGTGCGAAACCGTAACGCCGCCGGATTTCTTGGAATCGTATGAGAAATATGCCTGAGCATACATATCGGTATGATCGCCGATAATCTTGATAGAGTTCTTATTTGCGCCGACAGTACCGTCAGAGCCGAGACCCCAGAATTTGCACGAGGTTGTGCCTGCGGGTGCGCTGTCAACCTTTTCTTCGATGGGAAGTGAAAGATTTGTTACATCGTCCTCAATACCGATTGTAAATCTGGGCTTGTAGTCCTCACCCTTGAAGTATTTATCGTTCCAGTAAACAGCCTTGATCTGAGCGGGAGTTGTATCCTTTGAACCAAGACCGTATCTGCCCGAGGATACGGGTACGTTTTCAAATTTTGTTCCCTTAAGAGCGGCAACAACGTCGAGATAAAGCGGCTCGCCGATTGCGCCGGGTTCTTTCGTTCTGTCGAGAACGGAAATCTGAGTTACTGTTTCGGGAAGTGCGGCAACCAGTTTGTCTGCACGGAAAGGTCTGTAAAGTCTAACTTTAACAAGACCGAGCTTTGTTCCCATTGTGGAGTTGAGGTAATCGATTGTTTCCTCAATTGTATCGTTTACCGAGCCCATTGCAACAATAACGTGAGTTGCATCCGGTGCGCCGTAATAGTTAAAGAGCTGATAGTTTGTGCCGATTTTTTCGTTGACCATGCCCATATATTCTTCAACAATTTCGGGGATTGCATCATAATACTTGTTGCAAGCCTCTCTTGCCTGGAAGAAAATATCGGGGTTTTGAGCAGTACCTCTGAGAACGGGATTCTCAGGGTTGATAGCTCTGCTTCTGAATGCGGCAATTGCGTCCTTATCTACCATTGAAGCAACCGTTTCCTTATCCCAAACCTCGATTTTCTGAATCTCGTGAGAGGTTCTGAAACCGTCGAAGAAATGCAGGAAAGGTACTCTGCCCTTGATTGTGGAAAGATGTGCAACCGTGCCGAGATCCATAACCTCTTGAGGGTTTGAAGCGCAAAGCATTGCAAAGCCTGTCTGGCGGCATGCATATACGTCGGAATGGTCGCCGAAGATGTTGAGTGCGTGCGAAGCTACGCAACGTGCGGATACATGGATTACACAGGGAAGAAGCTCACCTGCAATCTTATACATATTGGGGATCATCAAAAGAAGACCCTGTGAAGCCGTATAAGTTGTTGTGAGTGCGCCTGCTGCCAGCGAGCCGTGAACCGTACCCGAAGCGCCTGCCTCGGACTGCATTTCAACAACCTTTACAGGCTGGTCGAAAATGTTTGTCTGGCCCTTTGCCGACCATGCATCGGTAACCTCTGCCATTACCGACGAGGGTGTGATAGGGTAAATAGCAGCAACCTCTGTGAAGGGGTATGACGCCCATGCGGCAGCATTATTGCCGTCCATAGTTTTCATTTTTCTTGCCATATTTTTTCCTCCTTAGATTGTATGCCCGATTGTTAATCGATAATCAAAGTTAAAAGGCATATCCTAACTACTGATTTTACCACATATTTTCCCGTTTGTAAAGTGCTATATACCAATTTTTTTAATTTTTTCCTTTAAAATTCAATGTCAGGCAAGACATTATCGAGCATTTCAAAACCAAGTGCGCCGATTGACGTTCGCAAACCGATTCAATAAGGGGCTTGCCCCGTCATTATACCAAACTTTCAAAATCCTGCGGCGAAAATTGCGGCAAAAGCGCACAGTTTACGGCAATTGACAAAAGCCTTGAGGACTTGTCGATAAGCCTGTCAATATTTCTCGGCGTAACCATCATATTCGGCAGATCAAGCGCACTGCGTGAGCCGGTCACGCTCTCAACAATAGTGTGCATATCGACAACGGTAGGCACGCCGACGGCAATCACCGGAATCCCCATAGATTTATATGACAGCTCGGCACGCTTGTTTTGAACGCCACTGCCCGGCGAAATACCGCTGTCGCATATTTGAATCGTCGTGCCGAGCCTGTTTACGTCCGAGCAGGCAAGTGCGTCCACGGCGATTATCGATTTCGGCTTTATGCGGTTGCATATAGCATAAAGTATTTCGGCGCTTTCAATTCCCGTTTGCCCGAGAACGCCTGCCGATATCACGGAAATTTCACGCAGTCCGTTAAATTCGTCCGCCTCGGGTATTTCGCCGTTTAAATGCCGTGTTGCGAATATCATCGAAGCGGTTTTCGGACCTAAGGCGTCCGGCGTTATGTGGCTGTTGCCAAGACCCGCAACAAGCACTCCCCCCTCGGGAATTAGCGATTTCAGCTCGTTTGCCAGCTCACATACCGCCGAAGAAAATTCATCGCCCGTCACGGCAAGTTCGGCACGCTCCATTGTGATATACCGACCCTTGGGCTTGCCGAAAGGCTTTCCGTGTTCATCGCTTTCAATCACAATCTCGGTAATATCAAAGCATTTGCCCCGCTTTGTACGGGTTATCCCCTCGCAAACGCTTTCGCCCACACCTTCAAGCGCCAAGTCTGTTCTTGCATAATCACTCATATAAAAATTACCGCCTTTATCATATTATTTTTGCGTTTCTTGTACGAACTGCCGAAAAAGCGCTGTACTTTGGCTTGCATTTTCTAATGTTTTTTTCAAAAAAGCTCTTGCAATTTGAAAAAAATAATGGTAAAATATCTTTTAGACTGTATACATCTGCGATTGATCATTACATTCGCTGTGCTTCGGGAGTGTCTGCGGAAAGTAAAAGTTTCCGACCCGTTGCTTTATTGTATGTCATTTGCATTAAAATATTATTCAAAAATTCGGTGTTCTTTTTTGAATGATGTTTTTTACCCATATTTTCTGTATAAGGAGGTGCAGATCATGCCCAACATTAAATCTGCAAAGAAAAAAGTTAAGGTTATCAAGGCTAAAACTCTTGTAAACAAAGCAAGAAAGTCCAACCTCAAGACTGTTATCAAAAAGGCAGAGCTTGCTATCAGCACCAACGCTGCAAACAAAGCAGAAGCTGTTTCTTACGCCTGCAAGAAAATCGACCAGGCTTGCGCTAAGGGAATTATGCACAAAAACTGTGCGGCAAGAAAAAAATCTCAGCTTGCCAAAAAGCTTAACGCCGCAGGTTAATCGAATCAAAAACCAAACAAAACGGGCATTACCGATTAGCAATGCCCGTTTTTTGTTTTTTTAAATCTCACCCGAATATTTATTTTTTCAAAGCAAAAGCTCTTTTGTCCGTTATTTTGGGCAAAAGAGCTTTTCTCGATATCACACGGCTATTCGACAGCTTTCATTGATGACGCCATATCAATATTTTTCAGTTTAATATGCATTATCACATCGACAAGGGCAACAAACAACAGCGTCAGCGCAAATGCAAGCAAATAGCAATACAACGGAATATCTCTTGCAAACATCACAACATCGACCTCGGCTGTGCGCACAACAAACTTTGTAAAAAACGTGCCGACAAGCAATCCCAAAAGTGCGCCCAAAACGGCGGTTATCGTAGTTTCACGGTAGATATACGCCGAAAGTTCGCCGTCACGGAAGCCGAGAACTTTTAAGGTTGCAAGCTCACGCATTCGCTCGACAATGTTGATATTATTGAGATTGTAAAGCACCACAAGTGCCAGTGCTCCCGAAGCGGCGATTATAACCAAAACGATATAATCAAGCGTGTCAACCAACTCACGAAACGATTTGCCCGAATCTTTTGTGAGCGTAACGTTTAGCGTTCCGTCACTGCCGATTTTGTCGGAAAGCTCGGAAAAAAGCGCACTTCCGTCATCGCCTTGCACAAGATTTGCATAAACGACATTTGCATTTTCTTCGCCGAAAAGCGAAGTATAAAGCGTTTTGGTCATATATACATAATTGAATGTATAATTTTCGGCGATAGCGGAAACTTTGACCTTTGTTTTGTTTTGCCCGATTTCGATTTCATCGCCGATTTTAATATCAAGCACCTGCGCAAGCTTTTCGTTGATGACAGCGCCTGCTCCCGTAAGGTTAATTTCATCACCGTTTTGCGGATTGCGCAAATTGATATATCCGCTCAGCGCCGACGCATCCTGCGGCACTACTACATAACCGTCATAAGCCTTGCCGTTTGCCGACATTTGGCAGCTTTTTTGCAAAGCGCCTGTATAATCGGCAACGATTTCGCTTGAATCAAGTGCCGAATACAGCTCGTCGGTATTAACCTTATCGTCATAATACACAAGTGCGTCATATTTAAAAATTTCGATAAATTGCTTATCGACAATTGCGGAAATTGCGTATTTGAGCGTAAACGCCGCAAGCAGCAGCGCAGTGCATCCGCAAATACCGATTACGGTCATAATCACCCTGCTTTTAAATCTGAACACATTTCGGGCTGTCACCTTTGCGTTAAAGCTCAGGCGTTTCCATAAAAAATCGATTTTTTCAAGCAAGACCCTTTTTCCGTTTTTCGGGGATTTCGGTCGCATAAGTGAAGCAGGTACCTCGCAAAGCGCTTTTGTGCAAGAAAACAGCACGGCAAAAATCGTGCAGGCAAGTGCCGCTAATGTGCAGCCGATTGCATATCCGGCAGGAAAAGCAAGCTGCAAATCCGGCAAGATATACATCAGCAAATACGCCATATAGATAACTTTCGGAATCACGCTTACTCCGACGGCAATGCCTATTGCCGTGCCGATTACGCTTGCACTTGCCGCATAAGCTATGTACTGCGCAAAAATACTGCCGGCAGAATAACCGAGCGCTTTAAGCGTTCCGATTTCGACACGCTCCTCCTCGACCATTCTCGCCATTGTCGTGAAACAAACAAGAATCGCCACGATTATAAAAAATACGGGAAACACCTTTGCAATCGAATCAACCCTGTCGGCATTGGTTTCAAAATCGGAATAACCTATATTTGAATTTCTGTTAAAGCTGTACCACTCAACCTCGTTGCAAAGCTCATCGATTTGCGCATAGGCATTGTCTATTTCAAATTTTGCCTCGTCAAGCGCTTTTTTTGTTTCGCCAAACTTCACCTGTGCTTGCAATGTTATATCTTCAATTTGCCCTTGCAGCAGCGACACCTGTTCGATATATCCGTCAAGCTCGGCTTTGCTTTCATCAATTTGCGCCTTGGAATTGTCAAGCTCTGTTTTGGTTTGCGCCAATATCGAAGCTTTCATTTCGTTTTCACTGCGCACAGCGGCAATGTCGGTGCGCTCTGCCGCAATTCGTTCAAGCTCGTCCTCAACGACCTTTTCTTTAAGCTCAATCACGTTGTCAAGCACGTTTTTCGCCTGTGTTTTTGATGTTGTAGACGGTGTTGTCTTGGCAAACGTTTCAAGCGCCGTGCTCAAAATAATCGCATCACTGTCAAGCTGTTTGGCTTTTTCAAGCGCATTTTCAAGCGATTGCGGATACGGCTTTTCGGCGCTTTTCAGCCAATAATCGTTAATAACGGGATACAGTTCTTTGATCGTGCTTTGCTGTGACAGCGCAAGTTCTTCATCTTTTGCCGCCTGCTCCTGCCTTGCGTCAAGCTCGGCTTCGCTTTCTTCAAGTTGTGCAATAGACGCATTGTATTCTTCCGTTGCGGTTTGATATTCGGCGTTTGCCTTTTCAATCGCCGCCGTATACTCGGCTATCAAATCATTGGCGTCGTTTATTTGCGTTTCAAGCTCCGCAAGCTGTGTTTCATATTCGCTGTATGCGCTGTTATAATCGGCAAGCCCTTGCTCATATTCGTTTACGGCATTCACAAGATTTACGTCGTTTACCGCTTCTTGATACACTGTCTGCGCCTTATTTTCGGCAAGCAGTTCGGCGCATTCTTCAAAATACAGAGTTTTTTCATCGCAAATATCTTTATATTCATCCGAAAAAGGGTCAATGCCGTCAAGCTCTGCACACTTGATATAAACTGCGGTATAAGCCTGTGATGTAAACGCCTGCTCGGGCACCAGCATAAACGCATTGACCTTGCCGTTGCCGAGGGTGGTTGAACCACGCTCAAAGTCAATATACAGCGACCAATCAACCGTACCCACGATCGTAAATTCGTCATATGCCAAATTGTCGCCAAGCGGCACGGAATCACTGCCGGCAAGCGCAATCGACGAACCTATCGGAAATAAATCGGCAAGTTCGCTGTCAATTACGCACTCATCGGCGCTTTGAGGCATTTTGCCCGAAACAAGCGTCGGCCTATTGATTTTTTGGGCTTCGTTATATGAATAAACCTTGATTATCGAATCAAACCTGTCATCTGTTTTGTAAAAAAAGTCCGCACTGTATCCCGGCTCTGCCAATGCAACGCCGTCAAGCGACGCTATGCTTTCAATATCGCTTTGCGCAAAGCCCACAGTCGAAACAAAGCGAAAATCCATCAAATCGGTTTGAGCAAAATATCGGCGTGCGCTTTCTTTCATCGAAGGTCCGGTAATTTTTACACCCGTAAAAAATCCGCTGCCTATTGCGATTATCGCCGTAATCGCCAAAAACCTGCCCTTGGTTTTCCACACCTTCCGCAGGGTGTTTTTTATAATTGCCGCATTCATTTATTTCTCCGTTCTCTTTCAGACCTTTAAAAAGGCTTGAATTACCATTCGATTTTATCTATACTGATAGGGTTTGCATTGACCGCAACGCTTGCGACACGGCTGTTTTTTATTTTTATAACCCTATCCGCCATGGGCGCAATAGCTTGATTATGCGTGATGAGAATGACTGTCATGCCATTATTTCTGCAAGCGTCGCTCAGCAGTTTTAATATTTTTTTGCCCGTATTGTAATCAAGCGCACCGGTCGGCTCATCGCAAAGCAGCAATTTCGGATTTTTCGCCAATGCCCTTGCAATTGCAACACGCTGCTGCTCGCCGCCGGAAAGCTGGGACGGAAAATTGTTTGCCCTTTCAAGCAAGCCGACTTGCTTTAAAACCTCGTCGGCTCTTGCGGCTTTTTTGCTCATTTGCAAGGCGATTTCAACGTTTTCACGTGCGGTGAGATTCTGCACCAGATTATAAAATTGGAATACAAAGCCGATATCGCTTCGGCGATATTCGGTGAGCTGTTTTTTTGTGTATTTTGAAATATCCGCATTATCAACGATAATTTGTCCCTCATCGCAGGTATCCATGCCGCCGAGCATATTCAAAACGGTCGTTTTGCCTGCGCCCGATTCGCCGACAATAACGGCAAATTCACCCTTTTGCACGAAAAACTCAATATTTTCGGAGGCGCTTATTGTCACCTCGCCCATTTTATATCTTTTACAAACTCCGCTCAATTCAACAAAAGCCATTTGCGCTCGCCCTCTTTTTTCTTTTTGTATTGTATCAAAATGCCGACACTCAATACAGTATATCATAAATTTCGTGTGATTTCAACACAATATGCCAAAAATGCGGCAATTGAATTTACAGCCGCACAACCATGCCGCAACGTGATTTGAGCAAGCTTATCACGCTTTGCTTCGATTTTAAAAAGCCCCTTGAAGCGGATTGTGCAAATCCGATTCAAAGAGCTTTGATTATTATCCTATTACCGAATTAACGGCTTCTTTCAGCGCTGTGCCCTTATCGGTTTTTTCCCACGGAATGTCGAGATCATCTCTGCCCATATGTCCGTAAGCGGCAAGCGGTCTGTATTTTACCTCACGCAGTTTCAAATCTTGAATAATCGAAGCGGGTCTGAAATCGAAAACCTTTTTAACGGCTTCTTCAAGAATATCATCACTGACCTTGCCCGTACCGAAAGTATTTACGTGAACGGAAACCGGCTGTGCCACGCCGATGGCATATGCAAGCTGTATTTCGCATTTTTTTGCAAAGCCCGATGCCACAACATTTTTTGCGGCATATCTTGCGGCATACGCTGCGCTTCTGTCAACCTTGGTCGGGTCTTTGCCCGAAAACGCACCGCCGCCGTGGCGTGCATATCCGCCATAGGTGTCAACGATTATCTTTCTTCCGGTAAGTCCGCTGTCACCTTGAGGCCCGCCGATTACAAAGCGCCCCGTGGGATTAACGAATATTGTAGTACCCTCGTCAAAAAGCTCTGCCGGAACAATAGGCTTAATGACGTGCTCTATAATATCTTCCCTTATCTGCTCAAGCTCGATTTCGGGTTCGTGCTGAGTCGAAACAACTATCGTGTCTATTCTTACCGGCTCGCCGTTTTCAAACTCGGCTGTTACCTGTGTTTTTCCGTCAGGACGCAAATATGGCAAGATACCGTCCTTTCTGACCTGCGCAAGCCTTTTTGCAAGCTTGTGCGCAAGCGAAGCCGTAAGCGGCATCAGCTCTTCGGTTTCGTCACAGGCATAGCCGAACATCATTCCCTGATCGCCTGCGCCGATTGCCGCACGCTCGTCCTCATCGCCGTTTTTCGATTCAAGCGCCTCGCTCACGCCCATTGAAATATCGCCCGATTGCTCGTCAAGGCTTTGCAAAACCGCACAGGTGTGCCCGTCAAAACCGAGCCTTTCGCTTGAATATCCTGCGCCGACAATCACCTCACGGGCAATTCTCGCAATATCGACCTGTGCGTTTGAGGTGATTTCACCCATGCACAAAACCATTCCCGTTGTGCATATTGTTTCGCACGCAACCCTCGAAAGCTTGTCCTGCTCAAGATATGCGTCAAGCACAGCGTCGGAAATTTGGTCGCAAAGCTTATCGGGGTGCCCTTCCGTGACCGATTCCGATGTAAAAAACGTTCTTCCCATTTTATCAAATCCTTTTATAATTTTTAAAAAACACAGTGCTTTTTCGCACCTTTGTACATTATATCAGATAACAATCAAAAAAGCAATACCCCAAAGCGGCAAACTGTCAAATCAAAAGGCAAGGTCGCCGTTGCTGCCCTGCGATGTGTAATACAACTGCCTGTATTCTTTGGGCGTGATGCCCTTGTGATTTTTAAAAACGCTGATAAAAGCGCTTTGCGATGAAAAACCGAGCGCAAGCGAAATATCCAGATAAGAAAAATCCGAAAATTTCAAGAGGTTTTCCGCCGTCGAAAGCTTTGCGTTTGTGATAAAGCTTTTTATGCTGACGCCGGTTTCCTTTGCAAACAGCTTTGAAAGATACGACGGATTCAGCCCGATTTCGTTTGAGAGCAGCGCAACGGTCAGCTTTTCGTGCAAATGGTCGTATATATAGTCAATGCACTTTCTTATGTGAAGCGAAATCACATCTGTTTTCTTTAATTCTTTCATTCGCTCGGCAAAGTCAAGCGACATTTCGTTTAAAAGCTCAAAAAGCTTTTCGCACGTTTCAAGCTTATCGGCACGCTGAATGTAAATATCGCTTAACGTATACGCCGTGTCATGTTCCATTCCGCCGCGCACGCAAGCACGTGAAATTAAAGCAACGGCTACAATGAAATGATAACGGAGATTTTTCACCGGGTCTTCCGAAAGCCTGCCTGTTCCGCTCAAAAAGTCTTCCAAATTGCCTGCGAAGCCTTTTTCGATTTGCCCGATATCGCCCTGCCTTACCGCATCATAACGGCGAAATTCTTCGTAAAACGGCGAACGTGTAAACCCATAGGTTTTGTGTATATACAGCCGATAATTCAAATCCCGATTCGTATTCATATCAAATACCCCTTTGCGGATTTTAAGCGCTCCGATTCGCATATATTGTATCTTGTTTTTGATATAAAAGCAATGGTTTTGATATAAATTTATTGTGAATTGCATTATTATAGTGCCAAACAAAATCAACGAAAGGAGCTTTATTGCAATATGTCACAAACATATGACCTCACACAGGGAAAGGTTTCTTCCGTAATTATGAGATTCTTCTTTCCGATGCTTTTTGCCAATATGCTGCAACAGGTATACACGGTTTCCGACACCGTAATTGTCGGCAAAGGTCTTGGCGATGACGCTCTTGCCGCCGTCGGCAATATGTCGTCGCTGACATTTCTCGTAATCGGATTTTCAATGGGGCTTGCAAACGGCTTTTCGGTGTCAATCGCACAAAGCTTCGGCGCCAAGAATTATCGCAAGCTGCGCCGTGTAATAGCTTCGTCGGCTATTCTTTCGATAATTATCGGCATAATTCTCACAGTGCTGAGCGTAAGCTTTTTAAAGCCCGTTTTAACGCTGTTGCAAACAGATGCGCTGATTATGAACGACAGCTTAACTTATGGATATATAATTTTCGGCGGACTTATAACAACCATTTTCTACAACCTCTGCTCCGGCATTTTAAGGGCGCTCGGCGACAGCAAAACGCCGCTTGCGGCAATAATCGTTTCAAGCATTCTCAACATTGTGCTCAACTGTCTTTCTATATATACATTTAATATGGGTATCGGCGGTGCTGCTATTGCGACAATAATTTCACAGCTGGTTTCCGCCGTCATCTGCTATATCAGGCTCAGAAAAATCGACATAATTCACTTGAGCCGACAAGATTTTGCGCCCGACGCCGAGCTGTATACAGAGCTTTTCAAAAACGGATTGCCCATGGCGCTGATGAATTCAATAACCGCAGTCGGATGTATGGTCGTGCAGTATTTTGTAAACGGTCTGGGCGTTGCGCACACCTCGGCGTATTCGGCGTGCAGTAAATATGTCAACCTCTTTATGCAGCCTGCCTGCACCGCCGGATTTGCAATGTCTGCCTTTACAAGCCAAAACTGCGGCGCTCAAAACTATGAACGCATTCGCAACGGCTTGCACACCTGCTTAAAGCTCGCCTTTGTTTCTTACTTGATTTCAACTGCGGCAATGTGCTTTTTCCCCGAAATTCTCGCCTCGTTTATGCTCAACGGCAATGACAGAATCGAGCTTGCCGTGCAGTTTTTGCCTATATGCGGTCTTGCCATGTTCGGCGTCGATTTTCTGTATATTTTCCGAAGCGGCTGTCAGGGAATGGGCTGCCCGATGATTCCCATGATTTCGGGCATTGTCGAAATGGTTATGCGAATTTCCGTCATAGTGACGTTTATTCCGCACTCGGGCTTTAAAGCAACCGCCTACGCCGAAGCGGTTGCATGGTTTGCGGCACTTGCGCTTAATTTTTGCGCATTTATGATAATACTGCGCAAAAGGCTTTGCTGTGACAAGCATATCTTCTTCACCAAAAAGCACGGAAAAATCGTGCTTTAATATACAAAAATATACAAAAGAGATATTCAACACACTCTCACACTTTTCGCTCGAACATATAAGTTCGGGCGACTTTTTTGCCTATTGACTTATCGGAGAACATATGCTATAATAATTTGCGAATGATTCGCAAATTTGCAAATACAAAACCAAGAAGGCGCACAATATGGCAAAATATACTACAAATCAAAGAAAAATACTGCTTGAATATCTCTATGCGCACCGTGATGAGCTTTTGTCCGCAAAAGACATCGCTTCCGCTCTTGCTCACGAAAGCATAAGCGTCAGCGCTGTTTACCGCAATCTTGCCGAGTTGGAAAAAAACGGTCAGGTACACAGAATAAGCAAAAGCGGAAGCCGTGAGGTTTATTATCAATATACAGCCGCAAGAGAATGCAGAGAGTGCCTGCACCTGAGCTGTAAAGAGTGCGGTCGCACCTATCACATGAGCATGAGCGCCGCAAAGCTTGTGACAAGCAGCATTGCCGAGAGCGAAATGTTTGACATTGACAAATCGGATACAATAATTTACGGAATATGCAGAGGTTGCAGAAAATGAAACATATGGTAAATAAAATAATTTGCGCTTTTTGCGCTTTGATTTTGCCGCTGTCGGTTTTTGCCTCGTGCGGCAATAAAAGCAAAGATTCGAGCGACGGCAAAATATCAATCGTTGCGACGAATTTTCCGCAATATGACTGGGCGCTTAACATCATAGGGGATTCGCCAGACATAAGCCTTAGCCTGCTTGCCGACAACGGCACTGATTTGCACAGCTTTGAACCGACAGCCGATGATATCATCACTATTTCCGAATGTGATATTTTTATCTATATCGGCGGAGAGTCCGACCGTTGGGTCGAAGATGCGCTTTCTCAGGCGCTAAATAAAGATATGATAAAGTTGAATTTGCTCGAATGTCTTGGCGACAAGGCTCAACACGCCGAAGCCGGCGCTGCTCATTCACATGATGATTGCGATGATGACTGCACGCATATTTATGATGAACACGTTTGGCTGTCGCTGAAAAATGCAAAGCTTTTGTGCGAAAAAATCGCAGAAAGCATAATTTCGCTTTGCCCCGACAGCAAAGACACACTTACACAAAATTTAAACGACTATATCGGGCGCATTAACGCTCTTGACGAAGAATATACCCGACTTTTTGAAACATCATCGGGAAAGCCCTTGATTTTTGCGGATCGCTTTCCGTTTTTGTATATGCATGAGGATTATTCGTTTGAGTATTATGCGGCATTTGCGGGTTGCACTTCCGAAAGCGAAGCAAGCTTTGATACCATAACGTTTTTGGCAGAAAAGCTTGATTTATATGATATCGACGCTGTTATAACGCTTAAAGGCAGCAAAAACGATGTTGCAAATGCGGTGATTAAAGCTTCAAAATCACAAAACGCTCAAATTTATCAGCTTGATTCAATGCAATCGGTAACCAAAAACGATATCAATAGCGGCGCCGATTACCTATTGTCTATGGAAAACAACCTTTCCGTACTGCAAGCGGCACTAAGTTAAGGAGAAAAAGCAAATGGCGCAGCTTATCTGCAAAAATCTCACCCTCGGGTATGAATCAAAGGAAATTATCAGCGGTTTGAGCTTTGATGTAAACAAAGGCGATTATTTATGCATTGTCGGCGAAAACGGCTCGGGCAAAACCACGCTTGTAAAAGCTTTGCTCGGTCTGCACAGGCAGATGTCGGGCGAAATACTCACAGGCGACGGGCTGAATTTAGGCGAAATAGGCTATCTTCCTCAGCAAACAACAGTGCAGAAAGATTTTCCCGCATCGGTCGAAGAAATTGTTCTTTCCGGTTGCCGAAGTGACCGCTTTTTGCCGTTTTATACAAGAGAGCAAAAAGCGCTTGCAAGGGCGAATATGGAGAAAATGAATATTCTTTCGTTGAAAAAGCGCTGTTACCGTGAGCTTTCCGGCGGTCAGCAGCAGCGTGTTTTGCTTGCACGTGCCCTTTGCGCAACAAAAAAGCTGCTGTTGCTTGATGAACCTGTTTCCGGACTTGACCCGCTTGTCACCGAAGAAATGTACAAACTTATCAACGATTTAAATCGGCAGGATAACATAACAATCGTGATGATTTCGCACGATATACCTGCGGCAATCAAATACGCAACTCACATTCTTCATATCGGCGACAGAATATTTTTCGGCACATCACAGGCTTATGCGAAAAGTGATTTTGCCGAACGCTTTAATATTTTAAGGGAGGCGACAAAGCAATGACGCAGGCATTTGAAAAAATCTTGTATTATATGGAATATCCGTTTGTCCGCTATGCTCTGATTGTCGGCGTGTTGGTTTCGCTTTGCTCATCGCTCCTCGGTGTAACGCTTGTGCTGAAGCGCTTTTCGTTTATCGGTGACGGACTTTCGCACGTGGCTTTCGGCGCAATGGCAATAGCGGCTGTAATCGGTCTTACAGACGAAATGCTGATAATAATGCCTGTTACGATAATCAGCGCAATTTTGCTCCTTTGCGGCGGTCAGCGCACAAAAATCAAAGGCGATTCGGCAATCGCAATGCTTTCTGTCGGTTCAATGGCAATCGGATATCTGCTGATGAATGCGTTTTCAACCTCGGCAAACGTTTCCGGCGATGTCTGCTCGACGCTTTTCGGCTCAACGTCAATACTTACTCTTTCACGCAGTGAAGTTGTTTTGTGTATCGGCTTATGCGGCGCAATATTCGTGATATTCGCCTTGTTCTACAACAAAATATTTTGCATTACATTTGATGAAAATTTTTCAAAAGCCACGGGAATCAACGTCGGCGCATACAATTTGCTACTTGCAACCGTTATTGCCGTTATCATCGTTTTAGCCATGAATCTTGTCGGTTCGCTTCTCGTTTCGGCGCTGATAGTTTTCCCCTCGCTTTCGGCAATGCGTGTGTGCAAAAGCTTTAAGGCAGTCACCGTTTGTTCCTGTCTGGTTTCCGCTTCCTGTTCGCTTATCGGCATTTTAACCTCGCTCATTGCAGGAACGCCGATAGGTTCGACAATTGTTGCGATAGATATTGCCGTGTTTTTTATTTTTTCCGTAATCGGCTCGGTTTTTTTGCGAAAATCCGCATGATTTTCAAAGCTTAATTCTTGCTAAAGATACCTCTTTAATATATCAAAAGGCAGATTTGAGATTAGTCTTCTCAAATCTGCCTTCAGCCTGTCATCTATTTTGTACAACAGAGATGGTGCGGATAACAGGAGTTGAACCTGCACCGAGTTGCCCCGACTGGCACCTGAAGCCAGCGCGTCTGCCTGTTCCGCCATATCCGCACAAACAAATATTGATTTAAACAACGACTAAAATTATAACATACCGCTTTACAAAAATCAAGACATTTTTGTAAATTTTTCTGCAAGCTGCCGTATTCCCTATATCATAAAGAAAAGCCTAATCAGCA
>CAZBAI010000023.1:0-25892 GCA_964490175.1 uncultured Oscillospiraceae bacterium | reverse complement strand
GAAGTTGAAACAAAAAGAAAATCGAGTATTCATAAGTCAAATCCCTTATGAATACCCGATATGGTCGAGGTGACAGGATTCGAACCTGCGGCTTCTACGTCCCGAACGTAGCGCTCTACCAAACTGAGCCACACCTCGTTATTGCAAAATCAAATCACAGTGCTTTGAAAGTTATTCGCAAGCAGAAGCTTTGAATTGCGATTTTGCGACAAAACCACAGACAAAACTCTTACTCAAAGTCAATGCCGAGCAACCGATCGAAAGTCTGTATCTCAATCTGCCAAGATATTATACCACATTGTTTTTGATTTGTCAAGCTGTTTTTTTCGGTTTTGTATTCCGAGGTTGCGTCAATCTGCACCTTTTCTCCGAGCGCAAGAAGCTCCGAAGAAAAGGCAATCACGCAAAATAACAAAAAAATCGGGCAAAGAATCTTTATATAGATTCGCCGCCCGATTTTTTAACTGTTTGATTTTTATCAGCCTAAATTTACCTTTGCTGCGACATTGCTTTCGTTATTGTGGATTCAAACTGACGTTGCTTTAAATCCTTTGCGTTTTTGAAAGCCAAAACAAGCGCACCTATTGTAGAAAACAGATAAAGCCAGCCCGATGAAGAAAGATTGATTGATTCAAGCGCTTCAAAATAATCATCAGATATATATATGCATGTCTTTACCATAAGCATTAAAAAACAACAAAATGACAGTATTGTTGCGATTTTTGCAGGAATGAAAATTGCAGGCGAGAAGTCTTTTTTGGTTGTTGACCGCAATGGCAATACGATGCAAATAATTGCTGCCAAATATGCTAAAATAAAGGTAAAAGGATGGATATTCCAATATTCTTCATTGGTTTCCCAACTGGTTAAAGGGATGCCTTCCGAATAATCTACTACCCAAAGTGACACACTTATAACAATCACTTTGGTAAATGCTAATATCAAGCTAAGCGCAAGCAAAATAACATTTGCCCAGACAAACTTTTCCCGTTCTTTAAAGAAATCATTTGCAATTGCTGTACTTTGCAGTGCAGACGATTTGACAACGGGGGTAGACGTAGTAGCTTTTTGAGCAACCTGTGCGCTTATTTGCGTACCGCAATTTGTGCAAAACTTTTCATTATTTTCTAATCTGTTGCCGCATTGCGGACACTGTGCAGTAACCTTTGCACCGCATACTTTGCAAAAATTTTCGCTTAGTGCTATTTTACTGCCGCATTTTGTACAGAACATAATCCGCATTCCCTCTCATTCTTGGATTAAATATCCAATTTCTTAAACACATTGTAATATATATATATATATATATTGTATAAAATGTAAAATTAACGTGAATTTTGTCGCCGATTTGATATACAAAAGGCTTTTTGTCAAACGGTATATACCATTTGGCAAAAAGCCTTAATCTTTAAATATTCTGTTGCAAAATGCGTTATTTGCCGTTTTTGTGCGCCTTGCAATTGCTTTTCCAAAGCCCGTCGGCAACACAACGTTTCCAGTTTGCGCATAAAATCTTGATTATTCTGCCGTCATTAGAGCGAATGCTTCGAGAATAAACATAGCCGTTTTTTATCATGCTTGAAAGCGCCGATTCAACGGCTTTTTTGTCAATGTGATAATAATCCGAAACGATATCAACCGTTTTTGAAAATGTAGGATAAATCTTTTTATCTTTTTTGTGGTTGATATAATCGAAATTCTTCAAAATCAGGTTGTAGCAATAAGTTTTGTCGGATTGAATGTCCGGCACGGTTTTGTACCAGCTTGCGCTGTTTGTCAATTGCTGGCTGGTAGCTCCGCTTACGCCGAAAATGCCGACTTCCTTTGAGCATTTGTTTTTGAGAAAATTCACCACCGAAGTGAAGTGCCCATCGCCCGTAAATATTATAAAACAGTCGATCGAGCTGTCGCTGTACGCTTTTTGATAAATATGGTCGAGCATTATAAAATCGGTAAAATCCTTTTTGTAAAATGATGTTCCGTTGTTGGTTTCGACGATTGAGTTTGTCACCTCACGCAGTTTTACCAGCATTTCGCTAATGCTCGGATTTTGAAAATCGGCAAAAACGAAAATGTCACGAATATCGTAGCTTTTTTCAAGCTCTTTTTTAAATGCCGTAATATCGGGCTTTATGTGAAAATAGTTGTCAAGCCCGATGAACCAATGCTCAAAGTCGATATAGACCACGGCGCTTTTCTTTTTCGGCTTTTTATTAAATAAATTCAAAAAACTCATACGTTGTTTTCCTCCTTTCCTTTAAGATTTTTTAAAGGCTTTTGCCCGATTTTTTGAAGCGTGATATCGGCAAAAGCTTTATAACGGTAGTTTTCAGTTCGCCGAAATTGATGATAAAAATTGCCGCAAACAGCATTATCATAATCGGCGTTTTATAGCTTTGCGCATAAAGTGTGACCAAAACCGCACCGACTGTCAGCGCAATATTCATAATCAGCTTAACAAAATCGACTTTAAAGCAGATGTATCTGCGTGTGTCAAGCAAGCGGACTATAAAGCAAACGGTATAGCTTACGGCAGTTGCGATTGCCGCACCCTGAGCGCCCAAAGGCGACGGGATTAAAATAATATTAAGCACAATATTGGTGATTGCCGCCAAAAGGCTTGTTATAAAAGAATTTTTTGTGTGCACGGTTGCAGAGTAAATATAGCTCAAAAATGTGCATGAACAGGACATTATTACAGACAGTATCAAAAACGGAGTGTAGACATATGGGTCGCCGAAGCTTGAATCGACAAACAGCGTAATCAAGGGGCGCAAAAGCAATAATATTGCCGCACCCGAAATATACATAACCGCCTGATATGCGTGAAAAACCTTGGAGAAGAAGTTTTTTGCCTCTTGCGAAGCTCCGCTCTCGGTATATTCTTTTATGGCGGACATTTGCCACGCTTGAAAGAATATGGTTGAAACCATTGAAATCAGCGAGGGGATTTTGTATGAAACCGTGTATACGCCGTTGATATCATCGCCGAGCATACCCGAAATCATAAATTTATCCGAAGCGCTTACAACCCACCACAGCACCGCTGTCGGTATCAGCGGAATTGAAAATTTCACCATGGTTTTGAGCATATCTTTTTCTATGCGGACAAATTTTAAGTAACGGTAGTTTTGACCGACAAAGAAAATAAACAGCGCCGAAAACAAATCGGCAAGAATCATCGAGAGCAAATACCCTTTTGTTCCCATATCAAACCCAAGCAGGAAGATGAAGTTGAGAACTATCATCACAAAGGTAGTCAAAATACCGTCAAAGGCATATAGCTTGACGTGACCGCAGGTTCGCAAAAATTGCTGGTTTATCGCACGGAACGACGAGGTGAATACAAAAATATAAAGCAAATGAATATATCCGTCAAAGCTGGGAACGTAATTGAGAATGGGCAGCAGTAACGTCATTGCGACCATTCCCATAAGCAATGTCTTTATCCCGACGGAAAAAACCTGCTGTTTGTCATAGCTGTTTTCAAGCCCATAGCGCATTACGCTTTCGACAATATTGAGCGTGATTATGGGAATGAGCAGGTTTGCGCCCTGCACGACAAGGTCGGCAACGCCGAGCTGAGATTCGGTCATGCAGGCGGTATAAAGCCTTGTCAGCAAAAAGCTCAATATTTTCGAGCTGAAAGAGCCGATTGCGAAAATTATAGTATTTGTTGCGAGTTGCTTGTATTTATTCATCCGTGTGTTTTCCCTTGAAATATTAAAAATATTTTTTGTAAAATTACAAAAAAACTATGGTCATTTATGATTTGATGTGTTATAATATATATACAGACAAAACCGACAGTAAGTTAAAAGGGGAGGCGTTTTGCGATTATGAAAGGACTTTTAAAGGTTACGTGCTTTGTTGTGAACATTGCCGCCGCACTTTTTGCGGGCAAGCTTCTTGCCGAGGTTTACAACGCCTATATCGCCAAGAATTATTACGACGTTGATTAAAATGAGCAAAATCCTAAAAAACGCAACAAAAGGGATTGAGAGAGTGGCTGCAAAGCTTTTTGCAGCCGCTTTTTTTATTGCTTTTTGGGGATTTTAGTTTTCCCGAGGCTTTAAGGTGATGACGCTAAGCTCGGGTCGGTTGTTAAACCTTGCCGCAACAGGATAAGCGCCAAGCCCGGGGGTGACGTACATATTGCCGCCTTGATATTCAAACAGCCCCTTGTCATATATCGGAATATCCGAAGTAATTTCGGGAAACCATTGCCCTTCAAAATATGCCGGGCCGAACAATTGTATTATCCCGCCGTGAGTATCGCCGCTTAAAGTAAGGTCGGCGCCGAATTTTTCAAATTCTTCGATTTGCGGAATATGGCAGACAAATATCGAAAAAATATCGTCGGGCTTTTGTACATAGTCGTTCATATCGAAATAGAAGCTGACATAATAACTGACGCCGCAGAGAAATATATCGGTTTCACCGACGGTAAGCACATCTTCAAAGCAGGAGATGTTGTAGTAATTGTCGCTGTCGTACATTGGGGTGCAAACAACGTTTGTTTCTTTAAGTGCATCGTGAAAGCTTTGCGACTGCTTGTCATGCTCCCCATCGACAAAATATGTCGGGTAGCTGTCTGAAAGCGTTGCAAGCAGTTTCGCTGCGGTTTTCATGCTTTCTTTATCGCCGCTTGTCATCATATCGCCTGCGGCAATGACAATGTCAGGGGCTTCATCGTTGATTTTTTCAATCAAATATGAATTATCCTTGCCAAAACTTGCGCCGTGCAAATCGGATATAAGCGCAATTTTCACATCGTTATTTACCTTGTCCGAATATATCACGGTGTATTCGGTTTTTATTGTAAAATTATTAAAATACCAGATAAGTGCGATTGCCGCAAGTGCCGCAAAAACAAACAGCAAAGGGGCAAAGCGCTTTTTTTGTGCTTTTTTATGCATTTGTCACCATGTTGACATCAAGTCGGTTATAGGGGATTGTAATGGAGTTTGCTTCAAATTCTTGTTTAACTTTTTCGTGAATTTCGTAGTAAAGGCTGTAATAATTTTCACTTGCAACCCATGCTCTGATGTGGAGTATAAGTCCGCTTGCGCCGTATTCTCCGAGCCTGACTGTATTTTCGCAGTCCTTTAAAGTATATTCGCTTTTTGAGAGAACCTTGCGTATAACAGACTTTGCTTTTTCAAGGTCGCTGTCATAGGCAATGGCAAAATCAAGGTCAAGCCGCCTTTTGCCGAGCTTTGAAACATTTGTGATTTTGTTGTTTGCAACAAGTCCGTTTGGAATAAAAGCTTCCTTGTTATCGGGCGTTGTAATTTCCGTATAAAGTATATTGATTGCGGAAACAGTGCCCGATATGTCGTTTGATTCAATAAAATCGCCCACTTCGATAGGCTTTGTAAACAAAATTATAAAACCGCCCGCAATATTTGAAAGACTGCTTTGCAGCGCAAGACCGATTGCAACGCCGGCTGTGCCGATTACGGTGATGATTGATGTCATCGGAACGCCGAGCACGCTTAAAACGATTACAACGGTGAACAGTTTAAGCACAATTGATACAAGCGAGTTGAGAAAGCTGTGCACGGTTTTGTCGATTTTGCCTTTTTCAAGTCCCGATTGCATTATTTTGAGAGTGATTTTAGTCAGCACATTTCCTGCGGCAAGAATGATTGCGGCAAAAATAAGCGTTGGGAAAATTGAAATTACACCGTCGATTATTCTAACGGGAAGGTTTTCAAAATAGGTTTTTACCTGTTCCATATTTATATTACCTTTCGTTTAAATTTGATTTTGCGCCGAACACGCAGATAACGTTTTTGGCGCCTGCGGATTTCAGCAGTGACACCGCACGCAGCATTGTACTGCCGGTTGTGGTGATATCATCGCAGAAAATGACGGTTTTGCCCGATAAATCAAGATTCTTCATACGTATGTTTCGGCAGTTTTCACGGCGCATTTTTGCGCTTAGAAGATGCTGTGTCTGCGCTGATTTATCAAGGGTAAACGCCGATAAGAGCTTTGCGTTTGTCGCTTTTGCGGCATATTTTGCGAGCACCTTTGAGTGATTAAACCGCCTTAAAATATAAGATTTTCTTGTCATGGGAGCATAGCAAACATAATCCGCATAAATCTTTTCCGATTTTAAGCGGCTGTATATGCAATTGCCCATATAGTGGAGAAAATTAAGATTTTCGCCTGATTTATATGAAATAATGCCCCTTTTGGCGGCATTTTCGTAATCGAAAAATACAAAAGAGCGTTCACATTGGGGATTGTCTGTTTGGCAAATGCACCTTGCGTTTGCGCATTTCGGGCAATAATCGGTAAGAGTGAGCTGTGCCTTGCACTTGTCGCAAATAAGGTTTTTAAAATCTATAAAGCGGTCACAGCAGGGACAGCGATTCGGGAAGAAAAGATCCAAAACAAAGCTAATCACGAGGTTCATTAGGTATCTCCGTTTCAAGCATATGGCGCAAACAGGTGTAGCGCAATGTGCGGCGGTTGTTATCTACCATTGCTTTAACTCGTTCTCTTGTTCCGACCAAAATCAGCAGTTTTTTTGCACGGGTGATTGCGGTATAAAGCAAATTTCGATAGCACAGGTTATCAAATCCTTGCGGAAGCGCAAGAATGACAGCTTCAAATTCACTGCCTTGACTTTTATGCACGGTCACCGCATAGGCAAGTTCAAGCTGTTCGAGCATTGAGTAGGGATAAACTGCATATCTGCCGTCGAAATTGATTGTCAGTTCACAGCTTCGGCGGTTGATTTCGGTAATTACGCCGATATCGCCGTTAAATATCCCCGTGCCCGATTCGCCGCAGCGTTTCCACATAATATCATAATTATTTTTAATCTGCATTACTTTGTCGCCGTCACGCAAAACGCCGTATGCGGTTTTCACCTCATCCTTGTTTTGCGCATGGGGATTCAGCATTGACTGAAGCGATTTGTTCAGCTCGATTGTGCCCAAAATGCCTTTGCGAGTGGGGGAGAGTACTTGAATATCGTCAATCGGCGAATATTTATAAGCGTCGGGCAGTCGGCGTGAGCACAAATCGACTATGAGATTTGCGCCAAGCGCCGCATTACTGCGCTCAAAAAAGAAAAAGTCGCTTTTTTTATTATCAAGATCGGGCATTTCTCCGCAAACGATTTTATGTGCGTTGGTTACAATGCAGCTTTTTTGTGCCTGCCTGAAAATTTCGGTGAGAGTGACGGTGCGGATTCGCTTTGAATCTATAAGGCATTTGAGAATATTGCCTGCACCGACCGAGGGAAGCTGGTCACTGTCGCCGACTAAGATTATGCGGCAGTTGAGTTTGATTGCTTTGAGCAGGCTGGCAAAAAGCATGGTATCCAGCATGGAAACCTCATCAACAACGATAACGTCGCATTTTAAAGTGTTGTTTTCATTGTGCTTAAATGAGAGGTTCGAGTTTGAATCAAAATCTACCTCCAACAGACGGTGAATCGTTTTTGCATTGCGGCCTGTCAGTTCGGACATACGCTTTGCGGCTCTCCCTGTCGGAGCGGCAAGCAAAACCTTTGCGTTTCTTTCCTCATATATGGAGATGATAGCGTTAAGAGTTGTGGTTTTGCCTGTTCCCGGACCGCCGGTCAGAATCATCAGACCTTTTGTCAGCGCAAGATTGATTGCGTTTTTCTGCGTATTTTCGTATTCGATTGCGTTTTTCAGCTCTTGCTGTTTTATGAGATTTTCAAAATTAAAGTCCGTTATCGGCATAAAAGCATTAAGCACGCCAAGCCGCTGTGCGATATATCTTTCGGCATCGAAATACTCATAAAGATAAACGAACGTTCTTGAATTTTTTTCATATTCGACAATATTGTTTTCTTCAATTTCAATATTATAAGCCTCAAAAATGTCCTTTTCCGTGGCGCAAAGATATTCCTTTGCCTTGTCGATAAGCTTGTCAAGCGGCACGCAGGTGTGACCGCTAAGCACGTTTTGTTCGAGAATATAGCGCAAGCCGGCGCAGATTCGCTTATTTGTCGAATCTTCAAATTTAATTTGCAAGGCAAATTCATCAGCCCTCGGAAAAGGGAGCAAAATCGGGTGTCGGCAAAGGAGATAAGGATTATCTTGAATAATGTCGATTGCCTCAAAGCCGTAAAGCTTGTAAGCCGACATGGCGTATGAAGCGGCAATGCCGTGCGCCGAAAGAAAAGCCATGATTTTGCGCACGCCTGCAAGCCGGGCAAATTCACTTGCGATGCTTTCGCACTTTTTCGGTGATATTCCCTTAATGCAGGTGAGCTTTTCGGGCGTGTTTTGCATAATCTCAAGCGTTTCACTGCCGAATTGATTAACGATTTTTTTTGCCAGCGAAGGGCCGATGCCCTTGATAACACCGCTTGAAAGATAACGTTCGATTGAAACAGCGGTTTCGGGCAGGCGCTGTTCGCAATATACGGCTTTAAACTGCATACCGAAGCGAGGGTGATTTATGTATGAGCCTTGAAGCAAAACGACTTCGCCCTCATCAACTCTGCCGAGCTCACCGACAACAGTAACCAGTTCATCGCCGGATTCAAGGTCAAATACAGTATATCCGTTGTCTTCGTTACGATATACAATACTGCTGACGATGCCTTCAAGCGTTATTTCCTTGCCGACAATACCGTAATCCGTAAAGCTCACCCTTTCTCACATGATACCAAATTACATTATACACCATTCTTACGGAAAAATCAATCGTTTTTTGCCACGAAAAAAGCGGAATGTGCAAAAAACACATTCCGCTTTTGAAAAAGCATTGCAAGAATTATACGGGAAGAGAAGAGATAACCTTCAATACGTATCTTGAAATGATTGTAGCGTCGATAGAGTTTACGATTCCGTCGCCGTTGACGTCGCCGTTAATCAAGCCCTGATCGGTAAGGGTTGTGATACCCATTGCATATCTTGTTGCCAAGGTAGCGTCGATAGAGTTTACAATACCGTCGCAGTTGATATCACCCCAAAGGATGTTAGCTTCTGTAGCTTCAAGCTTGTCGCAGTTTTCCTGCAAGTAGCCGATAACCCAAGCAAGAGGAGAGTTCCAGTTGATTGTGATTTCGTTTACAGACCAAGCTTCGTTGTTATCTGTGTAAGAAAGCTGAGGAGCGTTAGAGCCTGCACCCCAACCGTAACCTGCTACCCAAGGATCCTGCAAGGTAGAGTTAGGACCGCCGGACAGACAGCCTGCGGGAGCCTTAGGCCACTTGTCGGGATCTGTGAGGTAAGCCCAGTATCTGTGGTGAGGATAGAGCAATGCTCTGTCACCGTAGCCGGATACATAGGAGAAGTCGAGCGGGTTACGTCCGAAGATGTAGTCCATAGCCATTGTTGCGCCGTTGAAATATGTGGAATCATATTCACCGTTGAGTGCGTAAGAAGCTTCAAATGCATATGCAAAGAGCATTGCGTTGTTGACTACAAAGTGGTTTGAACCCCAAGGATAACCTGTTATGGATTCATAACCTGTGTCGGCACTTGATGTTGACTGAATAATCGGGATACCGAAGCCCTGTTCGTCTTCATATCCACGGAATACATCAGCGGCTGCCATGAGGTTTTCGCAAAGTGTTTCGTAATCGGATTCGGGAAGAACGTCCTTGTTAAGGAAGAGGGACATAATGCCGAGACCGGAGGTGTTACCCCAGTTGATAAAGCCGATTGTACCTGCGTCTTCACCGGAATAAAGCTCGGTGTAAACCTTAAGGTGATGTGCAGCACCTATGCCGCTTGTCATATCTGTGTAGTAAGAATCATCCTGAGTTGTGATGAAGAGCTCAGCTGCTGCCCAGTAAGCTTCGTCGGTTGCGTCGGTATCGCCGTAAGGGCCACCGCCGATGTTCTGAGAGAGCGAAGCGTAAACGCCCGTGTAAGAATCGGGGTTGGAGGGAGCGGAGTATTCAACATAATTAGCAACGCCTGCTGCGTATGTTCTCTTAGCAAATTCGAGATATTCGGCAGCCTTTGTAGCGTCAACGTCAGCCCACAAACGTGCAGCCTGTGCAGCGCAAGCAGCGGCGTTAAATGTCGCTGTAAGGGTTGCGGGCTTGATTACACGGAAAGAAACCTTATCACGGTATGTGCTTCCGGAATCTTCATAATCTGCGGGAGCGCAGCCGAGAGCAGTCCATTTTTCATCGTGAACCTTGTGGTAAACCATGCCCTTTTGTGTGCCGGATTTAACTTCCATGGTCATGAACCAATCCATTTCCCAAGCGCACTCGTCGAGCAAATCGGGATAACCGTTGGAATTTTCGGGAATAGACATTGTGCCGTCGCCGAATGTTTCGTCAGCGTAGCCGCCGTATACTGCCATTTCGTATTCGTTCTGAAGTGTCCAGAGGGAGATACCGCCGTTTACTACGTATTTACCGTAGTCACCTGCGTCATACCAACCGCCTGTTACGTTCTGTGTATTGCCTGTTTCTTCAACTTCGTTGGACCATTTTGTCTGAATGTGAGCAACGTCGTTGGTGTGGCCGGCTTTACGTGCAAGAGCGTTAGCGTCACCGCTGGTTACATACTGAGATTTAATTTCGATAGCCGAACGGTTGAGGTAGAAATAGTTGAGAGAGTCATCAAGCAGACCGTCATAAATCCAGTCGCCGATACCGAAGTCAAAGCTCTCTTTACCGTCGCAGGAGATTGTGTAGCCTGCACCCTCGGTTGCGAAATCGGAGAAATCAAGGATATGTACATAGCAGTACGAATCCTCATCATATCCGTAATATTTTGAAGTGCCTGTGTAAACAGTGTTTCCGGATTCGTCATGAATTTCAAACGACTTTGTCGCTGAATCATCGGAATCGAGAATCAATGTAGCATACTTCTCGGCATTTGTGTAATAACCCATTTGGTTTACGGAAATGTCGTTTCTGAGTCCCGAAGCTGCGGGATCCATGAAGTAGTACATATATTCTTTTTCTTCGGCGTGAACTACATCGTAGTCATAGCTGCTCGAAGTGTTGTCGATAAGCGACATATTGTCAAACTTAACGGTTGTGCCTACGGGGAAGCAATCGCCCGAGGTATACTGACCGTCACCGCCTAAGTGGAATGCCCACTCAGCCGCCATATCCGCAGTTGCGTCGGATGTGGGAGTGAAGGTGCAGTTCATTGAGTATGTTTGGTTTGCGGAAACGTTGATAAGATCCCATTTCTGACCGAAGTCGCTTGAGCTGGTGTTTCCGTTGTGCCAAACCTCAATGTTACCTTCAAGGTTGCCGAGTTTGGTGTAGAACTTACCTGAGTTTGTTGCGGTAAGGTCAAATTTAATTGTGTAGCTGTGAGATGAAATAAGGGTCAAACCTCTGTGACGGAACTGAACGTCCCATCTGTCCTCACCGCCACGGGAAGCTCCGCCGGGGTTGTTGATGATAACTTTGTAAACACCGTCTTCAATGGCGAAGTCGCAATCGCCGGGCGCAGTTTCACAAGTGTGCCAAGGCAAACCGATGCCATCGTCAAAGTTCATCTGACCGAGAAGCTGTCCTGCCGAAGCAGCAGGCGCAAGTGCTGTAGCGGCCATAACGCCGGCAGCTACTGATGCTGTAAGCTTTCTGAGTTTCATAATGTGAACTCTCTCCTCCTGTAATTTGATTTGAGCATCGGGAGTGCTCGTGATAAATACGGTTAGTCTTTTTTTCCGCCCCGAATGGAAAATGCGGCAAAAAGCGTTGAATGCTGCACAAGCTTTTTTGCCGGCAAGAAGCCTTGCGAATTTTAAAAAACCCCAAACTCCTCACACTAACTTTAATTATAGGTTTATGATACCATAACGGCAAAAAAAAGTAAAGAACCTTTCATTATTTTTGTGATAAGCAACTAAAGATGACCGACTTTATTGTGCAACATTTACAATGATTTTCGAGCCGTAATCACGCTGTAAATTCTGTAAACGTTATCAATATGCCGCTTTAAAAAAATCGGTCGGAATTGTTTTTTAAAACAACTCCGACCGTGCAAAAGCATGATATCGCATAATATATATTAAATAGTATATCAGCCCTTGGCTCTTGTCTTGGCACGCAAAGAATTATCGAGAATTTGCTTGCGCAATCGCAGAGATACGGGCGTAACTTCGAGAAGCTCATCCTCGGAGAGAAATTCAAGACATTCTTCAAGGCTCATTTTCTTCGGCGGAATGAGGCGGAGTGCGTCGTCACTGCCGCTGGCACGTGTATTTGTGAGGTGTTTGCGCTTGCATACGTTTACAACAAGCTCTTCGGGCTTGGGCGATACGCCTATGACCATTCCCTCATAAACCTTTACTCCGGCGCCGATAAATAGCTGACCACGCTCTTGAGCGTTGAAAAGTCCGTAAGTTACGGATTCGCCTGTTTCAAAGCAGACCATACTGCCGAGTGAACGCTTTGTGATATCGCCTTTATATTCCTGATATGAATGGAACACACTCGACATAATGCCCTCGCCCTTGGTGTCGGTCAAAAATTCGCTTTTATAGCCGAACAGACCTCTTGCGGGAATTAAAAATTCCATCTTCATGCGGCTTCCCTGCGGATTCATCGACTGCAATTCGGCTTTGCGTGTGCCGAGCTTTTCCATTACGGCACCGACAAAATCCTGCGGAACGTCGATAACAAGCCTTTCAATCGGCTCGCATTTTTTGCCGTCGATTTGCTTGTAGAGAACCCTCGGGGGCGAAACCGAAAGCTCATAGCCCTCTCTGCGCATATTTTCAATCAATATGGAAAGGTGCATTTCGCCTCTGCCCATAACTCTGAAACTGTCGGAATTTTCGGTTTCCTCAACTTTAAGCGAAACGTCACGCAGCAATTCTTTAAAAAGCCTTTCACGCAGTTGGCGTGATGTAACGAACTTTCCCTCCTGACCGGCAAGGGGGCTGTCGTTGACAGAAAACGTCATTTCGATTGTCGGCTCGCTGACTTTGGTGAACGGCAGCGGCTCATAATTTTCCGTATCGCATATGGTATCGCCGATTGTGATATCCTCAATGCCGCTTACCCAAACAATATCGCCGACAGTCGCATTTTGAACGGGAACACGCTTTAATTCTTGAATCTGCATAATATTCACAAGGCGGCTCTGATGGGGCTTGTCCTCGCTGTAATAATTTCCCACAAGAACATTTTGATTAAGCTTCGCACTGCCTCGCTCAATTCTTCCGATGCCGATTCTGCCGACATATTCGTTATAGTCGATTGAAGAAATCAGCATTTGCAAAGGACCGTCGTCATCGCCCTGCGGCGGTTGGATATAGTCGAGAATCGTATCGAAAAGGGGAGTGAGGTCTTTGCCCTCTTCATACTGCGAAAGCGACGCCGTGCCGCTTCTTCCCGAGCAGAAAAGCATCGGACTTTCAAGCTGGTCGTCATTTGCATCAAGGTCGATAAGCAGCTCTAAAATTTCATCGCCGATTTCATCAAGGCGTGCGTCCGGCTTGTCGATTTTGTTGACAACGACTATGATTCTGTGTCCCATTTCCAGCGCTTTTGAAAGAACAAACCTTGTCTGCGGCATAGGGCCTTCTGCGGCGTCAACGAGGAGCACAACGCCGTCAACCATATTCAGCACACGTTCGACTTCGCCGCCGAAATCGGCGTGACCGGGCGTGTCGATGATGTTGATTTTTGTATCTTTATAGTATATTGATGTGTTTTTTGCCAGTATTGTGATTCCACGCTCACGCTCTAAATCGTTTGAGTCCATAACACGTTCGGCAACGGACTGGTTTTCACGAAATGCGCCGCTTTGCTTGAGCATTTCATCGACAAGCGTGGTTTTTCCGTGGTCAACGTGGGCGATAATCGCAATGTTTCTTAAATCGTTTCTTACCAAAATAATCTTCCTCCGTATATCGGTATACATATATCCTTTGAACAAACAATTATTATAGCATTTTCGTCGGATTTTGTCAATGTTTTTTCCCAAAAAACCGTATTTCGGCTATATGCAAATCAAAAAAGCACAGTCGCTTATGCAATGCAACATTCAAAATACGGAAACTGTTGCAAGTGCATATTGATGACAGCGAATGTGCTTTTTGGTTGAATTTCAGTCGGTTAAAATCGGAGCAAAGCGTGATAAGCTCGCTTAAATTACGTTGCGACGATTGCAACCGTCGCAGGGGGGCTTTTGCTCCTTAGAGTTTCAGTGGGAGATTTATTCTCCTACTGAAAGTCTGAAATGTCCCCGCCGCCTAAGAGGCGGGGAACATCTGCGACATGGTTATAGCTTTATTGCCGCTCTGATTTTTGCGCTTTGCACCAAAGCTCAGACAGTGCCCTTTATGACAAGGGTTGCAACGCCGGGTGTTGTGCTCCATACGGCGGTTTGTTCGTTTTGCGCAAACGTTGCGGCAGGCACGGTTACTTTGCCTGCAACGGTTGCAAATTCGCCTGTTGTTGCATTATAGGTGTAATCTGTGCCCTCGGTGAGCGTTACTGAGTTCAGCTGCACCGAAATATTGCTTAAAACAGGTGAAAACGTGTCGGTGATAACAATGTTATCGGCGGCGTCGAGAGCGGCATTGCCGAGATTTTGAATTACAAAGGTGTAGGTGATTTGACCGTTTTTCGCAACCGTTTCGGGAGAAACGAATTTGCTGATGGAAAGGTTTGCTTCGTTGCTTGCGCTGATTGTTGCCGATACGCTTATAGGCTCGGTAAGTCCTGTTGCCGATATTACGGCGGTGTTGGTGATTGAACTGCCCGAGCCGAGCGGGGCATAGCTGTTGGCGCTTGCCTGATAAATCAGCATGACGCTGCCGTTTGCGGGTACTTCAATTCCGCTTATTACAAGACCGTTTTGCGCAGAAACCGTAGGCGACGCACTTAAATCACCGTTGACATAATAACGAATTGAACCGTCGATATAGGTCAGCGGAAAAACCGTTTGACCGTTTAACTGATACGCTCCGAGATTATCGCTTAAAGTAATGCCCGTAAAATCTTGCGTGCCCGAATTTGCAATGCTGATGACGTATGTTACGTCATCACTTGCGGAATAATTATCGGAAACCGCAGTTTTGGCGGCGCTCAAAACCTGAACGATATTTCCCGTAACTGTATTTGAATTGAGCACATTGCCGTTGTATGACAATGTTGCCTGATTTGTAAAAGTTGCCATAAATATGCCTCCTTAAAAATGTTTTTTTACATCTTTAAAATCGGAGCAAAGCGTGATAAGGTAGCTTAAATCACGTTGCGATGATTGCAACCGTCGCAGGAACATCTGCGACATGGTTATATCAGCATAATATGCGCAAAATTTAAAAACCGTGAAAACGCTTATGTGACAAATGCTTGAAGATATCCGGAAGCGATTCCCAAAACGGCTGAAGTGACAATGATAATAATGGGATTTATCTTTTTAAATATCATTATAAGGCTGATTATGAATATTATCACGGTTGATATAAAAGAATACGATGCCAAATAATCAAGAGTGATTTTTGAAGGAAAGAAAACCTCTGCGGATATTGAAAGCGCCGCCGAGCCTATCATGCCGATTACGGCAGGGCGCAGTCCGCTCATACAAGCGCTGACTGTTTGGCTGGATTTGAACTTTAAATAAAATTTAGCTACAAGCAAAATTACAATAAAAGAGGGCGAAACAACGCCTACGGTTGCGCAAAGTGCGCCGAAAAATCCGCCGAACTGCGAACCGACAAAGGTTGCCATATTTATGGCGAGCGGCCCGGGTGTGCTTTCGCTGATTGCGATAAAATTGACGATGTCCGCATTGCTCATCCATTCATGAGCGAGCATTTCTTCTTGAACAAGCGGTATCATGGCGTAGCCGCCGCCGAAAGTGAACGCTCCGATTTTGAAAAAAGTAAGAAATAGGGTTAAATATATCATTTTGTATTCCCCCTTTTAGCATTTACAGCCGAGTGCACAACACCGCACAGCGCACAGCCGATTATGACGATTATGGTGCTTATATCGGTAAAAGTGCAAAGCAAAAGCGCACCGAGGGCAATGCCTACGGCAAAAGCGTTTTTCGGGCATTTTTTACTCATTGATATCACTGCCTTAACAAGCAAGGCAACCACGCCTGCTCGGATGCCTGCGTAGGCATACTGAACTGCTTTGAGCTGCGAAAATTCTTTTAAAACCAGCGAAATTAAAAGAATAATAACAAATGAGGGCATAACAAGTCCCAAGGTGGCAAAAAAAGCGCCCAAAACTCCCGCTGTTTGATATCCCACAAAGGTTGCGGTGTTGACCGAAATAGGGCCCGGCGTGCTTTCGCCCACGGCGATGATATCAAGCAGGTCGTCTTCGGTGATCCACTGTTTCTTTTGGGCAACTTCACGCTGAATAATCGGTATCATGGCATAGCCGCCGCCGAAAGTAAATGCGCCGATTTTGAAAAAAGTGGCAAACAAATCAAAATAAATATTTTTTTTCTTCTGCATATTAAATCCCTTTCATAAATATTTACGCACCCTGTTATTGTAGCATAACCTTATTTATTTTGCAATCGCTTTAACTTAGATTTAACGCAAAAGGCATATATTATTTAAGAAAAAATTAAGAGTACTCTATTACAATAATCTCAGATAGAATAAATAGCGGAGGAAAAACAATGATAAAATCGAAAAAAAGCAAATCGGCGGCACTTTTGCTTTGCATATTTTGTATGCTGACAGCCTGCACGCAAACAAGAGATGCGCAAAATGCCCAAAGCGGCACGGTTTCAAATGCCGACAGCGTTGCACAGCCGACAGAGAATGTAGAATATCCGAGTGAACCGAAGTCGGGAACGGCACAAAGCGCCGATACGTGCATAAATTTGAGCAATAACGCAATTACCGTTGACGGAAACGGGGCGCAGATAAGCGGCAATACGGTCATAATCAGCGCAGGCGGCTCATATATTATCAGCGGAACGCTTGATAACGGACAGCTTGTTGTCGATACAGACGATGAGGAAAAAGTTGAAATTTTTTTGAACGGCGCAAAAATTTCGAGCACGGAGAGCTGTGCCGTAAATATCATTAACGCACCGAAAAAAGTCGAGTTGATTTTGTGTGAAGAATCAGTGAATATTTTCAGCGACGGTTCGGATTATTATTTAGCCGACAGTGATGATGAAAATGCCGTAGGTGCGGCGATTTTCAGCCGTGACGACCTTGAAATTTCGGGAAGCGGCGAAATATACGTTACCTCAAACTGCTGCAAGGGAATTTTTTCAAAAGATGACCTTGAAATTTCGGGCGCAAGCGTTTTTGTGAGCGCATTTGACGACGGAATCAGAGGCAAGGATTCGCTGGTGATTTCAAACGCCACGGTGAATGTAAGCTCCGGCGGCGACGGTTTACGCACATCAAATGACAGCGATGAGGACAAAGGAAATATGACAATTTGCGATTCGCAAATAATTGTTGAATCCTCACTTGACGGCATTCAGTCACAGGGTGAGCTTGATATACAAAACAGCACCGTAAGCATTGTTTCGGGCGGCGGCTACGAAAACGCCGCCGAACACACAAACGATTTCCCGAGCGGGGGATTCGGAGGATTCGGCGGAATGGAAAGACCCGATGATATGCCGAGCAATTTCGATGATTTCAGTATGCCCGACAATATGGAAAAACCCGACAACATTCCCGATATGCCGCAAGGCGGTTTTGAAATGCCGGAGAATGCAGAAAAACCCGACGATATTCCCGATATGCCGCAGGGTGGTTTTGAAATGCCGGAAAACGCAGAAAAACCCGATGATATCCTCGATATGCCGCAAGGCGGTTTTGATGTGCCGAATGCCCAATCGACACAAAATCAACAAGAGCAGTCGGATACAGAGCAAAGCACCAAGGGCATAAAATCCGAAAAAAACTTAACGATTTGCGGCGGCTCGATATCGGTAAACAGCGCAGATGACGCAATTCACAGCAATTTGAGTTGCACCGTTGAAAGCGGCTGTTTTACGGTTTATGCCGGTGATGACGGATTCCATGCCGATGACACACTCACGATTTCAGGCGGCGATATTTCGATAATGTCATCATATGAGGGGCTTGAAGCAAGTGATGTTTGCATAAACGGCGGCAAGATTGTCATAAACGCCGCAGATGACGGAATCAACGCATCAGACGGCAGCAATGTCGGATTTTTCGATGCGCAGGATGTAAGCATCGTGATTACATCGGGCGATATAATCATCAATGCGCAGGGTGACGGCGTTGATTCAAACGGAACGATTGCGGTCAGCGGCGGAACGCTAATCGTTTACGGACCGACAAGCGGCGGCGATGGCGCACTTGACTATCAATCGACATTCGAAGTGACGGGCGGCACGATTCTTGCCGTTGGCAGTATGCAGATGGCACAGTCGGTTTCGAGCAGCGATTTCGGAGTTTTGAACTTTAATTTAAATGTTGACGCAGACAGTTTGATGCAGATTGCCGATGAAAACGGCAATGAGATTATATGCATTAAAACACCGAAAAACGTGCAAAATGTTGTTTTTACTTCGCCGCAAATAGAATCGGGCAAGGCGTATATTGTAAGCGTCGGCGGCAGCTATGAGGGCGAAAGCGAAAACGGCGTTTTTTCGGGCGGCACTTATGAGAATGCCGAAAATTCGCAGACTTTTTATGCAAAATAGCAAGATTTGACGAACACACATATTTTGGCTTGCACTTTTAAGTCGAGCGTGAAATATATTGCAAAGATTTAAATTCGGCATTTTTTAAACAACCACACAGCGATATATATTGTATAAATCGTAAAATCAGCGTAAATTTTGCCGTCGGTTTGATATACAAAAGGCTTTTTGTCAAACGGTATATACCATTTGGCAAAAAGCCTTAATCTTTAAATACTCTGCTGCAAAATGCGTTTTTTATCATGCCGTGTTACAACGCTATTCATCTCGGCTGGGATTTTTTCGTTTTTGATTTACCTCATTTTAGCATATACATTTTTAAAAAAACTTATTTGTAATTTTTCGGCGCTTTTCTTAAATTTCGGGGTTTACAGATAACTTGACAGATGTGAATATATGTGCTACAATGTGTGAAAAGGCGTATGTTATGTATGTTATCGCCGTTAATATCGGCAAAAATATCACAGAAAAAGAGCGAGTTATTATGAATGAAGAAATTTTCGGAAAAATCGAAAAGCTGAAAATTAACAAAAACGCAATTATAGCCGCACATTATTACGCACCGGATAAAGCACAGCAAATCGCCGATTTTGTCGGCGATTCGTATTATTTGGCAAAGCGTGTAAAATCCGAGAGCGCCGACATTGTTGTGTTTTGCGGCGTTAATTTCATGGGCGAAAGCGTGAAAATCCTCAATCCTAAAAAAAAGGTGCTCATGCCGGATATCAACGCCGACTGCGCTATGGCGCATATGGCTCAGGTTGAAAAAATTAACGAGCTTCGTGATAAGTATGATGACCTTGCGGTTGTATGCTATGTAAATTCAACCGCTGCACTCAAATGCCAAAGCGATGTCTGCGTAACTTCGTCAAACGCCGTGAAAATCGTAAAGGCGCTTGAAAATAAAAACATTTTCTTTATTCCGGACAAGAATTTGGGCAGATATGTAGCTCGGCAGCTTCCCGATAAAAATATCATACTCAACGACGGCTGCTGCCCCATTCATAATGCGCTTAGCGTTGATAATGTGCGCTTTGCCAAAGAAAAATACCCGAAAGCGCTTGTGCTGACGCACCCGGAATGCCAAAGTCAAATTTTGGAAATGTCCGATTTTGTCGGAAGTACAGCCGATATAATCGCATTTGCAAACAAAAGCGATTGCGATGAATTTATAATTTGCACCGAAATCGGAGTAGGCTTTGAGCTGAAAAAGAAAAACCCATCGAAAAGGTTTTATTTTGCTTCAAATGAGCTTTGCTGCAATGATATGAAGCTGAACACCGTTGACAAAATATTGAAAGTGCTTGAAAACGAAACTAACGAAATAATTGTTGACGAAAGCACAATAAAAAGGGCAGCCGCACCGCTTAACCGTATGCTTGAGCTGGCTGAAAAATAAACGGGGTATTTATGAGAACAGATGTTGTAATTGTCGGCAGCGGAGTGAGCGGGCTTTATTGCGCACTTAAACTGCCGCAAGGGAAAAAAATAGTCATTATTACAAAAAAGGAAGCCGATAAAAGCGATTCGTTTCTTGCACAGGGCGGCATATGCGTTCTGCGTGATGAAAGCGATTACGATTCGTATTTTGAGGATACAATGCGTGCCGGTCACTATGAAAACAACAAAACTTCGGTTGATATCATGATATCTTCATCACGCAATGTGATAAACGAGCTTATATCGATAGGGGTCGATTTTCACAAGGAAAACGGCGAATATGTCTATACCAAGGAGGGTGCGCACTCAAAACCGAGGATTCTTTTTCACGAAGATGAAACGGGTAAAGAAATCACCTCAAAGCTGTTGAATAAGGTTAAAGAGCTTGAAAATGCGGAAATTTTTGAAAACTGCACCATGGTTGATATTATTGAAAATCAAGGCGAATGCGCAGGTGTTGTTTATAAGAATCAAAACGGCGAAATTAAAACGATTCAAGCCGATTATACCGTTATGGCAACCGGCGGCATCGGCGGACTTTACGCTCATTCGACAAATTTTGAGCACCTAACCGGTGACGCACTTGCAATTGCTTTAAATCACGGTGTTGCTTTGAAAAATATCGATTATATTCAAATCCACCCGACAACGCTTTATACTAAGGAAAAGGGAAGAGAATTTTTGATATCGGAATCGGTAAGAGGTGAGGGCGCCGTGCTTTTGGATAAAAACTCAAACCGCTTTGTAGATGAGCTTTTGCCCAGAGATGTTGTTGCCGAAGCTATATATAAACAGATGAAAAAAGATGATATGCCGTATGTGCATCTCTCGCTTGCGCCGATATCGGAAGATGAAATAAAGTCGCATTTTCCGAATATATATGAGCACTGCCTCGAAAAGGGCTATGACGTAACTAAAGAGCCTATTCCCGTTGTGCCTTCACAGCATTATTTTATGGGCGGAATTGATGTAAATTCGCAGAGCAAGACCTCTATGGAAAGGCTTTACGCCGTAGGCGAAACCGCTTGCAACGGCGTGCACGGCAAAAACCGTCTTGCAAGTAATTCATTGCTTGAAAGTCTTGTGTTTGCCGCAAGGTGTGCCGATGATATAACAAAGAGCTATTCAAAGCTTGTGTGCGATTTGCCGAGCATAAACACGGCGCTTTACGAAAACTGCGAGGCAGAATACAGAAAAACCGTTCTTGACGAAATCGAAAAGGAGAAAAACGGAAAATGAACGAAATTACAATGCTGCTTAATGCAGACACATATATTTTAAGCGCTCTGCGTGAGGATATTACAAGTGAAGATATTACAACAAATTCGGTTATGCGAAAGTTTTGCCAAGGTCAGGTTGAGCTGATTTGCAAGCAAGACGGAATCGTTGCCGGACTTGGCGTTTTTAAAAGAGTTTTTGAGCTTCTTGACGGAAAAACCGAATTTGAAATGCTTGTAAGCGACGGCGCTAATGTTAAATCGGGGCAATTGCTCGGCACGGTCAAGGGAGATATCAGGGTTTTGCTTTCGGGTGAGAGAACGGCGCTCAATTATTTGCAGCGTATGAGCGGAATTGCAACATATACCAATAGCATTGCCGCCCTTTTGAAAAATACGGGCACAAAATTGCTTGATACACGCAAAACCACGCCGAATATGCGCATTTTTGAAAAATATGCCGTAACGGTCGGCGGCGGATTTAATCACAGGTATAATTTAAGCGATGGGATACTTTTGAAGGATAACCATATCGGTGCGGCGGGAAGCGTTGCAAACGCCGTTAAAATGGCAAAGGAATATGCGCCGTTTGTTCGCAAAATCGAAATTGAGGTTGAAAATCTTGATATGTTTTGTCAAGCGCTTGAAGCCGGAGCCGATATAATTATGCTTGATAATATGAGTATTGAGGATATGAAAACCGCAGTATCGCTTGCAAAAGGTAAAGCGGAAATCGAATGCAGCGGCAATGTTACAAAGGAAAATATCAAAGCGCTTGTCGGCATCGGCGTTGACTATATTTCCAGCGGCGCTTTAACTCATTCTGCGCCGATTCTCGACCTTTCGCTCAAAAATCTTCATGCTATATGAGGAGGAAAGAAAGTGAATCCGCAGCAGCGAAGAAAGGAAATTGCCGCACTTTTGCTGTCAAGTGACAAACCGATAACCGGGGATAGTCTTTCGCAAAGGCTCGGCGCATCACGCCAGATAATAGTGCGTGATATTGCCGCACTAAAATGCGAGGGTTATGACATAGCTTCAACGCATACGGGATATATGATAAAAAAATCGCCCTATCCGGAAAGGGTGATAAAATGCCGGCACACTTCCGAACAAACGTTTGACGAGCTTAGCCTTATCGTAACGCTCGGCGGAAATGTAACGGATGTTTTTGTAAATCATAAGGTGTACGGAAAAATCAAAGCAAAGCTTGATATATTTTCCCAAAATGACGTAGAAGAATTTGTTTGCAATATAACCAGCGGAAAATCGGTTGAACTTATGAATTTAACTTGCGGATATCACTACCACACAATCACGGCGCAGTCTGAAAGCACACTTGATAAAATCGTTTCGGCACTTGACGAAAAAGGCTATCTTGTTAAATAAAGCGCATGAAGAACGGGATGTGAAATAAATGAATTTGTTGCATATGAAGCACGCACTGGAGGTTGCAAAGGCAGGTTCGCTGAGCAAGGCTTCGCAGTCATTGCTTATTGCGGCGCCGAATATCAGCCGCTCTATAAAAGAGCTTGAAAGCGATTTGGGCATTACCATATTTGAACGTGCGCAAAACGGCATGAAGCTCACCCCCGAGGGCGAAGAGTTTATAAATCTCGCAAAGGGTATTCTCACCCAGATTGAAGAGGTGGAGAATTTTTATAAAACCGGCTCGCCGAAAAAGCAAAAATTTTCAATTTCCGTGCCCCGTGCAAGCTATATTTCCGATGCGTTTGCACGGTTTTCAAAATCGCTTGAAAAATATCCGGCGGAGCTGTTTTATAAGGAAACCAACTCACAGCGCACAATACGCAATATATTAGAGCATGATTATAAGCTCGGTATTATACGCTATGCCGAAAATTATGACAGGTATTTTAAATCAATGCTTGATGAAAAAGGCTTGCATTATGAATTGATAACCGAGTTTTCGTATGTGCTGCTTATGAGCGAAAACTCTATGCTGGCAAAAAGTGAGGAAATCCGTTTTGAAGACCTTGCCGATTATATCGAAATTGCCCATGCAGACCCTTATGTACCGTCAATGCCGCTTTCAAAGGTCGTAAAGGAAGAACTGCAAGATAATACCGAGCGCAGGATTTTCGTGTTTGAAAGAGCAAGCCAGTTTGATTTGCTTTGCCAAAACAATGAAACCTTTATGTGGGTGTCGCCGTTGCCGACCGATTTGCTTTCACGATACGGTCTTGTGCAGAAAAAATGCTGCGGCAACAGCAAGATTTATAAAGATGTTTTAATATATAAAAACAGATATAAGCTGACAAACTTGGACAGGCAGTTTATCACCGAGCTGTGCGCATCCAAAAGACAATATCTGTAAAATGAAAAAGCCCAATCCAAAGCTTGATTATTTGCTTTGCGATTGGGCTTTTTTGCAATCGATACAGGGGTTATCGATATTGATAATAGCGGTTATCCGATTTAAGAATTTTCAAAAGCAAAAATTATTGTTAAAATAATAACGAAGTCGGAAATACTATTTATTAAAAATAGAGTTATTCCCCTTTTTTCGATCCGAGCAGACGTTGCTGCGGTTTAAAGGCAGACTTTAAAATCGGAGCAAAGCAAAATATTGCCCGAATTCGGACAAACTTGAAATAAAGGAGGCAAGTCGATGGAAAATCACTCTGTACCGAAGGCAACTTTGGGCAGACTTCCGAGCTATCTTGAGGTTTTAAAACAGCTTGCGCCCGAAAAAGCGCCGTATATATCGGCTACCGCAATTGCCAGAAAACTGTCGCTCGGCGAGGTGTTGGTCAGAAAAGACCTTGCCGCTGTCAGCAACTCGGGAAAACCGAAGCTCGGTTATTCGACGGCAGAGCTTATCGAAACGCTTGAAAATACCTTGGGGTATAACAAGCTGACAGAAGCTGTGCTTGTGGGAGCCGGCAGATTAGGCAGAGCGTTGCTGCAATATGACGAATTTAAAAAATACGGCGTAAAAATCACAGCCGCATTTGATTCAAGCAAGTATGCAGCCGGTTTTACGGAAAAGGCGGAGATTTTGCCGATGAATCGGTTTGAAGAATTTTGCAAAGAGAATAATATTTGCCTCGGCATCATAACCGTAGACCAAAGCTCGGCTCAGGATATATGTGACCTTATGATAAAAAGCGGAATAAAGGCAATATGGAATTTTGCGCCGTGCAGGCTGTCGGTTCCCGATTCGATATTGCTGCAAAATGAAAACCTGGCGCTTTCGCTGGCGCATCTCAACAACCAATTATGTAAATTAAAATAGGAGGACATGAAATGGACAAGAACAATTACACGGTCGTAGACAGCGTGGAAAAGCTCAACGAGGCTATTGCACGCACAAGGGAGGCTCAAAAAATTTTTTCCGCCTATTCACAGCAACAGGTAGATAAAATCTTTTTGGCTGCCGCAAGTGCCGCAAACAAAGCAAGGATTCCGCTTGCGAAAATGGCGGTTGAGGAAACGGGAATGGGCATTGTCGAGGATAAGGTTATCAAAAACAACTACGCCTCCGAATATATTTACAATGCTTATAAAGACACAAAAACCTGCGGCGTAATCGAAGAGGACTGCGCTTTCGGCATTAAAAAAATTGCCGAGCCTATCGGTGTTATTGCGGCGGTTATCCCCACGACAAACCCGACGTCAACTGCGATTTTCAAATGTCTTATCGCTTTGAAAACAAGAAATGCGATTATTATTTCGCCTCACCCGAGAGCTAAAAATTCAACAATTGCCGCAGCAAAGCTTGTGCTTGAGGCGGCTGTTGAGGCAGGCGCTCCGCAGGGTATTATCGACTGGATTGACGTTCCCTCGCTGGAAATGACCAACACCGTTATGAAAGAGGCTGACATTATTCTCGCAACAGGCGGACCGGGAATGGTCAAGGCGGCATATTCAAGCGGCAAACCTGCCCTTGGCGTAGGTGCGGGAAACACACCTGCTATTATCGATGAATCGGCGGATATTCTTCTTGCCGTAAATTCGATTATTCATTCCAAAACTTTTGATAATGGTATGATTTGCGCTTCGGAACAGTCTGTAATCGTGCTTAAAAGCGTTTATGACGCCGTTAGGGAAGAATTTGCAATGCGCGGCTGTTACTTTTTAAGCCCTGCCGAAACCGAAAAAGTTCGCAAAACAATAATCATTAACGGTGCTTTAAATGCGAAAATCGTCGGTCAATCGGCAGCGAAAATCGCCGAAATTGCAGGCGTTGAAGTGCCTATCGGCACAAAGATTCTCATAGGCGAGGTTGAAAGCGTCGAACTTTCCGAAGAATTTGCTCACGAAAAGCTCAGTCCCGTTCTTGCTATGTATAAAGCAAACGATTTTGAGGACGCACTTTCTAAGGCAGAGCATCTCGTGGCAGACGGCGGCTACGGTCACACATCATCTATTTACCTTAACGAAATCACCGAAAAGGAAAAGCTTGCCGAATTTGCCGCCCGTATGAAAACCTGCCGTATTCTTGTCAACACACCGTCATCTCACGGCGGAATCGGCGACCTTTACAACTTTAAGCTTGCTCCGTCGCTCACGTTGGGCTGCGGCTCTTGGGGCGGCAACAGCGTTTCCGATAACGTAGGCGTTAAACACCTTTTAAATATTAAGACAGTTGCAGAAAGAAGGGAAAATA
>CAZBAI010000022.1:0-26670 GCA_964490175.1 uncultured Oscillospiraceae bacterium | reverse complement strand
TGAAATGGAACCCGCCGCCTAAGAGGCGGGGGACATCAGCGTTAGGTTATATATATCGGTTGAAACGAATTTCCAATAACATCGATTTTGTTCTGAAACCTTATCACTGTCAACATAAATATACACCGTTTCATCGTCAAAATCGCAAGTATACAGCTGATATTTTTCGCCCGAAATCAACAACGAGCATTCGTTAATTGTCACGTTCTTCTCCGAAAGGGTATATTCCAATGGGATTTCTTTTAATGTTTTTTCAAAAACCATATCATATCCATTATAATTAAATGCTATTTGACCTGTTCCGTCGGCGCCTTGCTCACCTTTGCGGCAACGCAGAATAACAGCGACGGCAATCAGCATAATGATTATGACAATTGCAACTATTAGCTTTGTACTTCCGGATTTGTTCATTGGCTCTCCCCCTCATTTGTTATATTTATTATACACTATTTAACCGCAAAACGGTTGAAAAATTTTTCCGAATTTCAAGAAATCGGCGTTTTGTACAACACAATCGACACTCAATTGTAAAAAAATAACAAAAAAAACGCACGGTTTAAATTTCCGTGCGCTTTTCAATTTGTTCATCATAAATTTACGATTGTGCAGGGGCAGAATAATTTTCAATATCCTCGATAACGCCGCTCAATGTTTTTAGTGCCACGTCAAAATTTTTCTGCATTTCCTTTTCATATGAAGCGCCGCTTGTCACCTTGCGCAAACCGATATACATATCCTCATATAAAAGCTCGTCCAAGCCGCACATATCCTTAAAAGCCGTATCGTTTAAATAATAGCCGTAGCTTTTAATGTGCTCACTGTCGATATACTGTGCAAGGTCGGCAAGCGTTTCCTGCGGATAAATCGTTTCGTCAAGGGTCGAATCGGCAATCACGACAATCGTGTCACCCATGTGAAACTGCGCCGAAAGCGAGCTTTCGTTAGTGTGATAATACGTGTTCGTCATCGCCTCCGACGAGGGCGCATAATAAAGCAGCGCAACATTCACCTCGCCGTCACCGTTGATATCCTCGCAATTTGCCTCAAAAAGCTCAATAAGATACTGCTGTTTTAAATACAGTGCATTATCATCGCTTATCAGCAAAATATACATATCGTATTTTTCCGCCGTAACCGTATCGTAAACAAGATATCCCACAATTACGGCAAACACACAACCGATTGCAAGCCACCATTTATTGTGATAAAAAAAGTTTGAAACCTTTTCTTTAAATGTGTATTTCCTGCAAGCCGTTTCTTCAACAGGTTCGCTTTCGCCTGAAACTCCCTGTTTTTTCTTCAAAAGCTCAATCTTTTCAAGCCGAAGCCGCTTTTCATATTCCTCACGCTCGGCTTGCTGTTCATGCATAAGGCGTTCGGTTTGTTCTTCTTCCTTGCGCCGTGCTTTTTCTTTCATCTCCTTGGCGTTTTGCCAAACGTCGGATTCTCTGTTTTTGTCGCTCTTTTCTTTTTTCATATCTGCCTTTCCCCTATTCTTCTCTAAAACAAATGTCCTGTATTATCTGCCCTGCAAGCGCAAGCCCCGCACTTGAAGGCACATACGATATACTGCCGATAACTTTTTTTATATCTGTATTTTCTGTATTTTGCCCCTTGATATCGATTGCTTTTTCGGGCGAAAACACAACCTTTAGGCTATTAACCCCTCTTTTTTTCAGCTCACGCCGCATGACCCTTGCAAGCGGACAGCCCGAAGTTTTGTAAATATCTCTTACATCAAAGCAAGTGCAATCAAGCCTGTTGCCCGCACCCATGCATGATATAATGGGGATATCAAGCGCTTTTGCGTTTTCGATAAGCCGCAATTTACTCGTTACGGTGTCAATGCAATCGGCAATATAATCAAAATCGCCGAGATCTATTTCATCGCCTGTATAAAAACACTCGCAGGCGTTTATTTCAATATCGGGATTTATGTCGGCAAAACGCCGAGCTGCAACCGCAACCTTTGGCTGACCTATTGTGGAGCGAAGCGCAAAAAGCTGGCGGTTAAGATTTGTTTCATCGAATTTTTCGCCGTCAACAATTGTAATTTTGCCGATTCCGGCACGCACAAGCGCTTCGGCGGCAAAAGAGCCTACTCCTCCGATTCCGAATACGGCAACGTGCGCATTTTTCAGCCTTTCAACGCCTTTATCGCCAACAAGCATTCGTGTGCGTGTATAAATATCACCTGCCATATTATCAGAAAAGCCCCGTGATATTGCCGTTTTCATCGCAGTCGATTTTCAGCGCCGCAGGCGATTTCGGCAAGCCGGGCATCGTCATGATATCGCCGGTCAACGCAACCACAAATCCCGCTCCGAGCGAGGGTCTTACATCACGCACCGTAATTGTAAAGCCTTTGGGCAATCCGAGCCTTTTGGGATCATCGGAAAGCGAATACTGCGTTTTGGCAATGCATATCGGCGTTTTATCCGCACCGATTGCCTCAAGTTCATCAATCGCTTTTTGCGCCTGTGCGGTAAAGTTTACGCCGTCGGCACGGTAAATTTCTCTTGCGATAATTTCTATTTTTTCTTTTATCGGGAGGTTTGCATCGTAAATCGGCGCAAATTCCGATTTAACAGTATCAATCGTTTCACAAACGGCTTTTGCCAGCTCGATTCCGCCGTTGCCGCCCTTTGCAAAAACCTCGCAAAGCTCACATTTTGCGCCGCATTCTTCGCAAACCTTTCTCACCGTGGCAATTTCATCATTGCTGTCGCAAGAAAAGCGATTTATCGCAACCACAACGGGAACGCCGAATTTGCGCAGATTTTCAATGTGCGCCCGCAAATTCTCCGAACCCTTTTCAAGCGCTTTGACATTTTCTTCGCAAAGCTTATCTTTGGGAATGCCGCCGTTATATTTCAAAGCACGAATCGTTGCGACAAGCACAACGCACGCAGGCTTTAAATCGGCAAAACGGCATTTTATATCAAAAAATTTCTCCGCACCGAGATCCGAGCCGAAGCCGGCTTCGGTAACGCAATAATCACCCAATTTCAGCGCAAGCTTTGTGGCTCGCACCGAATTGCATCCGTGAGCTATATTCGCAAAAGGTCCGCCGTGAATAAATGCGGGTGTATTTTCCAAAGTTTGAACAAGATTGGGCTTTAAAGCATCTTTCAAAAGTGCGGTCATTGCACCGGCAGCGCCTATATCACGTGCGTAAATCGGCTTTGAATCAAGCGAATACGCAACGAGAATATTGCCGATTCGCTTTTTTAAATCCGCCAAATCGCTTGAAAGGCAAAGAATTGCCATAACTTCGGAAGCAACAGTGATTTGAAAACCGTCCTCTCTGGGCGTTCCGTTCACTTTGCCGCCCATTCCGCAAACGATACTGCGAAGCTGACGGTCGTTCATATCAACGCAGCGCTTGAAAAGTATGCGCCTTGTATCGATTTTAAGCTCATTTCCCTGCTGAATATGGTTGTCTATCATGGCGCAAAGAAGATTATTCGCCGCACTTATTGCGTGCATATCGCCGGTGAAGTGCAAATTGATATCCTCCATGGGCACAACCTGTGCATATCCGCCGCCCGCAGCACCGCCTTTAATGCCGAAAACAGGTCCGAGTGACGGCTCACGCAAGGCAAGCACGCATTTTTTGCCGATTTTGCTCATTGCCATCGCAAGGCCTGCGCTGACAGTCGTTTTGCCCTCGCCTGCCGGCGTGGGATTGATTGCGGTAACAAGAATCAGCTTGCCGTCATCGTTATTTTCGATTTTTTTTATGTACTCCTCGCTGATTTTCGCCTTATAGTGACCGTAAGGCTCGATGTATTCTTCACCGATGCCGAGATCTGCGGCTATTTCGGTAATTTTTTTCATTTTCGCATTCTGCGCAATTTCAATATCGCTAAGCATATATATAACCTCTCTTAAATTCGGAAATTTTGCGTGTAAGCGCAATAACATTGTAGCATTTTAATACACAATTTGCAAGTGATTTTGCCCATGCCATGCAACTTTTTTTGCCGCCAATACACCTGATAAAACTTTGGCGAAACTTTTATTGTAATTTTTTGAAAAAAGCTATTGAAAAAAAGTCAGATATAAGGTATAATAATCTAATCTACGACAATTATCAAGGAGGTCAAAATGGCTAAGAAAAAAACCAGAAGCAGCTCAAAGCCCGCTTCAGTCGATCCCGTTGCCGCACAGGCAGCCGCCGCAATCGAAAAGCGCAAGCTTATGTCGAATTTTTCGGCAAAGGGCGTTTTCGGCGCCATAAAGTCATGGGCGTTCAGAAACCGCTATTACATTGCGGCATTTTTCCTGCCCGTAATCATGCTCTATGCGGGTTGGATATTCTTTGATGTCTACCCATTCGGTGACAATTGCGTTCTTGTTCTCGACCTTAACGGTCAGTACATCTACTACTTTGAATACCTCAAAAAAGCGCTTTGGGGCAGTGAAAGCATAACCTACTGTTGGGGCAGAAACCTTTCGGGTGAATTTATGGGTATTATAGGTTATTACCTTGCAAGCCCATTCACTTGGATAGTAATGCTTCTTCCGCAAAGCATGATTTTAGGCTCTCTGCTGATAATGCAGCTTTGCAAGGTCGGCGCCTCTGCCGTAACTTTTACTTACTATATGGTCAAGGGCAAAAACGCAAAGCCCATGACTTCGATGATTTGCGGCTGTGCTTATGCGCTTTGCGCCTACGCCGTAATTCAGCTTATGGACCCGATGTGGCTTGACGGTTTGGTCTACATACCGCTGATTGCGCTCGGAGTTGAAAAAATGGTCGATACACGCAAGAAAACCGGCTACATCGTGCCGCTTGCGCTGATGTTCATCGCACACTTCTACATCGGCTATATGATAGGCTTCTTCACATTCTTCTACTTCCTTTTCTACTGGCTCACCAGCGAAAAGAAAGAAAAATCCGGCGCCTATGAAGAATTTCTCACTTGGGTACGTTTCGGCGTTTCCACCGTTGCGGCGATTTGCATTGCCGCAGTAATGATTCTTCCGGTTTACTACTCGCTTTCACTCGGTAAATTTGAATTTTCCGAACCGGATATGTCATTTGCGCTGCAATTTTCCGCATTCGATGTGCTGACAAAGCTTTTGCCCAGCAGCTACGATACAGTCAGAAACGAAGGTCTGCCCGAAATTTACACGGGCGTTATCTGCCTTGTGCTTGTGCCGCTGTTCTATTTGAACAAAAATATTTCATTCAAAACCAAGCTTTCAAACACACTTTTGCTTGCGGTGCTCTTCTTCAGTATGTATATAAGACCCGTAGATTTGGCTTGGCACGGTTTCCAAATGCCTAACTGGCTGCCTTACCGTTACTCATTCCTGTTCTCATTTGTTTTGGCTACAATGGCGGCAATGGCATTTGATAAGCTCGATGGCATAAAACCGGGCGCACTCGGCGGAACTTTTTGCGGTATTTTGGCTTTCTGCCTGCTTATCGACAACCTTGATTCCGAAAAATACACATGGATTGAAACTGTTGAAACGCTTTGGCTCACCGTGTTCTGTGCCGCTTTGTTCTGCTTGTTTATCTACATGATGATGAAGCACCCGAAACGCATCGTTTTCCCGATTTTCATAATATTGACAATGGCGGTTGAAAACGTTGTCTGCATTGTCGATACATTTGAAGATATCGATGACGACTGCGGCTACAGCAAGCATTCATCATATTACGCATGGCTTGATCCGGTAAAAGAAGTTTACGAAAAAATCGAAGAACACGAGGACATTTTAGCTGATAACGGTCAGCTTTCACCCATGTTCAGAACGGAAAAAACCTGGAACAGAACCGTAAACGATGCACTTTACGTCGGATACAGAGGAATCACCCACTCAAGCTCGACAATGAACACCGCCGTAATGAACTTCTTGGCTCAGCTCGGTCTGTGCAGTGAGGGTCACTACACCATGGCAAACGGTTCAACGCCGATTACCGATACGCTTTTCGGCATAAAATACTATATTGATAAGGACGGCAAATATCAAACCGTCAAGGGTCAATCACAGCTTGTCGGCACAAATGCAATGATTTATCCCGAATATTCGCTTGTTCACAGTCAGGCAGGCAAATACGGCGATACCGACGTCACATATACTGTTTTTGAAAACCCGAATTACGTCGGTCTCGGTTTCCTTTGCGATACCAAGCTTTATACAGACCAATTCTTCAGCACAATGACAGCCTCCAAACCGTTTGAGAATCAAAACAAGATTTTCTCGGCAATGGCAGGCAAAGAATACACCGAATATTTCGCGCCGATGAACATCGACCTTGACAACAATATGATTCTTAACAATGTCACCGAAACAAACGCCGTAAATCAGTGGCAATATACCAAGGACGGTTCGGGCGACGCTTATATCGAATTTTTCATCACGGCGGAAAGCACGGATGAAATCTTCTTCTACATCCCCACGGTTTACGAAAAGAGCGTAAATATCTGGGTCAACTCCGAAAAAGATGAAAACGGCAACTGGAAGCGTGACAGCTTCTCATATCCGCACGATTTTGTTTCATCATATTTTGAGGGCGATAATCACACCGTCAGAAGACTCGATGTTTCCGAATTGCTGACAAGGCTCGGACAGGACGAAATCGAAGTCGGACAGGTATTTGCCGTCAGACTGTCAATCCCGAGTGAATCGGAATACACATTCTTCATCAAAGAAGATATCCAGTTCTGCCACTTCGACTATGACAGATTCGTTGAAGATTGCCAAAACGTTACCTCTTGGAACGTTGAAAAAGCTAAGGACACCTACCTTAAAGGTACAATTTCCGCCGGCGAAAATCAAATGCTTATGACCTCTATTTCATATGAGCCGGGCTGGACGGTTAAGGTCGATGGAAAGAAAACCGAATATGTAAACGTCTGCTCGGCACTTATCGGCGTGTTCCTCACTCCGGGTGAGCATACGATTACAATGCGTTTCTTCCCACGTGGACTTGCTCTCGGTTTGTTCCTTATGGTTTGCGGTATTGTTGTTACCGTCATCTTCTACTGCTCCGACAACAACAAAAAACTCGCACTTCCCGGCATGGCAAAAAGAATTAAGAAAAACGGCAAACGCAGATAAAATACCCGATATACGCATAAAGCTCTCTTGAAAAGTTTCAAGAGAGCTTTTGAGTTTTATCGCCGGATTTTAATCCTCACGGCTGTATTCCAATATATCGCCCGGCTGACAGTCAAGTGCCTCGCAAATCGCAATAAGCGTGGAAAAACGTATTGCACTGATTTTGCCTGTTTTGATTTTCGATAGATTCACGTTGGCAATTCCCACTTTTTCGGAAAGCTCGTTGAGCGACATTTTTCTGTCCGCCATAACCCTATCAAGCCTTAATATGATTTTTCCCATTTTTAATGCACCTTAAAGCGTTTCGTCATCTTGGCGCTGCAATTGCGCACCGAAATCAAATATATAGACCAAAACAATTATCATGGCAACTATAAGAACATAGCCTAAATCAATATCCACAACGAAATCCGCAGCGTTGACTATTCTTCCGCCAAAGCATTTAAGCACCGCCCACGGAATCAGCGAAAACGCAAAATGCTTCATTCTTTTCACAACGTTTTCTTCAAAGGGCGATTGGCAATTTGCAAGCGCCAACGCCAGCTTGCGTGCAAAAATCATAATCACATAGCAAAGCGCAATAATCAGCGAAGAAAACAGCAGTGCTGCGCCGATTGCCGTGGATATGCTTTTTCCGTTCAAATCAAACAAACTCGCTTTCAGTGAAAGATCAACCTCGTCATCGCTTTTTGAAGCGTCGGTTAAATCAAGCGTAAAGTTTGCATAATCAAAATCGATATCGCAGAGATTTTCGGAAATCTTTTCAACCTCGTTTTCGGCTATAAACGGCAGCTTTTCCGAATTGATGTAAATATGTGCGTTTGCGTCAACATCGGCTGATATAAAATCATCGGGGACAAAAAACATCCCGATTCCCGTTACAAGCGTCGCAATAAAGCCGATTGCAAGCAAAACCTGCGCTATTATCGCAATAATATGCGACGCTTTGCCGATTGTGTTTATCTTTTGTATTGTGCTACTTTTTTCCATAATTTCTTTCCTCCAAAACTTATCAAAAGTATTTTATGCGGCATAATTTTCTTTCGCCGTGATTACAGTATAGCACGCAGTTTTATGTTTGTCAAGCATTTTTTAATGATAAACGTTAATTTTTTTATTTTTTATGTATGTGTGTTGCTTTTTTGTCAAAAGAAAAAGACATATCGCCGAGCGATATGCCTTTAAATTTCCTTTTTGCCGCATAAGGTGCGGCATTATTTGCCAATAATGAAAACGTAAAGCTTATACAGCCCTTGTCACCTTGTTGGAGCGCAGGCATCTTGAGCATACATAGATATGGCAGGGAGTGCCCTTAACTATAGCCTTAACTCTCTTGACATTGGGTTTCCATGTTCTGTTGGTACGTCTGTGTGAGTGGGACACTCTGATACCGTAGGAAACACCCTTGCCGCAAATTTCACATTTTGCCATTCGTTGCACCTCCTTCGTGCAGTATGAAAACGTCAATGCTTATATTTTATCAGAAACAAATGAAAAATGCAAGGGGTTTTTCGCAATTTCTCAAAAAAAATATATTTTGTGCAAATCTCCACAAATCCGCTTGAATTTTTTGTGCCGATATAGTATAATATATTTGATTATACTTTGATAAATCAAATAAAAATAAATATACGGAGAACAACAAAATGGACACACACATTCTGAAAATGATAAGCGGCTTGATAGTAGTTATGCTAATCACGCCGTTTCACGAATTTGCCCACGCCTTTGCGGCAAATAAGCTTGGCGACACAACCGCCGAAGAACAGGGGCGGCTGACCGTAAATCCGCTGGCGCATCTTGACCCGATAGGCTCGCTGTGCATTATTTTGTGCGGTTTCGGCTGGGCAAAGCCCGTGCCGGTGAATCCTTTGCGTTTTAAGCCTGTGCGAACCGAATACGTAACGACAAAAAGCGGAAAGCAAAAGCTTAAAAAGAAAGGCATAAGTATGCGTGCCGGCATGGCAATAACAGCCGCAGCAGGCCCTATTGCCAATATCATTGCGGCTTTTATCACTGTTATTATATACAGAATAATTCACTCGGTTGTGATATTTCGCACCGACGACTATTATTCGTTTGCATACAGCGGTTTGCCGGAAAAAATGATGTTTGTTTTATATATTCTGTATTTCATTGCGGTTATCAATATCAACCTTGCCGTTTTTAACCTTATACCTATTCCGCCGCTTGACGGCTCGAAAATTCTCGGTTTTCTGCTCGGCAGGAATTTTGAAGCATGGCTTTACAAAAACGAACGCAACCTTTCTCTCGCTCTGATGATTGTCGTTGCCGCAAGCAGTATCAGTTCAACGCTGAGCAACATTGTTTTTGCACCGCTTTCGTGGCTGTCTAACGTCATATTCGATTTTTTAATGCTTGCAACCAACTGGATTCCGCCTCTTGTGGATATGATAATATGAACGATATTACGTTTAAAATAAACGATTTTGAAGGTCCGCTCGATGTTCTTCTTCAATTGATTGCAAAGCATAAGCAAAATATTTGCGATATCGAAATCGTTTCGCTGGTTGACCAATATCTTGAATTTATGGATTCGCTTGCAACAAGCGATTTTGAACTTCAAAGCGAATTTTTGGAAATGGCGGCAAGGCTTGTATACATAAAAGTTTTGTCGCTTTTGCCCGAAAACAACGAAGCGCAGGATTTAAAAAAAGAGCTTGAGGGTTCTCTTGTCGATTATGACAGGGCAAAAACCGCAGCCTTGCACCTTAGCGCAAAATTTTGCGGATATGACGTGTTTGTAAGAGAGCCTGTGAAAATTCCCGTTGATAAAACCTATTGCCTAAAACATGATTCGCAAATTCTTTGTGACGCAATGGCGCTTCTTTCAAGCAAGCCGATTGAAAAAAAAGGTGTTTCCGCCGACAGTTTTTCAAAAATCGTCAAACACAAAACTTATTCGGTGCAAATCAAAATCGTGTCACTGCTGCGCCGACTTTATAACGACAAAAAAGCTCGGCTTGATGACTTTTTCGAGGGGCAAACCCGTTCGGAGAGAGTTGCGGCGTTTCTTGCCGTTTTGGAGCTTACACGAGCCGGAAGAATCGTCATCAGCGAAGACAATACCGAGGTATATTTCAATACAGCGGGCAAAATTCCACGTCATAGCGTTGCAAATAAAGGAGAAGCATAATGGAAATTAAAGAAAAAGCCGCCGTTATCGAAGCTATTCTCTTTGCCTGCGGCGAGCCTATGGAGCTTTCACGCATATCAAGCGCAAGCGGAATTGAATGCGAAACCGTTGAAAAGCTCATCACGCTGCTCAATGACCGATATGACGAAGAATGCAGTGCACTGCACATAATCAAGCTTGACAACGCTTTTCAAATGTGCACACGTGAAAAATTTGCGCCCCAGATAAGATGTGCGCTTGAAACCAAGCGAAACACGCCGCTTTCAAACGCCGCTCTCGAAGTTTTGGCGATTGTTGCATATAACCAGCCGGTGACAAAAAGTTTTGTCGAAAACGTTAGGGGCATTGACAGCTCAAGCGTGGTAAATTCGCTTGTGGAAAAAGACTTGCTTTGCGAGGCAGGGCGGCTTAACGTGCCCGGAAAACCCGTGGCTTATAAAACAACGCTGAATTTTTTGCGCTGTTTTAATATGAACTCACTCGATGAGTTGCCGACTTTGCCCTCAAAAGACGGGCAGGTAAGCTTTTATGACCTGCAAAGCAGTCAAGAAATATCGTAGCAAAAAAGTCTGAATCGGGCAACGAATAGATTTCATTGTTTTTGAGAAAGGAGTGCGGCTTTGTGACGGCATTGTGCATCATTGCATTGATTGTTTTTTTGATTTGGCTGATACTGTTCCAGTATGTCACAGTTGATTTTTCTTTTCTCAACAAACAATTAAATGTTAAAATCAAATATTTAATATTTACCGTTTTCGATCTCAACAAATATCTTGACAAAAAAAACGCACCTGCCGATTCGCATATGGATTTTGAGCAAAGCGATTTGCCCAAAACCGACATTGCCGAAAAAACACGGCATACGGCAAACGAAAATACACAGAAAAAAACGAGCGGCAAAGCAAAATCAACGAATGATGTTGAAAAAAACAAAACTAAAGCTTGCATTGCACGCAAGCGCACTTTAGAGGACAGGCTGTTTAAAATCGGCGATAAAATCGATTTTATAAAGCAGCTGTATGGTATCGGCAAAAAGCCGGTTTTTAAGGTGCTGCACGGCATTAGCCTGACAGGACTTTTTATTGATTTTGACATTGCCGACAACGACGCATACGACTGTGCGATAAAATTCGGCAATATGAATGCGCTTGTTTTCAATGCGCTTTCGGCGCTTTCCTGCTTGTTTTCGGTGAAGAAAAAAAGCATAAACATTCATTGCGTATATGACGAAAAGCCCCAAAAATACGATGCGGCGTTTTGCTTAAAACTGCGCCCGACGACAGTTTTATCCGCAGCGATATGCCTTGGCATAAAATATTTAATATATTTTGTAATAAAACCGTATATGAAAGCAAAAAAACGCAAAAAGAACCGTGCCGCCGCAAAAGCGGCTTAAATCACGGCACAGAAAAGGAGCAAAAAATGAGCAATTCAAATTCGATTCAAGGCGTGCTTGAAACGGCACTGGCAAAAATCCGTGACGTTATCGATTCCGAAACCATCATCGGCGACCCTATAACTCTTGCCGAGGGTGCAGTTGTCATCCCGGTTTCAAAAGTTTCTTTCGGGTTTGCCTCGGGCGGCAGTGACTTGCCTACAAAAACCGCAAAGGAGCTTTTCGGCGGCGGTGCGGGAGCAGGCGTTTCCATAAAGCCGGTTGCGTTCATCACCTTTTGCAACGGAGAAATTAAGCTTATGCGAATTGATGAGGACGAAAATGCCGCTGCGGCTTTGCTCGGCAAATTGCCCGAAACAATCGAAAAACTGCAATCGACTTTCGGCGCCAAAAAGAAAAACGCCGAGAAAAAAAGCGACAACAACTGAAGCTTTTGACATTTTTTCGATGTATGCCCCATAAAATTTAATGCACTGATTTTGTTTTTGTGAAAGGGGCTGCATTATGAAGAAAACTTCGGGCTTGCTGCTTGGCATTTTGTGTATATCAATTGCTTTTTCGGGTACTTCCGCTTCGGCGGCAAGCGAAGCACCGACTGATATTTCGGCAAAAAGCGCCATATTGATAGAAGCGCAAACCGGTCAGGTTATATGGGAAAAATCTTCAAACGAAAAATTGCCGATGGCAAGCACAACCAAAATAATGACAACGCTGTTGACGCTTGAAAGCGGCAATCTTGACGAAGAATTTGTTGTCGATTCCGATGCGATTACGGTTGAAGGGTCATCAATGGGGCTGTCATACGGCGATATTGTGACAAAATATGCGCTGTGCTGCGGAATGCTTTTGCCCAGCGGAAACGATGCGGCAAACGCTTCTGCGGTAAAACTTGCGGGAAGTATTGAAAATTTTGCCGACATGATGAATCATCGAGCGGCACAAATCGGCATGAAAAACACTTCATTTGTAACACCCTCGGGCTTGCATGATGACAACCACTATTCCACGGCATATGATATGGCAATGCTTACAAGGCAAGCTATGCGCAACGATGATTTCAGGCAAATCTGCCGAAAGTCAAGCGCCTCTCTCAATTTCGGGAATCCGCCGTATGCACGCACAATTTACAACACAAATAAACTGCTTGAAAAATATGAATACTGCATTGGCGTAAAAACCGGTTTCACCGACGAGGCAGGCAGATGTCTTGTATCGGCGGCGGAAAAAAACGGCGTTGAGCTTATCTGCGTTACCCTTAACGACCCGAACGATTGGGAAGACCACATCAGGCTGTATGAATACGGTTTTTCGCATATATCCTCTGTTGAAATACCCCAAAGCGCAATATTTGTCGATGTTGTCGGCGGCACAGACGTGGTCTGCCCGCTTTGCCTTTCGCAAAAGCTTAATATCGCCGCTTTTGAGGGTGATGTAAGCAACATTGTGTGCACTGTGAGAATACCGCCTTTTGTTTATGCACCTGTAAACACAGGCGATACACTCGGCTGTGCCGAATACAGTTGCAACGGCAAAGTGATAGCCGAAATTCCTCTTATTGCCGATAAAAACATATCGCTAAAATAATAACAGTAATTTTAAGGAAAAATAAAAAATGGAAAAAATCAGAGTTCAAAAAATCATTTCCGATGTCGGATTCTGCGGACGTCGAAAAGCCGAAAGTCTTATCGCCCAAGGCAGAGTCACCGTCAACGGAAGAAAAATCAAATTGGGCGACAAGGCTTTTTACGGCAAGGATTTGATTGCCGTTGACGGCGAAAAGCTGAATATCCCCAAGAAAAAAGAGTACATATATATCATGCTGAACAAGCCCAGAGGCTATGTCACCACATTGAGCGATGAGCTTGACAGAAAGTGCGTGACAGACCTTCTCGAAGGAGTTGACGCAAGGGTATATCCCATCGGCAGGCTTGACAAAAACTCCGAAGGGCTTTTGCTTTTCACAAACGACGGCGATTTTGCAAACGCCGTTATGCATCCTCGCCGTGAAATAACCAAAACATACCGTGTTACCGTCAGACCCGATATAACCGAGGAGCAGGTTTTGCAGCTTTCGACGGGCGTTGTTATCGACGGCAGGAAAACACTGCCGGCAAATGTAACGGTGCTGACCAAGGAAGAAAACCGTGTTGTTTTGCTGATGACGATTAAAGAGGGCAGAAACCGCCAAATAAGAAAAATGTGCGAAGCGCTCGGACTTGAAGTCGCAAGGCTGCGCAGAGTCAGCGAAGGGCCGCTAAAGCTCGGTATGCTTAAATCCGGTCAATGGCGTGAGCTTACACCCGATGAATTGAGAGCAATGCGAACCGCTATCGGAAAGGTTTGAAAAAATGATTGAAATGAAAAATTGCGGCGATGTTTTGAAATATCAATCGGTTATTCCATATGAATGCACAGCGCCGCTCATACTTGAATCGGTCGGTGAAAACGGCGTTTTGGGTTATATTATTTTTGAATATCTTGAAAACGAAGTTGTGATATATGCCGTTGATTCGAGCGGCGACCTTGCCCTTTGCGACGGGCTTGTCCGTGCCGCTATGTTTAAGGCTGTTTTGAGCCGAATTGAATTTGCAAGGTTTTCGCTAAAAAGCGAAAACGCCGTGCAATGTTGCAAAAAACTCGGATTTATAAAAGATGACAGTCTGCAAACGGATATAAATGAAGTTTTAAACGCCTGCAAAGGTTGCGGGAAAAGTTAATATACGGAGAAAAATAAAAAAATGCCTATCAGGATTCCTCAAAGCTTGCCTGCTTATCACACGCTCAAGCAGGAGCAAATTTTTGTAATTTCATCAGCCGTTGCCGAACGGCAGGACATAAGACCGCTGGAAATAATAATACTCAACCTTATGCCGAAAAAAATCGAAACCGAAACTCAACTTTTAAGGCTTTTGAGCAACACCCCTCTTCAAGTCAATGTTGAATTGCTGCACATGGCTTCGCACACTTCAAAAAACACGCCGATTACACATTTGAGCGCTTTTTATACGAGTTTCGACAAAATTCGCAATAAAAAATATGACGGTATGATTATCACAGGCGCTCCGATAGAGAAAATCGAATTTGAAGAGGTCGATTATTGGGACGAGCTTTGCCAAATTATGGAGTGGTCGAAAACTCATGTTTACTCAACCGTTCACATCTGTTGGGGGGCGCAGGCGGCGCTTTATTATCACTACGGCGTGCCGAAATACCAGCTTGACAAAAAGGTGTTCGGCATTTTTGAGCATTATATCGAATCCGACGGCGACCCGTTGCTTCACGGATTTGACGAGGTTTTTTACGTTCCCCACTCACGCCACACCGAAATCAGAGCACAAGATATTAAAAAAGTCAAGGCGCTGCGGATTTTAACCGCCTCAAAGGATTCGGGCGTGCATATTGTCAGCGCAAAAAATTCAAGGCAATATTTTATAACAGGGCACTCCGAATATGACAGGTTCACACTTGCAAACGAATATTTCAGAGATAAGGAAAAGGGTCTTCCGATTGAAATTCCCAAAAATTATTTTCCGGGTGACGATGTAACAAAATTGCCTGTTTTTTCATGGCGATGCCACGCAAATTTAATGTTTTCAAACTGGCTCAACTACTGCGTATATCAAAAAACGCCGTATGATTTGAACGAAATTCACTGAAAAACCTTTTGCATAAACGTTTCGGTCGAAGCATAACCCGAACGGTTGTATCTTCCGAGCAAATACAGTGATTCGCAATCGCCTGATTTTATTATGTTTACCTTTTCTTCACAGCCCAAAGTCACGGCAAAACCCAGCTTGCGCATAACAGGCAGGCTTTCCGCACTGACTGCGCCGAAAGGATAGGCAAAGCAAATCGGCAATGTGCCCGTATTTTGATATATTTCGTTTTGAAGTCTTGCCAAATCGGCATAAAGCATTTGAGAATATTCTTCTTCGGTTTCGCTTTTAAGCTTTTCGACACCTACCCTTTCGCCGTTTTTATGCAAAGCATAAGTGTGGTTTCCGATTTCGATTCTTTTTGAATCTAAAAGCATTTGGATATCACCCCACGTCAGGTATGAATATGCCGAAACGTGGGGGTCTTTTTCTGCGTTTATATCCGTATATTCGCCGACAATTGAAACAACGGCGCTGTAATCGTATTTTTCAAGCAAGGGCAACACATCGGATAGATTGTTATAGCAACCGTCATCAAACGTGAGCATAACGTTATTTTCCCCAAGATCGGCATTGCCCTGCACATAATCAACCAAATTGCTCGGCAAAACCGACTCATAGCCGTTTTCACGCAGCCAGCGCAAATCCTGTTCAAACGCCTGCGTTGAAACGATATATTCGCCCACATTTGCTTCATTGCTGACGCTGTGATACATAATTATATTCAGCGATATGCTCTCATTCTCCGCTCCGCTTGTGTCAAAGCAGCCGCTTGTGTTGATAAGCAGCGCCGAAAGCGCAATAACCACAGCATCGATTATCAAAAGATGAAGAAAACGCCTAACATTACAACAGCGGTACATATAATCAACCCTTTCGTGACTAATTATATGTCCGCTGTGCTTGGCACTATTCTGTTTATTTAAAATAATATTCGCACACCAGCTCCGCTGAGTTTTCTTTTAGCTGCGATATAAAATCGCTTTCGGTTTCAATCGGCTTGTTAAACACGCAGCCGCAAAGAATTTCATCGGTTTTATGTGCGTCTGAGCCCGCCGTCATCAAAAGATTATTATCAAGCGCAAATTTAAGCGCTTTTTCATTAGTCCTTTCAGGCGTGTTTTTGCCGTTAAAAACCTCAACGGCATCAACGCAGTTAGGGAATACTCTCATTTTTTCAACATACCACGCTTCACGAAACGGGTGCGCATGAATAACAAACGCTCCGGCACTTCTGAACAAATTCAAGGCGTCTTCAATATCAAGCCACATAATTTCGTTATGCTCTTTAAGCCATTGCTTAGATATATTGTAAATTAAAAATTCATTTCCCCTATTATTAAATTCAAGCCCGAAAAAAACCTTAACGCCGATTTCATCGCCACGTGCTTTGGCGTTTTCATAGCCCTTACAAAATCTGTCGATTTGCTCGCACCATTCAAGGCTGCGGTCAATTGCCGTATTTCCGTTAAAAAAATGGTCTGTAACGAAAACCGCCGCATAGCCTTTTTCTTTTAAAGCGTCAATCATATCTCTTGCGCAAACCTCAGAACAAAGGCTTGCCTCGCTTGTGTGCAAATGTGTTTCAACCTTATACCGTTCCATAACAAACGCCTTTCTCGCCAAAAAGCTTAAAGTCCAAGCTCTTCAAAAATTTCTTCAAATCTCTCGTTATATATTTTGCTCGAAAAAGTTTCTTCAAATGCACGCCGTGTTGAATAGCGCATTGTAAGAAGCTTTTTTTCATCGCACGCCATTATTTTTTTTGCCGCGCGTTTATAATCGTTGTTTATATTGAATCCTGCGCCGTATTTATCGATAATCCATGCGGTATCCGATGAAAGATTATTGATTATCGGCAAACCGGCTTCAAAATAATCAACCGATTTCATCGTCAGCCCAATACAGACGCTTTGTTTTAAAATGTTCAGCGCAAAAGCGCATTTATCCATAATTTCATGCTTTTTTTCTTCGTCATAAACAAAGCCGTAATGCTCAATGCCGATATTTTCGTTTTTTGCAAGGTCAACAAGCCGCTGCGCATTTTCGCCGCCGCCTATTATATGCAAAACAAGCGGTCGATAACAAGCCATTTCAACCAAAAGTGCTTCAATTGCATCAATATCGATAATATTGTTTATCGAACCGAGATAGCAAATATTCAGCGGAGATATGTCGATATGCGTTATCATGCGCCTGCCGTAATCATTTTTGCAAAGGTGCAAAATTTTCGACCTTTTGTCCGAAAGCTGCGATTGCAAAACCTTTCGATAAAGTCCGCATTCGGTGATTATATAATCGGCATAGTCAAGCGAGGCATCACGAATATGCCGCCACAGATAAAAACCGGCGCTCAGCGCAACGTTGCTTTTCAGTGAGGGAAAGGTTTCCGGCCACAGGTCGAACAAATCCATCAAAAGCACGGTATCTCGGTGCTTTTTTTTGTACTTTGCCGCAATTTTCGACTGCGAATTGGGCGGAACAAGCGTGTATATCAAATCCGGCTTGATTTGCTCAAGCACACGGTAGCATTCTTTTGCCGAATCTCTATGCGAATAAAGCCGTTGAACGGAAATATTTTTGTAATAAGGTTTGCCGCGCACCTGAATCACATTGCTGCGCTCGATTTTGTACTTTGCTTTTTCGTAGTGGTCAAAATCCGAAGCGATATAGGTAACCTCATACCCCTTGCCGGCAAGAAATTTCTCGGCAAATAACACCCTATTATCATAATGATTGAATATGCTGATGCATACTGCCTTTTTCATAAAAAATCTCCTGCAAGGGCTTCTCTGTCTGTTTTGCGCCCTTTAACCGTGCTCACATATCTTTATGCTCTCTTTAAATCCGACTGTATTATAATCGCCGAAATCGACTTGCGACATTTCCTTTTCATAGCAAAGTGTGCCGAAAAGCTTTTGAAACGTAGCAATATGTTTTGACAAAAAGCGAATTATCGGGTTAAAAATTTTAAAGCTATGCATTTTTTTGCCGTTTGCAAGGCAAATTTCGCTTACCATATCACTTGTGCAGACATACTCGGAATTTTGCGGAAAAAATGTTCCGCTGCTTTGACTTTCGCACAAAAGCCGCAGAAATTCGGACAAATTTTCTTCATAAATCATACTGCGCCTATTCTCCGAATACGGGAAAAACGGTATTTTTTTCACCAGTGCGGAAAGCCTTGCGTAGTTTCCGGTGCATTTTCTGCCGTATACCATCGGCGGACGAACAATTGCCACCGCAAACCTATTGTCGCTTTGTGCGGCAACAAGCTTTTCGCCGGATAATTTCGATTTGCCGTAAAGCGAATCGGGATTTTCGGGCGTTTGTGCTGTTATTATGCCGCAAATACGCTTTCCGTAAACGCTCATCGTGCTCATAAAAACAAGTTGCCTTGCGCCCTCGCTTTTGGCTTTTTCGCAAATTTTTGAAGCCAGCTCGGAATTGACGGAAAAATAAAGCTTTTCATCGCTTTTTTTCTCCTTACGGTGCACGATTCCGCTGAATATTACAACGGAATCGTACTTAGAATAATCCGGCTTTGTCCATTCGCCGTTTCTTGCGGATATCATATCAAAGCGATATTCGCCGCACTGTGACAGGCGCTTTGCAAAGCAATTTGCCAAATAGCTGTTTTTGCCGATAATGAGTATGTTTTTCATAGATTAAAGCGAAAAGTATTTTACGCCGTTTTCAAATATATATTGATTCTTCCTGCCGCCGATATTTTTTGCGACATACGAACCGATACGCTCCGAATGACCCATTTTTCCGAACACTCTGCCGTCGGGAGAGGTGATACCTTCAATGGCGTCGATTGAAGCATTGGGATTAAATCTGATATCCATTGTGGGATTTTCGGCAATATCGACATACTGCGTTGCAATTTGTCCGTTTGCCGCCATTTTTTCAAGCAATTCATCGCTTGCGACAAATCTTCCCTCGCCGTGCGAAATTGCAATTGAATGAATATCACCCTGTTCACAGCCGTAAAGCCAAGGCGATTTATTCGACGAAATTCTCGTGGAAACCATCTTGCTTTGATGCCTGCCTATGCTGTTGAAAGTAAGCGTAGGCGCACCGTCTTGCATATCACGAATTTCACCGAAAGGAACAAGCCCTAACTTTATCAGTGCCTGAAAACCGTTGCAAATGCCGAGCATAAGTCCGTCACGATTGTTAAGCAGATCTGTTACGGCGTCCTTTATGGCAGCATTTCTGAAAAACGCCGTGATAAACTTGCCGCTTCCGTCAGGCTCATCACCGCCGGAAAAACCGCCGGGCAACATTATGATTTGAGAATTGCGGATAGATTTTTCCATGGCCTCAATCGATTCTTCGATTGCGCTTGCCGAAAGATTTCTGATGACGAAAACTTCGGTTTCGGCGCCGGCTCTTTCAAATGCACGCTGTGAATCGTCCTCACAGTTTGTTCCGGGGAATACCGGAATGAGAACTTTCGGCTTTGCGACCTTGATTTTCGGTGCAAGGCGCTGTTTGTTGGCATAATTATATGTGATAACCTCTGTATCTCCCGTTTCGATATTGCAGGGATATACAGGCTCAAGCTTGTCCTCCCATGCCTTTTGAAGCTTTTCAAGCGATATTTTATAATCAAGGCACTTGATTTCATACTCAAATGTCGTTTCGCCGATAACGTCTTCATCGGGCTTTGCCATACCGTCAAGCTCAACGATAAATCCGCCGTAGCAGGGGTTGAATAATGTCCTTGCGGAAACTTTCTTTATAAATCTAAATCCGATATGATTGCCGAATGACATTTTTGCAATGCCCTCAGCAACACCGCCGGAAGCAATTGACCATGCGGCACGCACTCTGCCGTCGTCAATCATTTTTTCAAGCTTTTCAAAATTTGCCCTAACACTTGCAAAATCGGGCAAACCGTTTTCGTCATAGGTCGGCAGCATGAGAATTACAATACTGCCCTCTCTCTTAAATTCGGGCGAAACAACCCTTGAAGCATCGGTTGTCGCAACCGCAAACGAAACCAGCGTTGGGGGAACATCAATAGATTCAAACGTTCCGGACATTGAGTCCTTACCGCCGATAGAGGCGCATTTCAGCTCCAGCTGTGCTTTAAATGCACCGAGAAGTGCGGCAAACGGCTTGCCCCAACGTGAAGGATTATTTTGCGTTCTTTCAAAATATTCTTGGAAAGTAAGGTAGCAGTCCTCATATCGTCCGCCTGCGGCAACAACCTTGGCAATTGATTCGATAACAGCGGCAATTGCTCCGTGATAAGGGCTTTTATCGCTTACATAAGGGTTAAAGCCCCAGCCCATAAGCGAACAGGTTGTGGTTTCTCCCGAAACGACGGGAATTTTGCACGCCATTGCCTGATTCGGCGTAAGCTGATATATACCGCCGTAGGGCATCAATACGGTAGAAGCGCCGATAGTTGAATCAAACCTTTCGACAAGACCCTTTTGCGAGCACACATTAAGGCTTGAAAGCATCGAAAGCCAACCCTCTTCGTTATCGGCATAGCTGCCGTTTACATAAAGTGCGGGCTGCAAAACGCAAATATCGGTAAACTTAGGCGCACCGTTTGAATTGAGAAACTCTCTGGAAAGATTGACTATCGTGTTTCCGTTCCACTTCATTCTCAATCTCGGCTCGGCTGTCACAACGGCAACAGGCGTTGCTTCCAAGTTTTCTTCATCAACGTATCTTATAAATTTTATAACGTCATCAGCGGCGACGACAACAGCCATTCTCTCCTGCGATTCGCTGATAGCCAGCTCGGTGCCGTCAAGCCCGTCATATTTTTTCGTTACGGAGTCAAGGTCGATTACAAGACCGTCGGCAAGCTCACCTATCGCAACGGAAACGCCGCCTGCGCCGAAATCGTTACAGCGCTTGATAAGTGCGGTGACCTCGGGTTTTCTGAAAAGTCGCTGAAGTTTTCTTTCCTCCGGCGGATTGCCCTTTTGAACCTCTGCTCCGCAGTTTTCAAGCGATTCAAGCGTGTGCGATTTTGATGAGCCTGTTGCACCGCCGCAGCCGTCACGACCGGTTTTTCCTCCGAGAAGAATCACAACATCACCGGGGCAAGGTACTTCTCGGCGAATATTAGCCGCAGGAGCAGCGCCGAGCACCGCACCTATTTCCATACGCTTGGCTACATATCCGGGATGATATATTTCGCTGACGTGACCTGTTGCAAGTCCGATTTGGTTGCCGTATGAGCTGTATCCGTTAGCCGCACCCACAGTGATTTTTCTTTGCGGCAGTTTGCCCTTGATTGTATCACCGACAGGCACAAGCGGATTTGCCGCACCTGTTACACGCATTGCCTGATATACATAAGAACGGCCCGAAAGCGGGTCACGAATCGCACCGCCGAGACAGGTTGCCGCACCGCCGAAAGGTTCGATTTCCGTCGGATGATTATGCGTTTCGTTTTTAAACATCAAAATCCAGTCGCAAAGTTCTCCGTCAATATTTGCCTTGATTTTGATTGAGCAGGCGTTTATCTCCTCGCTCTCGTCAAGCTCGGGCAAAAGTCCGTCGGCTTTCAGCTTCTTTGCGGCAATAGTCGCAATATCCATAAGCGTCATAGGCTTGTTTGACCTGCCAAGCTCTTCCCTTACATCAAGATATTCATTATATGTATCCTGAATATAGGGCGCACTGATATTGACCTCGTTGATATTGGTCGAAAACGTTGTGTGGCGGCAGTGGTCTGACCAATAAGTGTCAATCATGCGGATTTCGGTAATTGTCGGGTCACGCTGCTCGACAGTTTTAAAATATTTGCTGCAAAACTTGATATCGTCAAGATCCATCGCCAAACCGTAACGGCGGATAAAATCTTCAAGCTCACCCTCGGTGAGTGAAATAAACCCATCAAGCGTTTCAACCGTTGTCGGAATTTCGTAGTCAACATCAAGAGTTTCGGGCTTTTCAAGCGAAGCCTCACGGCACTCCACGGGGTTTATAAGATAGCTCTTGAGTTTTTCAAACTCGGCGTCGGTCAAATCGCCCTCAACAATATAAACTCTTGCATTGCGCACTTTGCATCTTTCGGCTTGCGTCAAAAGCGATATGCACTGTTCACAGCTGTCGGCACGCTGGTCAAACTGTCCGGGAAGATACTCAACGGCAAAAATCCTGCCGTTTTCAAACATCATCGGCAATTTGTGATAAACGTAGTCAACCATCGGCTCGGAAAAGACGTTGTTCACGGCCCTTTGAAAATTCTCCTGCGAGATTTTGTCAACATCGTAACGGTTGAACAACCTTATACTTTTCAAGCCGTCAAGCTGCAATGCGGATTTAACATCGGCGCACACAGCCTTGGCTTCAACCGCAAACTGCGGCTTTTTTTCAACATAAATACGAAATACAGACATAATTTTATCCTGCCCTTTCAGCATTTTTTTATTGATTTTTTTCGTCGCTTATCTCTCCGACAAGGCACGAATCATCACACTCTTTTATTTTAACACAAAAGCATTCGTTTTGCAAACTTTTTTCGCCGCTTTTTGCCCTGATTTTCACTTTGCGGTAATTCTCGGCATAGCCTTGATGAAATTCTGTGCAGTTTTCACGCTCAAACAAGACATTTAACGTTTTTCCGACCTGATTTGCAAGATATTTTTTTCGCATATCGGCGGCGCATTTTTCCGCCCTTTCCGCCCTATCGGTTTTTACATAATCGGGCAGTTGCGGCATTTTTGCCGCTTTTGTGCCCGCTCTCGGCGAATATGGGAAAACGTGCACATCGGCAAACCCTATTTTTTCAATCATAGCAAGAGTTTTTGCAAAATCCCCATCGGTTTCATTCGGAAAACCGACAATCACATCCGTAGTGATTGCGCAATTTTCAAAAAGCTCATAAAATTTATTGCAAAGCGCAATATAATCAAATGAGGTATATTTTCGGTTCATCGCCTTTAATACAGCGTCACTGCCGCTTTGAAGCGATATGTGAAAATGCGGACAAAGCTTTTCGATTTTTGAAAGCTCTTTTACGGCGTCAAGTCCCAATCTTTCGGTTTCGAGTGAACTTAGGCGCACTCTGCGAACGCCCTGCGGCTTTGCCGCCGCTTTTACCGCATCGCAAAGCGTTTTGCCGATATCACTGCCGTATGCCGAAAGATTTATCCCTGCCAAAACAATTTCCTTATAGCCTTTTTCGGCAAGACGATGTGCTTCGCTTTCGATATCGCACAGCGGCTTTGAACGCACCCTGCCTCTGGCATACGGAATGGCACAGTAGGAACAAAAATTGTCGCACCCATCCTCGATTTTTACAAAGGCACGCGTCTTTGCGCCAAAGCTTTGACAGCTCATTTTCTCAAAGCTTCGGTCATTGCCGTGCCGCTCAACCGAAACAATTCTTTGCCGTGTGCGCATATATTCTTCAAAAAGCAAAAAAATCCTACTGCGCTCTTTCGTGCCGGTTATTATGTCGGCGTCAAGGTCATCAATCAGGCTTTGCGTTTCCGCCCTTGCCTGCGGCATACAGCCGGTAAGAATTATCACGCTGTCAGGACAGATTCTGCGCAAACGTGATATCTGTTGGCGCACTTTCTTTTCACCGTATCCGGTCACCGTGCACGAATTTATTATGTGAACATCGGCATTGCTTTGCTCTGTCCTTTCAAGCCCGTTTTTTTCAAAAAGCTCCGCCATATATTCGCTTTCATAGCTGTTTACCTTACAGCCGAAAGTATGTACCGCAAATTTCATATAAAAAATTTTCACCTTTCCGACAAATTGCAAATATCAACTGTCGGTGTAATTATACCACCTTTTCGGCAATAATACAATTAAAACCTTAAAATGTCCTTAAACGCTGTTTTTTATTCGTCGATTTGAACAATCGGCACATTAAAGATATGTTGCGGTTTGCTTTTTTTTACAAAAATAATTCTTTCGCTTGACAGCGACACGTAATAATGGTATATTATATTTAGCACTCAAAGATAAAGAGTGCTAACAGTCTTGAGAGAATATTGCTAAATAAAAATCACGGATATGCAAAAGGCGGTGAGATTTAAGATTTTGGACATTGACAACAGAAAACTGAAAATTCTTGCGGCGGTAGTTGATGAATATATCCGCACAGGCGAGCCTGTCGGCTCAAAGGCGATTGCTTCAATGCCCGGAATTAAGGTTTCCTCCGCAACAATAAGAAACGACATGGCAATGCTCGACCAGCTTGGGCTTTTGGAGCAGCCGCACACTTCGGCAGGCCGAATCCCTACTTTTAACGGATATAAACTATATATCGACAAGTTGATGACGCCCGGCAGTTTAAGCGACAACGACAGACTGATGCTTGACACTATGCTCGGCGATGACACGCTTTCGGAAGATGAACTTATGCAAAACGCCGCCACAGCTCTTGCCGAGCTTACGCAGTGCGCAGCGGTTGCCTCAAATACAGCGGCTTCGTTTTCCGTAATATCAAAGGTTGAGGTCATACCGACAGGCAGACGACTGTATGTTGTTTTGCTGATAACCTCAAACGGAAACATCAAAAACAAAGCGTGCCGGCTTCAATTTGATTTAACCAACGAACAGCTTGATTTTTTTGCAAGCTATATGCAGGAAAATTTGCAGGGCGTTGCAATCGAAAGTCTTTCGGAGGAAAAATATACCGAACTTGTAACGGCGCTCGGCGCATATATGATTTCACTTTCGCCCTTGCTTCAAAGCGTTTTTGAGCTTTCAGCCGATTTAAAGCGGCAGGATGTGGTCATCAGCGGCGAAAGGAATCTTGTTTCACGTGATGACCTTGACAAAAACGACATTGTAAGGTTTTTTGAAAAGAAAAACGACCTTGGCCATTTGCTTGATTCAAGTTTCAGCGGAATTAAGGTTATGTTCGGCGAGGAAAGCAACGAATTTATCATCGGCAACTCCAGTATGGTTATGGCGAGCATTAAAAAGGGAAACCGCGAGGCGGGTTCTCTCGGCATCATCGGCCCTATGCGAATCGACTATGCAAAAATAATACCGTATGTCGAATATTTAACCCAGCGCATCAGCAACATGATATCCGACAATGAAGATAATACAGACAATATAGAAATATGTGAACTGAACGGAAAGGACTTTGAGAATGGCTAAGGACAAAAAAGAAATCGACGAAATTTCGCAATCTTGCGACAAAGCGCAAGAAACACCGATTGCCGATGATTCCGCTGTGAGCGAAGTTTCGGCTTTGGAAACACTTGAAAAGGAAAACGAAGAGCTTAAATGCAAGGCAAATGAGGCAAACGACAAATATTTGAGGATTCTTGCCGAATTTGACAATGCAAGAAAGCGTGCCGAAAAAGAACGGCTTGATACCTTTTCAAATGCACAGATAAAATGCGTTGGCGATTTTTTGCCGGTTATCGACGCTCTTGACAGAGCAATGGAGGCAGAATGCACCGACCAAAGCTATAAAAACGGCGTTGAAAAGATTTACGATCAGCTAAAGGGCATTCTCGAAAAGATGAATGTAACCGAGATTGCGGCACTTGGCGAAACATTTGACCCGAATCTTCACAACGCAATCAAGCAGCAGGAAACAGACGAATACGACGAGGGCACGGTCTGTGAGGTTTATCAAAAAGGCTATATGCTCGGCGACAGGGTTCTTCGCTATGCGATGGTAGTAGTCGCCTGCTGAAATTATAATGCGCACAACTCAAATTCAAAATAAATCAAACAAATAAAAGAAAGGTGATTTAGTTATGTCAAAAATCATTGGTATCGACTTGGGAACAACAAACTCCTGCGTAGCGGTTATGGAAGGCGGAAGCGCAACCGTTATCGCCAACTCCGAGGGTGCGAGAACAACCCCTTCGGTTGTGGCTTTTTCCAAAAACGGCGAAAGACTTGTAGGTCAGGTTGCAAAACGTCAGGCAATTACAAACCCCGACAAAACGGTTTCTTCCATCAAGCGCCATATGGGCAGCGACTATAAGGTAAATATTGACGGAAAGAACTATACTCCGCAGGAAATTTCGGCTATGGTGCTTCAAAAGCTCAAATCGGACGCAGAGGCTTATCTCGGCGAAACGGTTTCCGAAGCGGTAATCACTGTTCCCGCATATTTTACAGATGCTCAACGTCAGGCAACAAAGGATGCCGGTCAAATTGCAGGTCTTAACGTCAAGAGAATCATCAACGAGCCTACTGCGGCCGCCCTCTCCTACGGCATCGACAAGGAAGACGAACAAACCGTTATGGTATACGACCTCGGCGGCGGTACTTTTGACGTTTCCATTATTCAAATCGGCGGCGGAATCACAGAAGTTCTCGCAACGGCAGGTAATAACCACCTCGGCGGCGATGACTTCGACCAGAGAATTATCGATTGGATGGTAAACGAATTTAAAAATTCCGACGACTTT
>CAZBAI010000021.1:0-28250 GCA_964490175.1 uncultured Oscillospiraceae bacterium | reverse complement strand
GTTGGCAAAGCCAACCCTTGCCACGTTGAATGACGGGGCAAGCCCCTTATTGAAACGCTTCATATTCTGTGCATTGAATTGAAAATATCTTCGTGCATTGTGTGAATCGAAAGACCCAATTCCTCGCCGAGTGCGGTCATTCTGTCGGACAACGCCGAAAAATCAGATGAAGCCTCGGAAATATCGACCAACATAATCATTGCGAAAATATCCTGCAAAACACTTTGCGTAACATCTGTGACATTTGCGTTATATTCGGCGCATATGCCGCTTACCTTTGCGAGAATGCCGACCGAATCCTTTCCGATTACCGTAACTACTGCTCTCATTCTATATATCCTCCAAAGACAGTTTATGTAAAAAAATTCAAGCGTTTTCCGCTTTACTCGATTTATTATATCACATATTGAAAAAAATGAAAAGAAAAATTTTTAATATTTTTTATTAACTACTGTTTTTTTTGCGAAAAATATGTTATACTGTTTTTCAAAGCCAAGATATAAAGGAGAATTTTAATGATAGATTTGCACACGCACACATCGTTCTCACCGGATTCCGACGAACCGATGAAAAATATGATAGAACGAGCGATTGAGCTTGGTCTTGAAGCATATGCCGTTACAGACCACTGTGAGGCGGACAGATTTTTTGAAAGAGAAAACTACAAGCGACCGCAGACAGACCACGAATACGACATATACAATTATAACGAGGTTTACGAAAAATCGTTAAGCGCTTTGACAAAGGCAAAGGAAATATATCCGAATTTCAATCTTCTTTGCGGAATCGAATGGGGACAGGCGCTTTATGATATGAAAGCGACCGAAATAATGTGCGCCGACAAAAGGCTTGATTTTGTAATCGGCAGCTTGCATGAGCTTGAAGATATGCCCGATTTTGCTTTTATAGATTACAGCGAATTTGACATCGACGCACTTTTGACAAAATATTTTGAAGAGATTGCAAGAATGTGCAAAAACCCCGTATTCGACACGCTTGCGCACCTTACATACACACTGAGATATATTGAGGGCGAACAGAAAATCAAGGTCGATATGGATAAATATAAAGATATTATCGCACAAGCTTTCAAATCGCTTGCCTATAACGGCAAAGCGCTTGAAATAAACACATCCGGTCTTAGACAAGGCTACGGAAAAACCTTTCCGACACTTGATTTTGTAAAACTTTTTAAGGAAATGGGCGGCGAAATAATAACGCTCGGCTCGGATTCGCACAGAGCCTGCGATATCGGCAAAGGCATTGCGACGGGTGAAGAAATCGCAAAGGCGGCGGGGTTTAAATACTGCGCTTATTTTAAAGAAAGAAAACCCGTATTTATCAAGCTGTAAGTACATGATATACAGACCAAACACACAAAAAATCAACGAAAGGAAAAGAACATGGACAATCTTTTGAAGCTTTTAAAGCACAATGCAAGACTTTCAAACGAGCAACTCGGCACAATGCTCGGAATGAGCGAGGAGGAAATCGCAAAAAAAATCAGAGAATATGAAAACAGCGGCGTAATTATGGGTTACAGCGCAATTCTTAACGAGGAGCTTTGCTCTTGCGATAATGTAACCGCACTTATCGAGCTTAAAGTAACGCCCGCAGCAGACAGCGGCTTTGATGATGTTGCCCGAAAAATTATGCGCTTTGAGGAAGTGGAAAGCGTGGTTTTGATGAGCGGCGGATTTGACCTTTCCGTAACGGTTACCGCCTCAAGCCTTAAATCCGTTGCGGAGTTTGTAGCTCAAAGGCTTGCCAAAATCGACGGAGTAATATCGACGGCAACGCACTTTGTCCTTAAAACTTACAAGGATAAAGGCATTTCGGTCAATTTGGAAGACCAAGACGAAAGGGGCTTGGTTTCTCCGTGAATTACGAAAAATTGCTTTCATCAAAGGCCGTTGCGCTTAAACCCTCGGGAATCAGACGATTTTTCGATATTGCCGCAAGCATGGAAGGCGTAATCAGTTTAGGCGTCGGCGAACCGGATTTTGCAACTCCGTGGGCAATACGCCGATGCGCCATTGACACGCTTGAAAACAAACGCACAATGTATACATCAAACTCGGGACTTTTAACATTGCGCTCGGAAATATCAAAATACATAGAAAAAACAACCGGCAACACCTACTGCCCCGAAAACGAAATTATCGTAACAGTCGGAGGAAGCGAAGCTATCGACCTTGCCATTCGCAGTATTGTCGAACCGGGCGACGAAGTTTTGATCGTCGAACCGTCATTTGTCAGCTACGCTCCTATTGTCGAGTTGACCGGCGGCAAGGTAATTCCCATTGAAACCGAGGAAAAACACAATTTTAAGCTGACAGCCGAAAAATTGAAAGAAAAAATCACCGAAAAAACAAAGCTTTTGGTTTTTCCTTTTCCGAATAACCCCACCGGCGCAATCATGACTAAAGAGGATATGGAGCCTATCGCCGAGATTTTGCGCAACACAAACATTGCCGTTATTTCCGATGAAATCTACGCAGAACTTACATACGGCACAAAGCACTGCTCGATATCTTCGCTTGACGGTATGCGTGAGCGCACAATTTTGATAAACGGATTTTCAAAAAGCTATGCTATGACCGGCTGGCGACTGGGGTATGTCTGCGCACCGAGGGAAATCACAAAGCAAATGCTTAAAATTCACCAATATGCAATAATGTGCTCACCGACGGTAAGTCAATATGCCGCAGTCGAAGCATTGCGCAACTGTGACAATGAAGTCAAAAAAATGTGCAACGAATACAATATGCGCCGCCAACTTGTAGTCGGCTCGTTCCGCAAAATGGGTCTTTCGTGCTTTGAGCCGCAGGGAGCTTTCTACGTGTTCCCCTCAATCAAATCGACAAAGCTTTCAAGCGAGGAATTTTGCGAACGTCTGCTTATGGAAAAACACGTTGCGGTAGTTCCGGGCGATGCTTTCGGCAGCGGCGGCGAAGGCTATATCAGGGTTTCGTACGCATATTCCGTAAAGCACCTTACCGAAGCACTTTCACGTATTGACGACTTTATAAAATCACTATGAATATTATCAGATTAAAAGCACCGTGCAAAATCAACCTTTCGCTTGATATCACCTCAAAACGCAGTGACGGCTATCACACGCTTGAATCGGTTTTTCAAAGCGTTTCGCTGTTTGACGAAATCACGCTTGAAAAAGCCCAATCCGGCATCGAATTTGTCTGTAAAAATATTGACCTTGACGCAGAAAACAACACTTGTTTCAAGGCGGCAACGCTGTTTTTTGAAGAAAACGCAATCAGCGGCGGCGTAAAAATCACGCTTGTGAAGAATATACCCTCGCAGGCGGGCTTGGGCGGCGGAAGCAGTGACGCTGCCGCCGTTTTAAAGGGTTTGAATGCACTTTATAACGCAAATCTTTCGGATATGCAGCTTTGTCGGCTCGGCGCAAAAATCGGCGCAGACGTTCCCTTTTTCATCAAAGGCGGCACTGCATTTGTCGGCGGAATCGGCGAAATAATCAAGCCTATCAAGCCGATTGAGGATATCTATATCGCAATTGCCAAGGGAAAAAGCGGCATTTCAACCGTGCAAGCCTACAAAAAATTCGATTTGCTGAAAAATCACACGCACACCGATACGGGCAAAATCGTAGATTATATTGAAAAATCGGATATTGCCTCGGCGGCAAAACTTTGCGTAAATTCACTTGAAAGCTGTGCCGAGCTTGAAGATATCGACGCCATCAAATCGATTTTCAATGAAAGCGGTGCGTTTCTTTCGCTCATGAGCGGAAGCGGCTCTGCCGTGTTCGGGTTGTTTTTTTCAAGAAAAAGCGCCGAAGAAGCCCTACGCAAATGTGTCAAGCTATTTGACTTTGCAGCTGTATGTGAGCCTTTTTGCGACAAATCGGCTTGATACAGCTTGTGCAAAAGTGCACATATACCATTTAAAATATATATTATCTATATTATCGAACGGAGAAAGCATTTTATGAAAAAGCTGTATTTTATTATCGGCAGTCAGGATCTTTACGGAGAGAAAACGCTTTTGCAATGCCAAACTAACGGTCGTCAAATTGCAGAATTTCTTTCAAAATCGCTTGAAAGGGTTTGCGTTGAGCCTCTGCCTGTTATCAAAAACGCCGAAGATGCCTATAATGCCTGCACAAAAGCCACATCGGACAAAGATTGCGTCGGCGTAATTATGTGGATGCACACCTTTTCACCCGCAAAAATGTGGATAAAAGCTCTGCAAGCGCTTAAAAAGCCTATGCTTCATCTTCATACGCAATTTAACGAAAAGCTGCCATATGAAACAATCGATATGGATTTTATGAATCTCAATCAATCGGCACATGGCGACAGAGAGTTCGGTTTTATCTGCACAAGGCTGAAAATACGCAGAGAGGTCGTAGTCGGCTACTACCGTCACGCCGATGTGATTGCACAAATCAACAAATTTTGCGATACAGCGCTTGCCATAGATTTTTCCGCAAATTTGCGCATTGGTATGCTGGGAAACAATATGCGTGACGTTGCCGTAACCGACGGCGACAGGGTTGAAAGCGAAATCAAATACGGCTGGAATGTGAATTACTACGGCATAGGCGATTTGTGTGAGCATATTGCAAATGTTACCGATAAAGAAATTGACGAAAAAATGGCGGAATATGCGCAAAAATATGAAATTGACACGCCCGATATCGCCGCTGTGCGTGAGCAGGCAAAATACGAAATTGCATTTGAAAAGTTTATTTTTACCGAACGTCTCGACGCCGTAACCGACACTTTTCAGGATTTGCACGGCTTAAACCAACTGCCCGGACTTGCCGCACAAAATCTAATGTCCAAAGGCATAGGCTTCGGTCCGGAGGGCGATTACAAAACCTCGGCGCTTTCGGCTGTGCTTTTTGAAATGGCAAAAAACCGCAGCGGCGCTACCGGATTCACCGAGGATTATACATATGATTTGACAAGCGGCAGTGAGCTTGAGCTTGCTTCGCATATGCTTGAAGTGCCGCCGGCGTTTGCGCTTAAAAAGCCGAAAATCCAAGTGCACCCTCTCGGAATCGGCGGAAAAAGCGACCCTGCAAGGCTTGTGTTTGATTCGATATCGGGTGACGCAATTGCCGTTTCAATGGTTGATATGGGCGACCGTTTCAGGCTGATTTGCGCCGAAATCTCTTTGATAAATCAGCCCGAAGAAATGCCGAATTTGCCCGTTGCACGCATTATGTGGAAACTAAAGCCCGATTTTAAAACAGGTGCGGCTGCTTGGATTTATGCGGGAGGCGCACATCATGCGGTTGTTTCGACAGCGCTTGATGTTGATGACATCAGACTTTTTGCGAAATTTACCGACACGGAGCTTGTCGTTATTGACGAAAAGACAAATCTTGCCGAATTTGAAAAGCAGCTCGAAATCCTCGAAGTCATTGCAAAGGCAAAATAAAGCTATGAATAAAAATATTGATTTTTCAAAAACATATCTCGGCATTGAGCTTGGCTCGACGAGAATCAAAGCAACCGTTATCGACGAGAATTTCAAGGTGATTGCAAGCGGTAGTCACAATTGGGAAAACCGTTTTGAAAACGGCTATTGGACATATTCTCTTGACGATATTCACGTAGGAGTGCAAAGCTGCTATGCCGACCTTAAAAAAACAATTATATCAAAATTCGGCGTATGCCCGACGCTTTACGGTGCTATCGGCGTTTCCGCAATGATGCACGGATATATGGCTTTTGATGATGACTCAAATCTGCTGACCCCTTTCAGAACATGGCGCAACACAACGACAAAGCAAGCCGCAGATGAGCTTTCAAAGCTTTTTGACTTTAACATACCTCAGCGCTGGAGCATTGCGCACCTTTATCAGGCAATGCTCAACGGTGAAGAACATATCGGCAAAATCAACCGAATCAGCACGCTTGCCGGATATATACATTATTTGCTGACAAATCGGCATGAGGTCGGCGTTTGCGAAGCAAGCGGAATGTTTCCCGTAAAAAGCGGCACATACGACAGGCATATGCTTGAAAAATTCGATGATATTTCCCAAAAATACGGATTTAATAAAAATCTTGAAGATGTTTTGCCCTGCATTTGCACGGCAGGCGAAAACAAAGCGCACCTTACCGAAAGCGGCGCAAAATTTCTCGACCCAAGCGGCTCTCTTTGCGCCGATATTCCGATTTGCCCGCCCGAGGGTGATGCGGCTACCGGCATGGTGGCAACAAACTCGGTGCGCCCCGGCACGGGAAACATTTCCGCAGGCACTTCGGTTTTTGCAATGCTTGTGCTTGAAAACGAACCGAAAGGCACTCACCGTGAAATCGACATTGTCACCACGCCGCAAGGCAAACCCGTGGCAATGGTGCACTGCAACAACTGCTGCGGCGAACTTGACAACTGGGTCAATGTTTTTGCCGAATTTGCGGATTTATCGGGACAGCACATTGATAAATCGGATTTGTATCGAATGCTTTATGAAAACGCACTTTGCGGTGATGACGACTGCGGCGGCATAATCGCCTATAACTATATTTCAAGCGAACCGACCGTTGGCGTTGAAAGCGGAAAACCGATGTATTTTCGCACGCAAAACAGTAATTTTACACTTGCAAACTTTATCAAAGCACAGCTTTATTCATCAATTGCGGCATTAAAATACGGAATGGATATTCTCTTTGACAGCGAAAATGTAAACGCCACGGCTTTTTTTGCACACGGCGGACTTTTTAAGGTAAAGGGCGTTGCACAGCAGTTTCTTGCAAATGCGCTCAGCACGCCGGTTTGCATTACCGAAAACAGCGGCGAGGGCGGCGCTTACGGAATGGCGTTGCTTGCGGCGTATATGCAAATCGGAAACGGTCTTTTACTTGACGATTGGCTTGACAATGCCGTATTTTGCAATGCAAAAACCGTTACCGCAATGCCGCAGCCAAACGGCGCAAGCGGCTTTTGCGAGTTTATGCGCCGATATAAGGTCGGCATTAAGGCACATAAAGTATTATCGGAGGTATAAACTATGCTTGATGATTTAAAAATGCAGGTTTTCAAGGCAAATTTGCTTTTGCCGAAATATTCGCTTGTGACGTTTACATGGGGCAATGTTTCGGCAATTGACCGAGAAAGCGGCTTGATGGTTATAAAACCGTCGGGTGTTGAATATGACGAAATGACGCCCGATGATATGGTCGTTGTGAATGTAAAAAGCGGCAAGGTGGTTGAAGGCACTAAAAATCCTTCGAGCGATACGCCAACGCATCTTGTACTTTACAGAGAATTTGAACAAATCGGCGGTATTGTGCATACGCACAGCCGCTGGGCAACCTCGTTTGCGCAGGCGGGATTTTCGCTTGCACCGATGGGCACAACTCATGCCGATTACTTTCACGGCACAATTCCCTGCACACGTGCGCTGACAAAAAAAGAAATCAACGGCGATTACGAAGCCGAAACGGGCAATGTTATAGTTGAGGAGTTTAAAGACATTGACCCTGCGAGCGTTCCGGCTGTTTTGGTAAAAAACCACGGCCCTTTTGTGTGGGGCGAAAACGCTTCAATCGCAGTGCACAACGCCGTTGTTCTCGAAGAAATTGCTTTTATGAACTATCACGCTTTGCAGCTCAACAGTTTTGGCAATCCTATTTCCGAAGAGCTTCTTGATAAGCATTATTACAGAAAGCACGGCGAAAACGCCTATTACGGTCAACGCCGAAATTAAACTGCCTGCGCATTTACATTGATATTTTGATGTTTTTTGAGATTGGAGGATTTTTTATGAAAAAAGCAAGCATTTGCGCACTTTGCACGGCACTTGCACTTACAATGCCCATATTCGGCGAAATCGGTTCGGCAAACAGTTTTGCCGACAACTGCGACGTCAGCGTTTTTGTTGATTTAAACGGCTCACGAAAGTCAATCAGCCCATATATTTACGGCGTAAACAGCCAATTTGCAAGCGACGAATATCTTTATGACGCCACCGCCGGCTCGGCACGCCAAGGAGGAAACCGCTTTTCCGGCTATAACTGGGAAACCAATTTTTCCAACGCCGGCAGAGATTGGAATCATAATTCGGACAGATATCTCATAAATTTCAACGCCTCGCTGCTTAACACCCCCGGAGCGCCGGCAATTGGATTTGCCAACGAAGCCAACGAAAAAGGTGTGCCCTATAAAATCACAACGATTCAAATGGCGGGTTATGTTGCGGCAGATGACAGCGGAGAGGTTTCGGAGAGTGAAAAAGCGCCGTCATCACGCTGGGTTGAAGTAAAGGCTTCAAAAGGCTCTGCTTTGTCGCTTGAACCCGACAAAACCGACGGATACGTATATATGGACGAGTATGTAAATTACCTTGTTCAAACTCTCGGCGATTCAACTACCGCAACAGGTTATCAGGCATACAGCCTTGACAATGAGCCGAGCCTGTGGAGCGGCACTCATTCGAGAATGCACCCAAACTCCGTTACCTGTGAGGAAATTATAACCAAAACCGTTGATTTTGCCCTTGCGATAAAATCGGTTGACGAAAATGCCGAGGTTTTCGGTCCGGCATTATTCGGAGTAAATGCCTACACTACTTTCAGCAACGCTTCGGATTGGAGCGCCCACTGCGCCGATTACGACTGGTTTATATCATATTATCTTGACGAAATGAAAAAAGCCGAGCAAAGCTGCGGCAAACGCCTTGTTGATGTTCTAGACGTTCACTACTACTCCGAAGCAAAGGGACAGTGCAGGGTGACCGAATGTGAAGATTATTCACACACCGATTGCATTGAAGCCAGATTGCAGTCAACGCGTACGCTTTTTGACGGCGAATATATCGAATCAAGCTGGATAGGCGATTACGAGCAGGAATATCTGCCGATTTTGCCGAATATTCAAAAATCAATCGACACATACTATCCGGGGACGAAAATTGCCCTTACCGAATATAATTTCGGCGGCGGAAACCACATATCCGGCGCTATTGCACAAGCGGACGCACTCGGAATATTCGCCCAAAACAACGTTTACTGCGCAAATCTTTGGGCAATAAATTCAAGCTTTGAATATCAGCTTGCGGCAATTGACCTTTACACCGACTATGACGGAAACGATGCAAGCTTCGGCGATACGCTTGTGCCGTCATCAACAAGCGATTCGGTAAGGTCAACGTCATACGCTTCAATAAACGGCAGTGATGAATCGAAAGTCAATATCGTGCTGACAAATAAAGACCTTACGCAATCGCAAATCACCGCTGTTTCAATCGATTCAAGCACTGTATATACAAGTGCAAAGGTATACGGCATTACGGGCGATTCTAACGAAATAAAGCTTTTGCAAACGGTAAACGACATTCAAGACAACGGCTTTACAATAGATATTCCCGCATTGTCTGTTGTGCAGATTGAGGTTAATTGCGACAATTATGTCATGCTCGGCGATGTCAACATCGACAAAACGGTTGATAATTCCGATATCAAAGCCTTGAAGGAATATTTGCACGCCACGGGTGAAAACACGGCGTTTTGCGATGAATCCGACATAATTTCCGACAATAAAATAAACACTGCCGATTTAGTTGCCCTAAAGCGCAAAATTGCGCAGTGGAACTCACCTGACAAAACAGAACAGCTTGCGGCATTTTGGGCGACAAAAACCGGACAGTGGCGCATTAAAAACGGTATGAGCGGCAAAACAATCACCTGCGTATTTACAGGCGAAAGCGGCAACGGACTGAATCTTGCCTACGGATATTGGGATAACGTTGCGATAAATCCCGATACAGGCTCTGCCGGCATTTGGCTCAACAATGACAACACCAAACTCGGTATGCATAAATTTGACGAAAACGGTCACGCATATGTCACCTTTACCGTGCCGGAAAACTGCGTAAGCCTTGAAATGATAATCTTTAATTATGTATCTTACGATTCGTCGGGCAATACGGTTCAACTTGACAAAAGCGCCGTCGGATTGGAAAAAGTCATTATCAACAGCGAAATATTTTAAATGCAATGCTTCGTCGCACGCTATCGCTTTTTAACGTGCGGCGAGGCAAATTCAATATTTAAAGAGGTGTAAAGCCAATGTGGTTGACAACGGCGATTTTTTCTGCCGTGTTTGCCGCAATCACGTCAATATTCGCAAAATGCGGCATTAAAAAAACCGACTCTGACCTTGCCACGGCACTGCGAACCGTTGTGGTGTTCATATTTTCCTTAATTATGGCGAATATTGTCGGTTCGCTTTCCGAAATATCAGCAATCGATAAAAAATCGCTTATATTTTTGATTTTATCCGGTCTTGCGACAGGCATATCGTGGATATGTTATTTTAAAGCTCTTTCAATAGGCGATATCAACAAGGTCGTGCCGATTGACAAATCAAGCTCGATTATCGGCATTTTGCTTGCGATAATATGCTTCGGTGAAACAAATCACCTATGGATAAAGCTTGCAGGCACGGCAATTTTCGGCTTGGGCGTGGTTTTAATGTCCTTAAAAAAGCACAGCGAAAGCACTTCAAACAACTCGGCGTGGCTGCCTTACGCCGTTATGTCCGCCGTATTTGCAGCTCTCACTTCGATTCTCGCAAAAATCGGCATTTCAAATGTCGAATCAAATCTCAGCGTTGCCGTTCGCACCTTTGTCGTGCTGATAATGGCGTGGAGTATTGTCGCTTTTAAGGGCAAACTTTGCAAAATCAAAGATATTGACAAATCAGAGCTCGGTTTTATTTTTCTTTCGGGAATGGCAACCGGCGCTTCGTGGCTTTGCTATTATTACGCCATTCAAAACGGCATTGTCAGCGCCGTTGTGCCGATTGATAAAATGAGTATTGTGCCGACTGTGATTTTTTCACGTCTTGTATTTAAAGAAAAGCTCTCAAAAACAGCATTTATCGGCTTATGCATGATGATTGTCGGCACGCTTGTCATCACAATATGGGCATAAATACGGATTATAAATATTGATTTTGAAATTTGTTGATATATATTCGTCTTGATTTTCTTTACCATTGAACATTTAAGCAAAAACTATGCTATAATAAACGCAAAGCGTTTATTATACATTTATCTTTATTGCCTTGCACATACGCAAATTACAAATTTGCTCGTGCAAATCGGCTGATTATACCATAACCCTACGGTTATGGCATAATAGGTTTAAACAATTAAACGAAAGGTGTGACGATATTTGAATGAGCTAAAGCAGCTTGCCGAGCAATTTAAGTCTTGCCGCACAGCGCTGATTGCTTTGGGTGACGAAAACAGACTGCATTTGATTATTGAAATGATGCAAATGGGCGAATGCAAAGGGGTGCGTGTCGGCGCAATCACCGAAAAGACGAATCTTTCACGTCCGGCAGTATCGCACCATTTGCAGATTCTCAAAAATGCCGGCATAATCGATATGCGGCGTGAGGGCACGAAGAATTACTATTTCTTCAGCTCGGATACGCAGGCAATGGAAAATCTTTTGCAAACGCTGACTCATGCAAAGGAAATTATGCAGCGGCTTCCCGACAGAAGCGGAGAGGACAATTAAAACAGAGGTAATTTTTATGGAGCTTATCAATGCGATGGAGCAACGGCACAGCGTACGCCGATATACACAAAAGCCGATTGACGAAAACACACTTTCACAATTGCAAGCCGAAATTGACGATTGCAATAAGCAAGGCGATTTACACATTCAGCTTGTAACGAACGAACCGTGCGCATTCGACGGATTTATGGCACACTACGGCAAATTTAACGGAGTGAAAAACTACATTGTGCTTGTCGGCAAAAAAAGCAGCGACCTTGACGAAAAATGCGGCTATTACGGCGAAAGGCTTGTACTCAAGGCACAGCAATTGGGGCTTAACACCTGCTGGGTTGCGCTGACATATAAAAAAATCAAAGGTGCATTTTGCGTTAATGACGGCGAAAAATTGACAGTAGTAATCGCTGTCGGCTACGGCGAAACGCAAGGAGTTGCGCACAAATCAAAATCGCCGGAGCAAATCAGCAATATTTCGCAAAACTCGCCGGAATGGTTCAAACGTGGCGTAAAAGCGGCAATGCTTGCGCCGACAGCTATGAATCAGCAAAAATTCATGCTGACAAACAACGGTGAACAGGTTTGCGCAAAAGCTAAAACCGCCTTTTATTCAAAGGTTGATTTGGGCATTGTAAAATATCACTTTGAGCTTGGCGCAGGCAAAGAAAACTTCAAATGGGCATAAAAAATACATAAAAAATCCGCAAGGCTGCTGATATTCCGGCAAACCTTGCGGTAATTTTTTTCAATAAGAAATTTGCAACATTATCATAAAGAATCAATGCGTTTCACACATCGGCGCATAATGTCAGCAATATACTCGGGCGTTTCTTCGCAATCGTTATCAAGCCACTTTGTAACAATCGCCATAAGCCCGTTTATATAAAACGACATCATATATTCCCTGATTTCGCTCGAAACGCCATAACGCTCCAAAATCGGCGTAAAGACCTCTCTGAAAAGCTTGTCATACGTTTTTTCAAGCTGTAATGTTTTTGTATTGCTTATCGCCGTGAGAATGAATCGCTTATTCTCCCTCACATAATTTAAATACGGTATCAGATAGCGAGGCGTTATGAGATAAAGCTCATCTAACGAGCAATGTGCGATACGGCGCAAAAACGCCGCCCTATCCCCTTTCATATATGCATAAAACCGCTTGTTCATGTATTCAACACTTTCCGTAAGCAAATCACCTAAAGTTTCATAATGCAAATAAAATGTTGAACGGTTCACCTGTGCTTTTTCGCAAATTTCTTTCACGGTTATATAAGCAAAGTCCTTTTTTTCAAGAAGCGACAAAAAAGCTTTATCCATTTTTTCGGCTGTATTAAAATACCTGCTTTCATTCTTGTTCACTGCAATTTACCGCCTGTAAAATAGTGCACGTACAAAGCATTTGCATTTCATTCCTCACTGATTTCTTTTGCAAGCCGAACAATCTCAAAGGCGTATTTTTTCTTGCCGTTTTCCAGCAGTTTTTTATATATGGGATAGTTGACTCCCATAGCAACAAAACCGATAATACCGATGATTATGCCCAAAACAAATGTTGCGTTGCTATTGCCGATGATTTTCATAGAAAGGCACATTCCGACGCCGGCAACCAGTGACGAAGCGATTCCGAAAGTATATGCAAAAACCGTTGCCGGCAATTTTGCCCGTGCATCTAACTTGCGCAAGGCAACCACCTTTGATGTTTCCTTCGGCGCATACTCGTTGGCAATATGCTGTGCATAAATTTTGTCTGTATTCATAATAAACAAACCTCCTGTATTTTATGCTTTAATTATACACAAGGCTGCTTAAAAATCAAACAACATCAAACACATTTTGTGTCGATTTATGTACTTTTGCATATGCTGTATTTGAGCTGATTTGCGCAAGTTTAAGAAACGGGAAACTCTTTCAAAATCTTCAAAGCATATCTTGTAATCATTGCGGCGTCAACAGAGTTTACATTTCCGTCGCCGTTGACATCGGCAATGTCGGTTTGGGTTTGACTTAGCGAATAAAGTCCCAAAGAGGCACGGCTGACAATTGTCGCATCGACCGAATTCACCTCGCCGTCACCGTTGACATCGCCGTATTTTATGCGACTGTCGGTAACGGTGACAGTGCCGTTTTCCGACATTGTTGCGCAAACGGGATATTCAAATGTTTTTGAGCCGTCGGCACTTTTTAAAATCAGCTTGCCATCGCCTGCCGAGGTGACTTTTATCACGGCAACGGCATAGCCTGCCGTTTCACTCGAAAGCGCATATTCGGGCACGGATTGAATGGGAACGCTGCAACTTGTTACAACTTCCCACGTGAACGTTGAAGCAACGGAAAGGCTCAATTCTTCATCGCCTTTTTCAAAGCAAACGATTACCAAATCACCGTCGATTGCAATTCCGTCAATTTGCTGTGCTTCGTAATAATCCATAGGTATCTTATCCGAATCGGGCAGTCTTTGTGAAAAAACATAGCCGTCAGTATCATTGCCCGTTACGGCAAAATTAAAGCAGATAGGGTCGATTGCGATAACGCCGCCTTGATTCAGATAAATCACAACACGAAAAACACCTGCGCTTGAAGCGTCAAAGCGAAACATCGCAACGGCTTTGTCACCGACATAATTCTCACCCGATTCTGTAAAAACCGTGCTTGAAGTATATGAAACCGCAGCGGTTGAACGTGTAACATAGCTCCACGACTGACCTGTTCCGACCTCATAATCCAAAAGCAGATAAATGCTTGAACCGTCAATAATATAATCTGCATCGGAAAGCATTTCGACAGCGCTTGCATAATCGGTGGGCAGCTGCACTGTTGCGCCTGCATTCACCGTGCAAAGAGAGGACAGCGCAATTGCCGCCGAAAGCACAATACCGATAATTTTTTTGAAGATATTTTTCATAAAATTCATTTTACCTCACAGTATTTTATTTGCCGAGAACATTTTCGGTAATAAAGTCGGAAACGGTTTTGGCGCAAACCTCATGCGTTGCCTGCGTCGGGTGCCAGTCGGCGGCATAGCCGAGGGTACCGTCCTGAGGGGCAAGCTGAACGTAATACACGTTTTCGTCGCCTGTTTCCTGCATATAAGTTACGCACGCATATTCAATATACTGATAGAGCGAATTGCCCATAACGCCGAAAGCGCAAACGATTGAAGCGTTGGGATTATTTTGGCGAATCTGCTTGATAAAATCGATATAACCCTGCGCAAATTCTTCGCTTTTTTCAACAGAACCGCCGCAATAGCTCGAATCATTCGTGCCGAGGTTTAAAACTATTATATCGGGGCGGCGGTTTTCCTCAAAGCTCCATTCTATATCCTGAGGCATTGTACCGTTGAAATTGTTGTAAGAAAATCCGAGCTTGTTATAATACTGCGGCACGGTTTGTGCACTGACCTTTTCACCGCTTGTTGTGTAGCCCGAAACAACGCCGTATCCGCTTATTGAAACAATGCTGTAATCGGCATTGAGATTTTGTGCGGTTTTATAGGCATATGCCTTGGTAACGTCCTCGGTTTGAGTTGAAAAGCTGTGCGACTTATCCTCATCATCAACGCCATATCCGCAGGTGATGGAATCACCGATAAATTCAATATACAAATCATTATTATCAACCGGCGAAACCGTGCCGTCAACATCGATTTTTTCAATTCCGCATGATGACATCGCACATTCCGAAAGCTTAACTATCGTAACCGTTGCTTCTCTTTCCTCTTCGCCCTCAAAAAGCAGATATTTTTCCTGTGCGCTGTCTACCATATCGTCAACAACACGCTCACCGTCAACATATATGGCAATTCTCGCATAATTGTTTTGCGCCGCAACCGAGCTGTCGCCTGCGATTGTGATTTCCGCACGCTTGCCGGAAACGCAAAACTCCGCACCCGAGCCGGAATACGACAGCCAAAGCGTGTTGTTTTCATCAAGATATGTGCGGCCGAGCAGTTTTACGTTTTCGGCATTAGGCACAATTGCCGTGTCTTGCACTAAAACGCTTGACGAATCCGAGCTGTCATTTTTTGAAGCCGTGCAGCCGCAAACCGAAGTTGCAAGCAAAATCGACGCAGTAATTACAGATATTTTTCTAAGTAATTTCATAAACGGTATTTCCTTTCATTTTTAACATACAAAAATTATTATACTACATTTTGTCTGAATTTGCAACACCGAAAATGTGTCAATTTCATCAATTTCAAAATATAATAAAATATACTGTTTTAAATCGGAGGATATTTTATGCCCACACTGTATTTAAGCCCTTCAACACAGGAATACAATCAATACGTTAACGGCGGAAACGAAGAAGAATACATGAACCTTATTGCCGACAGAATGGAGCCGTATCTTCGTTCAAGCGGAATCACCTTTGTGCGAAACGACCCTAATAAATCCGCAGCTGCCGCCATTGCCGACTCAAATTCGGGGCATTATGATGTGCACTTAGCGCTTCATTCAAACGCCGCACCGCCAAATCTTTCAGGGCAGTTAAGGGGGGTGGATATTTACTACTATCCGCAAAGCCAATCAAGCGAAAGGCTTGCAACGATAATCGCAAACAATATGAAACTGATATACCCCTTGCCCGATAAATCACGTGCTTTGCCGACGGATTTTCTCGGCGAAGTCACAAGAACAAGAGCCACGGCGGTTTTGGCAGAGCTTGGCTATCATGATAATATCGAGGACGAAGCGTGGATAAAATCAAACCTTTCGGCAATTGCACGAAACCTTGTTTTATCGCTGACCGATTATTTCGACATACCGTTTGTTGAAGCGGCATCGCCGCTTAAAGGCACTGTAATTTTAAGTGAGGGCAACCTCAATCTGCGGCGATATCCCTCAATGCAAGGCGCTGTAATCGGCTCTGTTCCCAACGGGGCAAGCGTGGATATACTCGGCAAAACAGGCAATTGGTATGTTATAAGATACAACGGGCAAACAGGCTATGCCAGCTCGGATTATATTTTTGTATAGCGATAAGTAACGGCAAAGCGCCCCTTTCCCCTTTCAAAAAAAATTCCGACCGAGATGGTATAACAAAATACCAACTCGGCGGAATTTTTAACAAAAGTTCGATTGCCTTATTGAAGAACGGTTGATAGTGGCGTGAGCCAAAGACAAGCCGGTGTATAAATATTTACGAGATTATCAGCCTCACTTGCAGATATTTGGCAACCGTCAAGATAGTAGAGGCATTCTCCATCAACTGTGTATACATATTCAAGGCTTGAAATTTCTTCAAGTTCATTTCCGCCATTATATATGTAGTATGACTTTCCTCCTGAGCTTGCACCACCAGAGCCGGATTCACCGATTATATTATTTTCGCAAAGCCAATAACCATAACGTTCTGCGGATTGACAAAGCATAACGAGCTGATCGTTACGCACCGTATACACCTCACAAATCGACTCGTCAGCAGTTCCTATTATAAGCTCGGGAAATCCGTCAGCATTCAAATCTTGAAACATATATCCGACTAATGAAACATCCCAACCAGAATAATTAACACACAAGTCCAAATTCATGTAATCGTAATAATCGTAACCCATGTTAATCGTCGAAGCAATCCACTGCAATCTTGCAAGATAAAGCGGATAGTCGTTTATATCGGTGCTGAATGAAGATTGCGAAGTGTTGACTTCGGTTTTCTTTAATTTCTCCGCAAGCTCATCATAATAAAGATTTTCAATCTTAGAATAACTGCTGTTTTCGGAAATATCTAAATTATAATGGTTGAAAGAATCAAGAAGTGCATTGTGGCAGTCATTGGGCTGTGCGTAGAAAGTAGAAACACTCTCATATCCGGTTTCAAACTCTTCCGAGTAGTTATACGTAATTTTCCAATCGGCATAATAATTATTGTTGTCATCATAAGGATAATCAATAAAAATATTCAGCTGATTTTTTGTATCAAGCGAAAAATACCCCTGCAAGCTCATATATGAATACTCATCACGATAGTAGATATATTTATTGCCGTTGTCACCGTCAACCTTGTACATTACAATGCCGCCAAGATCTGCATAGCTTCCGAAAGTGTACGCCTTGATATCCCCATCGGAATAATAATAAATCATGTATTGACCGTCTTCGGGAATGATAAGTTCATCAATACCGTCATCATTCATATCGGTCATAAAACCGCACATGGGTACGGTAAAATCCATTCCGTTTACTATCTCAATGTAAGCGCTGTATATACTATCTTCATCGTAAGAAATATCACTGAATACAATTTCAGCTTCGGGCAATTCGTTTTCGTCTTCGGAGTTTTCGGCAAGCGATTCGTTTTTGCTTTCGCTTTCACTTTCGCTTGATTCTTCAGAAGCCGAAACCTCTGCGACTTTATCGCTTTTGCTGTTTTGGACATCACTTTTATTGTTCATCAAATACATTCCGCCGAAAAGCCCAAAGGCGAACACCGCACACACGCCAAGCCCTGCGCCTATGCCGATAAGAACAGGCTTTGCGCTTGATTTTTTAGGTGTGGGAGCGGAATTTGCCTGAGAATATGCATTTGAATAAGTATTATCTTGCGATTTCGCATATACAGATTGCGAATGAACAACCTCTCTTGGAGGTTCGTTGTAAACGGGACTTGCTTTTGGAATTTCAGCGGAAATATTCGGTTCGCCAATGGCAAAATCATTATTCGGTGTGACTGTATTTTCCGAGATTTTATGACCGACCTCGGATACAGACGCACCAATTTTTCCCGCAACCGATTGAGATTTTTCCTTGAGTAAAGCAAGTTTGGCAGCGGTTTCTTCGGATTTTGCGGTTTCGACAGCGCTTTTTGCAACCCCCGAAGCGGTTTGCGCAACAGCGCCTGCGGCGTTTTTCAGTTTGTCTGCCGATGAGCCTAATTTCCGCTTTATATTCTCCGACGGCATAAAGCCCACAGCGCTTTGCGTAAATCCTGTTTTTGAGCTTTCGGCGGTATTGTTTACCTCGGGCTGAATAACTGGCGCCGAAGAATATTCTGCATAAGAAGTGTTTGAAACGTTTGAGCTGAATTTACCTTTACCGTAAACAAGCTCATAGTTTATCATGAACATAAATTATCACCTCCGTAAGAGTAGCTGTATGTAATCTTACTCCTGCGGAGTATTGGAGTTGTTATCGTTGTTTGAATTATTCACATGACCCGATACAGAGGACATAGCTTTGTTTTTAAGGTCGCTGAATTTACCGGCGAGTTCTTGCGGTTTCATAAAATTCATTGCATTTTGGGCAACTCCGGGCTTATTCATGGTTTCGACTGCTTGGTTATTCATTTCAAAATTATTGGGTTCAACACACCCGGAAGCACCGTATTCTCTGAAAAAAATGAGTATATCGACCTGTTTACGCATTTTCCAGAACATATACTTTCTTTCAAATAACGGCATAGCGTGTATGCCGAGCAGAATCCACCCGCAAGCCGCGTGTTGACTGATAATTTCCTGATACTTGTCCCCAATAGTCATTAGTTCTTTCTTTTTATAATGATCCTTGTGTTTGAGAGTAACTGTTTTGTACTGCATAACAAAACCTCCTACATAAATTTGCGGCTCATTGCTAACGCAAAATTCTTTAATTTGCAATATATTAAAATCGGAGCAAAGCGTGATAAGCTCGCTTAATCACGATGCGACGATTGCAACCGTCGCAGGGAGCTTTTGCTCCGTAAGGGTTTCAGTGGGAGATTTATACTCCCACTGAAAATCTGAAATGGAACCCGCCGCCTAAGAGGCGGGGGACATCTGCGACATGGTTATAGCACAAATCGGCATATTGTTCAAGTCAAAAACTGCCAAAATCTACTACTATAATTCATTATACCACAATATTTTGTATATGTCAATCAAAAAAAAAAAAAAAAAACGCACTTTGTTCATGAAAATTTAAAAATATTGCAGTTACAAAAAAATTTTTGAAAAATCCAAAAAAGCCCTTGACAAATTTGTTGATAGCTGATATAATATATTAGCAGTTATGCGGAGTGGTGTCCGAGTGGTTTATGGAGCCGGTCTTGAAAACCGGTGATCCCGCAAGGGACCGTGGGTTCGAATCCCACCCTCTCCGCCATAATTTACATTATTTAATATTTTTTGCGATTATCAATGGAGAAGTACTCAAGTTGGTGACGAGGCGCCCCTGCTAAGGGCGTAGGGTGGATAAAACTGCCGCGAGGGTTCGAGTCCCTCCTTCTCCGCCAAAAAGGTTGCATAAAATAGATGCAACCACAGAAAACCCCGATTTTATCGGGGTTTTTTTTGTGTTATCGGCGCAATGCGCTGCAAACCGTCAAACAACAAAACCGAGGATACAGCAGGTGTACCCTCGGTTTTTCGGTTTCAACCAAAATCGCATTTTAATTCGTTGCAATAGCGCAATTTTTAATATCCGTTATATCCGTTTGCTTTGATATAGCTTTCAAAATCGGTATAAGAATAGTTCACATCAACATTTCCGCCAATGCCGCTCACAGTGCCGGTGCTTGAATACTGCCACATAGCATGACCGGTAAACGACGGTGACGATACATCATGGTGTGCCACCCAAATCGGATATTTTTCAAGCGTTGTGCTGTTTACATAATTTTTTAAATAATTTGCATAGCTATATATACCGACATAATATCCAGCATTTTCAAGTTCTGAGCAAAACGCTTCAATAATTTGAGAAGTCAAATTCGCACCCAAGTCGGTTTGACTTTCAACATCATAAAATATGGGATATTCAAACGACTTGCCCTTGAGCCATTCAAGGCAAACGGCGGCTTCAGCCTTAGCCTCGGCAACGGTTCGTGCATAGCTGAAATGATACGCACCGCAAGCAAGCCCGGCATTTTTTGCGCCTGTATAATTTATTTCAAAACATTCGTCCTTCTGCGAAGAGTATCTGCCGTAGCCCACACGCAAAATCGCAAAATCATAGCCCGAATTTTTTACCTGTTTCCAATCGATCGAAGAACCCTGCCACTTGCTGACATCAACGCCTTTGAGCAAAAAATCCGGATTTGACGGCAATGAGCTTGCCGATGAGCTTGATGATTCCGATTTCGGCTCGCTGTAATCGACTTTATATGTAATTATTCGCAGCAGCATTGCCACATCAGCGGAATCAACCTGCCCGTCACTGTTAATATCGGCATTGTCAAGGTTGATTTTATCGGCGTTGCAATTGCCTGAAATATATTGCATAAGCGACAAAACGTCGTGGCTTGTGACCGCACCGTCGCCGTCGATATCAAGCGAAGAATATTGAAATCCGATATTTTCCGCACCAAGTGACATCATGGCAAACAGCAAAACCGCCATTGCGCAAAGTAACGAAAACACACGTTTTTTTATTGTCATTATATTTATTCCTTTGATTCAGTTTAACAAATAATATCACAATTCAAACCCGATGTCAATGGTAAATCGAGAGAGATTTTTTTGCAAAATATGTTTCAAATTCCGGCAGATTTTAAGCTCTTACAATGAATTTTGCTATCGAAATTTGTGAAAGCACACCCGTTTCGGCAAGTGCCTTGTCATGCATTGCGTTTTCGTTATCGGTGCACAAAAACCAATCGTTCCACGCTTTTTCGGTGCATTCGCACAATCCGCTTTCAAACGAAGTTAAGCCTTGCGATTCAAAATAATTTTTCCACCAATCAAAACTGTGCAGCGTTTCGGTGTTGTTTGCGGCAAATTTACGCAATTGCGGCGAAATTTCGTTCACGGTAAGAACAGGCATGGCAACGGCAAGTACGCCGTTATTTTTCAAAAGCGGCAATATTTTTTCCTTTAAATTGATTTTTTCCCCAATTTGATTAAAAGTGCCTGCGCACAAAATCAAATCAAAATATTCGGCAGAAAAAGGAATATCACCTGAAAAATCAAGCTTCATCGGAATAATCTGATTTTGCATATTGATTCTTTTATAAAACGCAAAATTTTCACACGGTTCAACGGAATCATCGCACGCAAAGACCCTCATGCCAAATTCTTTGGCGACCAACAGCGAAGAAAGCGACTTGCCGCAACGAATATCAAGCGCAGTCATTGTGGGGCGCAAATCAAGCGAACAAAGCAATTCCTCGGTAATGAGCATTGCATTCGGACCTGTCATTTTAGTTTTTTGAAAATCTATGTGATACTTCTCTGTTCGGAAAAATTTCATAATAGCTCCTTAAAAAAGAAAGCGCCTTAAACACAAGATTTAAGGCGCAAATATTTAAAAAAGCGATTAGCCCATCATGCTCTTAACTTCATCGGCAAAGTTATCCTCACGCTTAGCAAGACCCTCGCCGCGCTCAAAGCGGACAAATCCCGCAACTGCAACAGAGCCGCCGTTTTCCTTGGCAACAGCGTCTACATACTTGGAAATTGTCATGCTGTCATCCTTAACAAAGGTCTGTTCAACAAGGCAGTTTTCGCTGTAGAATTTGTTAAGCTTGCCCTCGGCAATCTTAGCCTTAACCTGCTCGGGCTTTGAAGCCATCTTGGGGTCTTCAGCCATCTGAGCCATCATAATCTTCTTTTCGCCTTCAATTACATCGGCAGGAACGGAATCTCTGTTGAGATAGGGTGCGTTCATAGCGGCAACCTGCATGGCAACGTCCTTGCCGCAAGCTGCTACCTTATCATAATCAACATCGGTATCAAGCTTAACGAGAACGCCGATTTTACCTCCGTCATGATTATAGCAGAATACTTTTCCGTCAACTCTTTCAAATCTTCTGATTTGAATATTCTCACCGATTCTGAGAACCAAATCGGGAAGAATTTCACCGATTTTTCTGCCCTCTTCCTTTACAACGCATTCTTTAAGTGCGTCAACATCGCAAGGATTATATTCGATAACACAATCTGCACACTGCTTTACAAAGCCGGCAAATGCATCGGTCTTTGCGACAAAGTCGGTTTCGGAGTTTACCTCAACAACAACGCCGACATTCTTTTCGCTGCAAGCGTATGCCATTACCATACCCTCGGCAGCAATTCTTCCGCTCTTCTTAGCCTGTGCGGCAAGACCCTTTTCACGGAGTATTGTTATTGCCTTTTCTGCGTCGCCGTCAGCCTCGGTAAGAGCTTTTTTACAGTCCATCATGCCGACGCCCGTTCTCTCTCTGAGTGCGGCAACGTCCTTTGCGGTGAAATTAGCCATTTATATTTCCTCCAATTTAAGTTTTAAGTGATATTATTCGGCAGATTCCGCAGCCGCTTCTTCCTGTGCGGCGGCTTCTTCCTCGCCTGCTTCACCCTGCTTGCCCTCGATAATAGCGTTTGCAATCGTGCCGGCAATGAGCTTGACTGCTCTGATAGCATCGTCATTTCCGGGAATTACATAGTCGATTTCATCGGGGTCGCAGTTTGTATCAACAATCGCAACGATCGGAATATTGAGTTTCTTAGCTTCGGAAACCGCAATTCTTTCCTTTCTGGGGTCAACGATAAAGAGTGCGCCGGGAAGCTTATCCATATCCTTGATACCGCCGAGGAACTTTTCAAGCTTTTCAATCTCAAGATTGAGCTTTACAACTTCCTTCTTGGGAAGGAGGTCAAACGTACCGTCGGCTTCCATCTTCTTGAGCTGCTCCAAACGGTCGATTCTTCTTCTGATTGTCTTGAAATTCGTCATCATTCCGCCGAGCCAGCGTGCGTTTACATAATGTGCGCCCGCTCTCAAAGCTTCTTCCTTAACGGAATCGCCGGCCTGTTTTTTAGTTCCGACGAAAAGCACGCTTTCACCGTTTTCGGTAAGCTCACGTACAAACATGTAAGCTTCTTCAAGCTTTTTAACGGTTTTCTGCAAATCGATGATGTAGATGCCGTTTCTTTCGGTGAAAATGTAGGGTGCCATTTTAGGGTTCCATCTTCTTGTCTGATGTCCGAAATGAACACCTGCTTCAAGAAGCTGTTTCATTGATACTACTCCCATTGTGTAGAATCCTCCTTGATTTTGGTTTAATAATTTTCCTCCGCCAGCTATTTTCGATGCCCGACACGACCGCAAAAGTGCCGTGAACCGTGGGCAATAAACCAAGCGTGCGAATTTGCTCTTATCAAGCGCTTAATATTATACCACTTTTCACAATATTTTACAAGATTTTTTTCTTCGTCTATTTATACAAACTTTCAATTGTGAATTTGTGATGTTTTGTTGCCTTTTCATCATTTTCAAGCGAAACAAGAATTGTGTCCGTACCGATAAGGCATATATTCTCGCATGGTATCACAATATCCTCACAGCGGCCAAATATACCGAAAAATCGCAATCTGCCGTAAGCTATCAACGAAATTATGCGCTTTGTCTGCCCGTCAAATTCCAAATCGTCAACATACCCCAGCTTTTCACCGGTTTTAATATCGACAATTTCTTTCGATTTCAGCTCACCGAAGCAATGAATCATACGCTTTTCCTCCGTATATTTGTGAATTTGACGCTTTGCAAAGCTTTTTTTACAAATTTTTGTTTACAAATATTGCTAAACGTGGTATAATACAAAAAGGTATGACAAAAGATTCCAATAGAGAGGGGTCAGTTATGGACAAAAACGAATTTACATTCGGCGAAAAAGACAGAGATAACGATGACATGGCGCAAAACAGCAGCTTTGCTTCATCGCACGAAGCCGAATATACAGACAAAGAAAAAAACAGCTATGAGGAATATGCGCAAAGCTCAGCCGACTCGACGAGCGGTTTGCCCGCTAATCACTCCGATGCAAAATCAGCGGCAAGGCAATTGGCTCTAAAGAAGAAAAAGCGCCGCAAAAAGGCTTTGAAAAGCGCAAAAAAGGTTTACCGTGCTTCAAAAAAAGCGCTGCGGGTTCTCGGCTCGACAGTATTGTCGCTCTTTTTGATTGTGGTAATTACCGGCACTATTATAGTTGCCGCTTTAACCGTATATGTGCTGAAATTTATGAACGAAACCTATGAGATCGACCTTTACGATATACAGACCTCAAGCTCGACATATATTTACGGCACAGACCCCGAAACGGGCGACTACACCCAGCTTTATTATGTCGAAAACGACTCGATGAGCATACCCGTCGATATTGATGTTGTGCCGCAGCACACGATGAATGCGTTTGTTTTCGCAGAAGATGAGCGTTTTTTCCTCCATGACGGTATTGACTACAAGCGCACATTGGCGGCGTTTGTAAATATGTTTATTTCGATTTACGATACCGACCAAGGCGGTTCGACCATAACCCAGCAGCTTGTAAAAAACATTACGGGAGATGACGCACGCTCGGGTTCGGCAGGTCCGCAGCGTAAAATTCGTGAGATTTTTCGTGCCATGAATCTTGAAGAACGTTATGCAAAGCTTGAAATTCTCGAAGCGTATATGAACTATATCAGCTTCGGCGGCGGTGCCGTCGGCATTGAATATGCCGCCGAAAAATACTTCGGCAAGAGCGTTTCCGAGCTTTCCATCGCAGAAAGTGCCTCGCTTGCCGCAATTCCGAAAAGTCCGGAGAAAAACAATCCGAATGCCGGATACTATTTAAAAGAGTATGACGAAGCCACAGGCACATGGGTAAAAACCGACGAATGGGTCAACACGGGTATTGAAGAAAATAAAGGCAGACAGGAATATATACTTTATAAAATGTTTGAAAACGGCGCCATTACCCGAAAGGAATATGAAGAAGCAGTTGCCGAAGAACTCATTTTCGTCGGCTCGCAAAAGCACAGAGAGCTATACCCCGAGCTTTACGAAAACGAAGATGAAGAAGCCGACGGAAACGGCGTTACTTCATATGTTGTCGATGCCGCTTTGATGGAGCTTGCCGAATATTTCCAAGAGGAACGAGGCATCAGCTATCAGCAGGCGCTCAAAGAAATAAACAGCGGCGGCTACACGATTTATGTCACCGCCGACCTTGCAATGCAGGAATATCTTGAAGAAAAATATCTTGATTATTACAATGTATACAGTGAGGGATTTGCCCAAAAAGCTTATGATTCCGAGGGAAACCCCATTCTTGAAGAAGACGGGTCAAATCTTTATGTCTATCCCAATTCCTCGTTTATCGTAATGGATTATTACGGCAATATTCAGGCGGTTGTCGGCGGAATCGGCGAAAAGACCTCATCACTGGGACTTTTGCGCCCAATGCAATCAAAACGTCAGCCCGGTTCGTGTATCAAGCCTGTTTCAACCTATGGATATGCGCTTGAAAACGACATAATAAACTGGTCTTCGATATACGTTGACAAACCGCTGACGGTAAACGGCGAAAGCTGGCCGCACAACTTTTCAAGCTGGTCTTACGGCAACAAATTCATTTACCGTGCGATTGAAGTTTCGCTTAACACAATTCCCGCAAAGCTTTGCTATGATATAGGGCCGGATAATATTTATTCGTTTATGGTAGATAAGCTGAAATTTAAATCGCTTGTCGCTTCGGATATCGACCTTGCGCCGTTAAGTGTAGGCGGTCTTACAAACGGCGTTACTCTAAATGAGCTGTGCAACGCATATGTTCCTTACGGAAACGGCGGTTATATGTATGAATCAACCATTATATCTATGGTATACGACGCACAGGGCAACGTCGTTATCGACCACCAGAACAAATTCGGCGAACAGGCTGTCGGCAGCGACACGGCATATATCATGAATAGACTCTTGCGCCGTGTTGTTGAAAACAGCTATGACGGTACGGGACGTCAGGCGAATCTTGACGGCGTTGAGGTTTGCGGAAAGACGGGTACTTCGCAAAACTTCCGTGACCTCGGTTTCGTGGGACTTACCCCCGATTATGTCAGCGCAGTTTGGCTTGGATTTGATAATGACAATTCAAGCGTTTACACAAGCTCAGGCTCAAACTCATTCGGATTTTATTCCAAAAATTACCCGAAATCTGCGCTGATTTGGGCAAACATCTTCGGTGAATACGCAGAAATGACCAACTCTGTAACGCATGCGGAATTTCCTGTTGACGAGGGCGTTGAAATGGCGTATTTCTGCAATTCGACAGGACTTATCGCCGGCTCGAACTGCTCAAAATGCTCCGTTCCGGGATATTACAAAACCGACTCAATGCCGAGTGTGTGCACCTCATGCCGTGCCGCATCGGCTCAATCGGAAGAATAATCGGTTTTTTCCCTCTCCCCTCTTGATATTTTATGCACTGAAAGGCAATCATAATGTCAAAAACATATAAACTGGTTTGTCCGTGCCATTTCGGGCTTGAAAGCGTTTTAAGCTTTGAAGCCAAACGCATCGGTGCGGACAACGTTAAAGCGGAAAACGGCAGAATAAGCTTTGAGGGCACTGCCGATATAATCGCAAAAGCAAATATCTGTCTGGCGACTGCCGAAAGAGTGCTCATTGAGCTTGGCAGTTTCAAAGCGCTGACCTTTGAGGATTTGTTTCAAGGCGTAAAATCCCTTGAATTTGAAGAATATATCGGAAAAAAGAACGCCTTTCCAGTCAAGGGTCATTCGCTTAATTCAAAGCTTGCAAGCGTGCCGGCTTGCCAATCAATCATAAAAAAAGCGGTTGTTGAACGGCTTAAAGAAAAATACTCACTGCATTGGCTCGAAGAAACCGACAGCGTTGTGCAAATCAGTTTTTCCATAATGAAAGATATTGTGACTGTTTATCTCGACACAAGCGGAATCCCGCTACACAAACGCGGCTACCGCAAGCAGGCTAATCTTGCGCCGATTAAGGAAACGCTTGCCGCAGGCATTGTCGATTTGGCGAGAGTGCGTCGAGAAAGCATTGTTGTTGACCCTTTTTGCGGCTCGGGAACAATACTTATAGAAGCGGCGTTTAAAGCGATGAATTACGCCCCGGGATTAAAACGCAGCTTTGCTGCGGAAAAATGGGGTTGTCTGCCAAGGCGGATATGGAGCGATGAACGCCAAGCCGCACTTTCAAGGATAAATAAAGACTGCGGATTTAAGGCTTACGGCTCGGATATTGACCAAAATGCAATCGAAATTGCCAAGGAAAACGCACGCCGTGCCGGTGTTGCTTCGGCGATTGATTTTCGCACTGCCGACATTAAAAATTTCTCCGTTCACAGCGAAAACGAAATCGTTATATGCAATCCGCCATACGGCGAAAGGTTGCTTGATATACGTGCGGCTGAAGAAATTTACATAACAATGGGCAAAAAACTCAGCGCCGACACCACATACCCGTGTTATGTAATAACGGCAAGCGACGGCTTTGAAAAAAAATTCGGCAAGCCGGCAAGAAAGTGCAGAAAACTCTATAACGGTATGATGAAATGTCGTCTATATATGTATTTTTGACAAATTACTCGCATCGTTTCGTGCAAAATGCCATAATTTTTAATTTATTTTTGTAAAGGCTTGATTTATTGAAAAAAAACTGATATAATATTATGGTAGTTTGTATTGGGGTATAGCCAAGCGGTAAGGCAACGGACTTTGACTCCGTCACTCGATGGTTCGAATCCATCTATCCCAACCAAGTGTTGCGGTCTATTAAGATCCCACACCGAAAACCCTTGATTTATCAAGGGTTTTCTTGATTTTTACCCCATTTTTCATAGTTGCATTTTCAAAGATGCCAATGACCTACAAGGTGGATTCGAACCACCGAAACGAATATTCAGGGCAGAATTAGCGAATTATTATCGCAGATTCTGCCCTTTTTTCATTTATATAATTGTTAAATAACTTTGTCTTAAAGCGGATGTGATGAATTTTCATTGCATCCGCTTTTTTTCTTTTTCGCCCTTTAT
>CAZBAI010000020.1:0-28535 GCA_964490175.1 uncultured Oscillospiraceae bacterium | reverse complement strand
CGTTAAGCAGACAGGCTCTACAGCCGGCGTTATCGGTGTTTCGGCAGCTCTTGCCACAATGATGGGCGCTTGCGCTGTTGTTGCAAAGAAGAAAAAGCTTGTTAAGTAATTGCTTCTCAAGTGTTTAACTTATGAAAAAGAATATTGTTTTAAAATTAGCGACAAATCTTATTTTGTCGCTAATTTATTCTATATTGGCGGCTTTGCTTGTGTATATATGCGTATCTCCCGTAATCTCTCCGCTAAAATCTGTTTTATCGCTGATTACGGGCAGCAATATACAAAACAATATCCAAATCAACTCAATATATGTTCCAAGCGACGAACCGGAGCCTGAATTTATATACGATGATATCACCGGTGCGCTTGTCGAAGTCAAGGAAAACCTTGAATCAAGCATCACTTACACTTCGGAAATACAATTTCCGAAATACGGAGATATGTACGGTGAACTGAGCATTGATTCTGTCGGGATATCGCTTGATTTGTACATGGGCGACAATCTCTCGCTTTTAAAGCTCGGCGTAGGGCAATATTATGCAAGTTCAATTCCGGGAATGGCAGGCAAAACAATTATTGCCGGGCACAATACCTCGCCGTATTTCGGGCCTTTGGCTGAACTTGTCGAAAACGATGAGCTTGTCGGTGAAATAATCAAAATCAGTACGGGCTACGGCAATTTTTATTACAGCATTTATGACTATGACATAAAACGGCATACCGATACATCGGCATTTTTGTCGGAAGATAACGACGAGGACACCCTTGTCATGTACACCTGCTATCCGTTTACGCCCGGCTATAAATCGGAAAGGCTGTACATATACGCAAAAAAAATAGCGGGAAGAGATATAATTTTGGGCTAAACCTTGAATTTGGAAAGGCTGTGATAATATGAAAATAAAAAATATTACAATTTGCGCTGCTATGTGCTGCTTTTGTATGCTGTTCGGCTGCTCTGCCAAGGATAAAGAGCCGTCAAGCGATGATTCGCCGCTTGACGTCACAACCCCTGCGGTAACTTCAATCGTTACCGTCACAGATGACAGCGGCGCAAACGTTACCGACGCAAACGGTCAAGCTGTGACAAGTGTTGTAACGGTAACTCAATCGGATGACAACAGCGACAGCGCACCGTTTGTCACCTCAGTATCCGAAACCGTGGTTACACAGGTTGTAACCGTAACCGACAAAAGCGGCGAACCTATTATTGATGAAAGCGGCAATGCCGAAACCGAAATTGTCACCTCAATTTCTCAGGTTATCGTGACTGTAAGGTCAACAACCACAGCCAAGACAACGACAACGCCCAAAGCTACCGCCGCTTCCAAAACCACCGCAAAGACAACAACGGCAACAACAACATCTTCTGCCAAATCAAGCGCCGACGTCACTGCCGCCACTTCCGTTACAACAACGACAACCGCAGCGCAAACCGATGCAGACGCTGTTTTGCATTTTTCCGATATCGACTACCCTGCCGCAGGCGACTGCATAGGCAAAATTTCAATTCCCGTTGTCGGCACCGAAATGGATCTTTATTTCGGCGATACAACAAAAATCCTGCGCAAAGGCGTTGGGCTTTACTATCTGAGTTATCTGCCCGGATATGAGGGAAAAAGCATTATGTGCGGTCATAATTCCGCAGGATATCTTGCCGATTGGGTCAATTATGCCAAGTCAAACGATGTTATCGGCGAGCAAATCCTCATCAGCACAAGCTATGGCGATTATGTCTATGAAATATACGAAACGGCGATTCTCGACAGCTCCGACTCTAAATATTTTACCGACACATATTCAACCTCTACGCTGATTCTTTATTCATGTATGGAATCGAACTACACAAACGAAAGAATATATTTTGTCGCAAAAAAGCTCTCCGGACCGGTTTTGATGCAGTAAGGAGCGTTAAATGAACGATAACATACTGCTCAACATCATCAAAGGCTTTGTCAGCTTTGTTTTGTCGATTTTGATTTTTGTCTGCATGATCGCTGTTTGGGCGCAATGCACAATTCTTGATTCAGCCAAAGTCAGCGGATATATAAATGATGAATTTTATGCAATGCTGTATAACGAAGTTTGCGATAACATCGCCGAAAACACCGTTTCAACCGGACTTGATGAAAATCTTCTCACAAAGCCCCTCACCGAAGATATTGTCAAAACCGAGATGAATGCTTCTATTCGCTGTCTGTATACAGGTGAAAAATATCATCTGAATACAACCTCTCTCAAAGAAGATTATATAAACGCAATTTCGCTTTATGCAAGCGAAAACGAACTTGAACTTGACAGCGAAGCTATCGATTCGCTCAGCGATTATATCATAAAGCTGATTGAAAACAGTATTAAAATACCGTTTTCAAACACGCTTTCGCCCTATTTTACATTAGTGCGCAATTATATAGGAAAAATCGCCGCAATTATGGCGGCAATTGCGGCGGCAACTTTAGTTTTTCTGTTTTTTCTGTGCAGACCGCGCAGTGTTATTTTTCGCCATATCGGGCGTGCGCTTATGTGTTGTGGCATTCTCGGCGGCTTTGTTGCGATATATGTCACCTCGCAAAAGCTTACATCAAGCGTAAACATCGCATCGCTTGCGTATTCAAACGCTATTTTAAGCATCACCGACGGCACTTTCAATTCGCTTCTTACCGTTTCGGTTATATTTTTTGTATTGGGTATTTTGCTTTCGCTTTTGCCGGCAAAATCACAAAAAAACGACGCCGAAGAATCAAAAGCGGCAGATACCGAAAACATCGGCGAATAAAGCTTTAACCTTAATTTTCAATAATTTTTTGCAACATCACAAAAAAAGCACTTTGGGCATTAACGCCAAAAGTGCTTTTTAAATTATTCAACTCCGTATTTTGCTCTGTATTCAAGCATCTTGTCAAGATATTCACTGCCGTCGATAACGCCGTTTTTGATACAATCAATAATATCATTTATATTAACAATCGAATATATATTGATTCCAAACTCGGCGCTAACCTCTTGAACGGCGGATTTATCGGAATTAAGCCCCTTTTCCATGCGGTCAACCTGAATGACCATGCCCACAACGTCAACATCGGATACCGCTTTAAGTTTAGGCAAAACCTCACGCAGTGCCTTGCCCGAGGTCATAACATCTTCGATAATTACAACTTTTTCACCGTCGGCAAGCTGTTTGCCGACAATCATTCCGCCTTCGCCGTGGTCTTTTACTTCTTTGCGGTCAAAAGAGTAATTTGCATCAATGCCGAACTTGTTGTAAAGCGCCGTTGCCGTTGCCACCGCAAGCGGAATGCCTTTATACGCAGGGCCGAAAAGAGTTTCAAGCTCAATATTGTTATCATGAATGCATTCGGCATAAAACTCGCCGAGGCGTGCAAGCTGTGCGCCTGTATTATAGTTGCCCGAATTCATAAAATACGGCGAAATTCTACCGCTTTTAAGCGTAAATTCACCGAATGTGAGCACGCCGCTTTCAACCATAAATTTGATAAAACTTTCTTTATATGTCATAAAATTCCGACTCCTTTTCAACAAGGGACTTTGTGCCCTAAGTTATATATCCAAGCAAACCGTAAAAGGTCCGTCATTCACAAGGCTGACTTTCATGTGTGCGCCGAAAACACCGCATTCAACACGTTTAACATCACATTTGCAAAGGGAAATAAAATACTCGTAAAGCTCATTTGCGATATCCGGCGGTGCCGCATCGGTAAATCCGGGACGGCGCTTTTTGCAGTCGGCATAAAGCGTAAACTGCGAAACTATCAGCATTTCCCCTGCAATATCTTTGAGCGAACGATTGATTTTGCCGTTTTCATCCTCAAAAATGCGCAAATTTATTATCTTATCCGCCATTTTTTCACAGCACTCACGTGTATCGCCTTTGCCAATGCCGAGTAAAACCAAATACCCCATGCCGATCTCGGCGACATTATCACCGCCGACCGAAACGCTTGCGCCGCTTACCCTTTGAATTACAGCTTTCATTGTCACACTCCAAAATATAAGGGCTAAAACAAATGCTATTGCCTAAATTTGAATTGGTGGAGACGATCGGACTCGAACCGACTACCTATACGTTGCGAACGTATCGCTCTCCCGGGTGAGCTACGCCCCCACATTCGGCAAAAGCACTTGTTTTTAATAACCTTTTGCGCCTATTACGGATTCATCATTCTCGACCCAATCGCTGACATCGATAACCCTGTATGAATCCTGCGTGTCACGCACAACAACCCTTTCAATGCCGGCATTGATAATCATGCGCTTGCACATTGAACAACTGTTTGAATTGTTGATATATTCGCCGGTGGCAACTTCCCTGCCGCTTAAATACATGGTAGAGCCTATCATTTTTTCACGCTCGGCGCAAATAATTGCGTTTGCCTCGGCGTGAACACTGCGGCAAAGCTCATACCTTTCACCTCGGGGAATGTTCATCTGCTGGCGAATGCACGTGCCCAAATCGGTGCAGTTTTTTCTTCCTCTCGGCGCACCTGCATAGCCTGTTGCGATAACAACATCATTTTTGACAATAACCGCACCGAAGCGCCTGCGCAGACAAGTGCCACGCTTGGAAACTACATCGGCAATATCAAGATAATAGTTGATTTTATCTCTGCGTTCCATGGCAAACTCCTTTTTTCGGTGATTTTCGGCGTGCGCCAAAAAGTAGGCACTGCCGTTATTTACCGTATCGCACACATTGCAAAATCCGACAGGCACATTCAAAAAAACATAATGCAACGCTCTAAAAGCACATCGCTTTAAAACTATTATAGCACATTATTATTTGAATTTCAAGTCTTTACAAATACTTTTTTTAATGATAGAATATATTGAGTATTTTTTGTGGGGTAAAAATATGGAAAATCTTACAAATCCGAGCGTTATAAAGCCGATTATGCAAAAATACGGCTTCGATTTTTCAAAAAAGCTCGGTCAAAATTTTATAATCAACAGCGGCATTTGCCCGAAAATGGCTGAGCTTGCCGAAATTGAAAACAAAGGCGTTATAGAAATCGGTCCGGGCGTCGGCGTTTTGACAAACGAACTTTCAAAGCGTGCAAAAAAGGTTGTTGCTTTTGAAATCGATTCACGGCTGATACCTGTCCTCGGCGAAACCTTGAGCGACTGTGACAACGTGAAAATAATATGCGGCGATATAATAAAGCAGGATTTAAACGAAATTATCAAGCGTGAATTTGGCGATATGCCTGTAAGCGTGTGTGCAAATTTGCCGTATTATATCACCTCGCCCATCATCATGAATTTGCTTGAAAGCAATTTACCCCTTGATTCGATTACGGTTATGGTTCAAAAAGAAGCCGCACAGAGACTATGCGCTGTCTTGCCTTCAAGGCAATCGGGCGCAATCACCGCCGCAGTCAATTATTACGGCATTCCGAAATTGCTTTTCAACGTTTCAAAAGGCAGTTTTCTTCCCGCACCCAAGGTAGATTCCGCCGTAATCAAAATAGATATTCAAAAGCGGTTTGATCTTGATTTTGAGCGGCAAGCTGCATTTTTCCGATTCATAAAAGCGGCGTTTGCACAGCGCAGAAAAACGTTGCCGAACACCCTTTCTTCGCAATTGCCGATATCCTCGTCCGAAATAGCAGAGCTTTTGAGCGCTTTCGGCATAAAGCCGACTGCCCGTGCCGAAGAGCTTTCGCTTGAAGAAATGGTTTGTTTTTCAAACGCATTACACGAGCGTATTTCCGATATTTCCCGATAAGTAAGTCTTTGATTTGCCGCTTACAATTTGCACTTTGCGCCAAAAGTCGCCTTTATTGTATATAAAGGCGGCTTTTTTTGCATTTTATGCCGGCGCTAAACAGACAGCTTTCGCATTTGCAATAGCGTATAATCACAATAATACGTAAAAAAGCAAAATACGGAGGAATAAAAAATGCGCTCTGAAAAACTCAACGAAAGGCAAAAACTCCTTGCCTATTTTGCATCGGCGTTTGCACTTTGCTCAGCTTTTGAAAACGCCGAAATTATAGGTTTTCCCTCACCGCTCATCATTTCGCTCAGTGCCGCATTGCCGCCGTATTTCAGCGTATTTATGCTCCCTGCGGCGGTCATCTCGTATCTTTTGTCTTCAAGCATTTCACAAAATTTTTACATACTTCTTTCGCTTGCGTTTTGCTCTCTTATAAAAGTCATTGCGCATTCGTTTTCAAAACACGGCGCAAAAATATCGGCACTGTGCGCACTCGGCGGCAGTCTTGCGGGCAGCATTGTTTTGATTTTCGCTCCGATCAAGGGTTACAATATCTTTGCCCGTATTGTGTCTTGCCTGATTTGCACCGCAAGTGCGTATTTTGCAACAGCCGCATATGAATCGTTTAAAAAAAAGCACTACTTTTCTTTATCTTCCCCCGATTCGATATACATCTGCGCAACATTTGTCGCAATAATATCGTTGCTGTCGTCAATCAACGCCGCTGCGATAAATTTAGGCATAATCGCCGTGGCTGTTTCTTCGCTTTATATCGGGAAAATATCGGGCAAAAGCGCAGGCTGCGTTTGTGCTTCGCTTGGGTGCTTGGGCGTTGCGCTGTACTCCGTTTCGGCGGCAAGACTTTGTATGCTTATGCCGGTGTTTGTGCTGACAGCGTTATCGCTTTCAAAATTCGGCAAAAAACATTGCGCATTTGCATTTATTTTGCAAAATCTGGCAATGGGTATTTTCAGCGGTTTCAACGCCGACAGTCTGATGTATCTTGTAAACATAATTGCTTCTTCACTGTTTTTTGCCATATACGAAAACGAAAGCATCGCCGCACTTTTTTCATCAACGCCGCTTGAAGCCGAAAAAAAGCGTGCGCTTTTGGAAAAACGTATGCGCTTTGCGGCTTTTTCAATCAGGGAACTGCGTAAGGATACCGTGTATGTTTCACAGCTTTTGCGCCGCAGAGATTGCCTGCCGAGCACGCCGAATCACCTTGCCGCAAAATTTTGCACCGACTGCGAAAACCGCAAAATCTGTTGGGAGGAAAAAGAAAACGAAGCTTACAAGGCTTTCGGATTTTTTCAATCTCACGCCGTTGTAAGCCCCTCCACCTTGCCGAGCTATTTCGGCGACTGCCCGAATCGTCTTGAAATTGCCAAGGAATACGGAATATTTGAACAGGAAAAAACGCTTGAAAAAATATGTGACAATAATCGCCGTGAAATGCAATCGGCTGTATTTTCACTGCTTGAAGCGCAGGAAGAAACCTTTATACAATCAACAAAATACATCTGCAACACCGATGAATCCGACTACGATTTGTCAAGCACGGCACAATCGGCGCTTGAAGATATCGGCTTGAAAAACTCATATGCCGCTGTTTTCAAAAGCAAATCGGGGCATATCAAGGCAGAAATATATCTTGACCCGACCGAGGTTGCCGAGCAAAGCAAAATTGCCGAAGAGCTTTCAAAAGCGTTGGAAACACAGCTTATTGTCAACGGCATACACTGCACAAGCGATTGCACAAAAATCAGCCTTGCCGAAAAAAGCGATGTAGGATTTGATTTTGCTTTTTCGCAGTCATCAGCCGAAAGTGACATCTGCGGCGATTACTGTATGCTTTATTCCGACGGATTCGGCAACGAATACGCCGCATTAAGCGATGGCATGGGACACGGCAAAGACGCCGCACTTAACGCACATTTCTGTCTTTCGCTGCTGAAAAAACTTACCTGCGGCGGGATTCCGCCTTACGCCGCCGCAGGGCTAATCAACTCTGCCATGATGATAAAGGAAACCGGCGACAGCTTCGCTACGCTTGACATCACAAAAATCAATGCGCAAAGCCACAGCGCCGAAATATTTAAATCGGGTGCTTCGGCAACGCTGATACGCACAGGCAACCGTGTTATCTGCATAAAAGCCGCTTCGTTTCCGCTGGGGATTGTCGGCACGGCAGAGCCTTATAAAAAGACCTTAAAACTAAAAAGCGGCGACAGCTTTGTCATGCTTTCCGACGGAATCGAAGAAGAGTATTACCAATATATCAAATCGCTTTTGCTTCACCGAACCGATTCAAGCGCAAAAGAGCTTGCCGATGAGATTTGCAGCACGGTCAGCTCCAGCTATAAAATCGGCAAAAAAGACGATATCACAGTGTGCGTCGGCATTTTAAATTAAAGACGAATTTGCGATTTGCCCATATCTCAAAATATTTTGTGGTATATGCACAAATTTTGAGTGCAAAAATCTCACAATTTTACGAATTTTACAGCAAATAGCCTGAATTACTTGAAAACAATGCGCTTTTCTGATAAAATACATATATATAAGTACAGCCGCAAATATATCAGGCAATGTGTGCTGTTTTGCTAACTTGTATATTTCTTTTGCGCTGAAAGAGAAAGTGAAGATGCTATGAACAATAACCAATATGAATTTCCCCTGTATCTATTCTATCAAGGGAAAAACAGACAGGCATATAAATTTTTCGGCTGTCACAAAGCGGAAAAAGACGGTGAATATTATTTCAGAGTTTGGGCACCGCACGCACGTTCGATTTCGGTCGTGGGCGATTTTAACGATTGGGACAGAAATGCCGACCCCTGCGTTTTGATTTCCGACGGCGTATGGGAAGCAAAGCTTAAAAATCTTGCGCAATTCACCGCTTACAAATACAGTATTGAAACAAGAAAGGGCAACATCATCCTCAAAGCCGACCCGTATGCGTTTCATGCGGAAACACGCCCGAACACCGCTTCAAAAATCTTTGAAAGCTCGTTTGAGTGGGATGATGCCGACTGGATTGAAAACAAAAGAAAATCAACAGTATATAAAAGTCCGGTCAATATTTATGAGGTTCATTTAAGCTCATGGAAGCAGCACGATGACGGCAATTTTTTGAATTATGTCGATTTTGCGAAGGCTGTTATTCCCTATTTGACGGAGATGTCATACACGCATATTGAGCTTATGCCCCTTGCCGAATATCCTTTTGACGGTTCATGGGGATATCAGGTGACCGGCTACTATGCGCCGACATCACGCTTTGGCACACCCGATGATTTCCGCACAATGGTGAACCTTTTCCACAAGGCGGGAATCGGCGTTATCCTCGACTGGGTTCCCGCACATTTCCCGAAAGACGCCTACGGTCTTTATGAATTTGACGGCGATTATTGCTATGAATATGAAGACGCACGCAAGCGTGAGCATTACACTTGGGGAACAAGAGTTTTTGATTACGGCAAGGGTGAGGTTCGCTCTTTCCTTATTTCAAACGCTTGCTACTGGCTTTCGGAATTTCATCTTGACGGATTGCGTGTAGACGCAGTCGCAAGTATGCTGTATCTCGATTATGACAGACGTGACGGCGAATGGATGAAAAACATCTATGGCGGAAACGAAAACCTCGAAGCCGTTGAGTTTTTAAAAATGCTTAACGAAGCTGTTTTTGCGCAAAATCCCGATATTCTTATGATTGCGGAAGAATCGACCGCATGGCCGCTTGTCACAAAACCCACGGATATCGGCGGGCTTGGTTTTAACTTCAAGTGGAATATGGGCTGGATGAACGATATGCTCTCATATATGTCGCTTGATCCGATATACAGAGCTTTCAATCATGACAAGCTGACGTTTTCGTTCTTCTACTGCTTCTCCGAAAATTACATTCTTCCGATTTCGCATGATGAAATCGTGCACGGAAAATGCTCGATGATAAATAAAATGAGCGGCGAATATGAGCAAAAATTCGCTCAATACCGTGCGTTTTTGGCATATATGATGGCACACCCGGGCAAAAAGCTGCTCTTTATGGGGCAGGAGTTCGGGCAAATTAAAGAATGGGATTACAAAACCGGACTTGATTGGCAGCTGATTGATGAATTTGAATCGCACAAAAAGTTGCACAATTACTCAAAGGCGCTGAACAAATTCTATCGTGAAAACCGTCCGTTTTGGGAAAACGACGATTCATGGCAGGGCTTTTCATGGATATCGCACGATGATTACAAGCAAAGCGTAATCGCTTTCAGACGAATCGACGACGATGGAAACGAAATAGTCGCCGTGTGCAATTTTGTTCCGGTAAAGCGTGAAAACTACCGTATCGGCGTACCTTACCCCGGAAAATACACCGAAGTTTTCAACTCGGATGCAGTTGAATTCGGCGGCGGCGGCATTTCAAACAACACGGTGGATACAGAGGAAGAAATCATGCACGGTTACGATCACAGCATAACGCTTGAAATTCCGCCGCTTTCCGTAATTTATTTAAAGCACGTTCCCTTAGACGAAAAGACCGAAAGCAAAGCTTCTTCAGTCACTAAAAAGAACGTGAGCGTCAAGCCCAAATCCGAAAATATATCCGCTATTGCAAAAGAAAACGCAAACTGAAAATCGAAAAATATCGACAAATATATCGGCTCGCCGTATGCCGTAAATGCGACGCCGCAAAAGCTTTGCGGTATGGAGAAACCTATGTATATTAAAAAAGAATGTGTGGCAATGCTTCTTGCCGGCGGTCAGGGAAGCCGACTTTATGCGCTGACACGTGACATGGCAAAGCCTGCCGTGCCCTATGGCGGAAAATACAGAATTATCGATTTTCCGCTCTCAAATTGCACAAACTCCGGAATTGACACGGTCGGTGTGCTGACGCAGTACCAGCCGCTGGTTCTACATGACTATATCGGAAACGGTCAGCCGTGGGATCTTGACAGGCTTCACGGCGGTGTGCACGTTTTGCCGCCCTATCAAACCGCTTTGGGCGCTTCGTGGTATGAGGGAACGGCAAACGCCATTTATCAGAATATGAGCTTTGTCGAAAGATATGACCCGGAATATGTAATCGTGCTCGGCGGCGACCACATCTACAAAATGGATTATTCGCTTATGCTCGATTTTCACAAGAAGAAAAACGCAGACCTCACAATCGCCGTTATAGATGTTCCGCTTGAAGAAGCTTCGAGAATGGGCATTATGACCTGCGATGATGAATGCAGAGTTGTTGACTTTACCGAAAAGCCGGCACAGCCCAAGTCAACCTTGGCTTCAATGGGCATCTACATCTTCACATGGAAAAAGCTGAAAAAATACTTAATCGAAAACGAAGAAGCAAACACCGGCTCAAAGGACTTCGGCAAAGATATAATCCCGGCAATGCTTAATAACGGCGAAAGGCTTTTCGCTTACGCTTTTGACGGATATTGGAAAGATGTCGGCACGCTTGACAGTTTGTGGGAGGCAAATATGGATTTACTTTCGCCTACCGTTACGCTTGACCTTTACGACCCGGAATGGAAAATTTATTCAAGAAACCCGATTGCTCCTCCGCAATATATCGGCGAAAGCGCAAGGGTTGAAAACTCGATGATATCCGAGGGCAGCAATGTCAACGGAAACGCCGATTTTTCGATTATTTTCGACAGCGTTACGATTGAAGAGGGCGCAACCGTCAACTACAGCATTATAATGCCGGGCACTGTAATAAAATCCGGCGCAGTGGTTGAATACGCAATCGTCGGCGAAAACTGCATTGTCGAATCCGGCGCACACATCGGTGCTTCGCCCGAACAATATGAAAACCGTGACGAATGGGGCATTGCCGTTGTCGGACACAATGTAAAAATATCGGGCAGTGCAAAAATCAACCCGAAAGAGATTATTTCCGATGACAAGTAAGCGTTTTTCGGCGCTTTAACACAGTATTTTTTTGAAAGGAGTAGCTCTGTATACGGCATAATTGCAGAGCTTGTGAATATAAATGATTTCAAGCAACAATGTTCTCGGTCTTATATTTGCCAATATGCACGAAAACAACGTTTCCGACCTCACAAAGGAACGCACGCTGGGTTCGGTGCTTTTCGGCGGCAGATACAGGCTGATAGATTTTCCCCTCTCGAATATGGTCAATTCGGGAATCTCCGAGGTCGGTGTAATAACAAAATCAAACTACCAGTCCCTGCTTGACCATTTGGGCAGCGGACGTGAGTGGGATCTTGCCAGAAAAAACGGCGGACTTCACCTTTTGCCGCCTTTTTCACACGTGGGCAGCGGAATTTACAGAGGCAGGCTTGAAGCTATTTACGGCGTTATGGACTTTGTTGAGCATTCAAGCGCCGACTATGTCGTTATGAGCGACTGCGACGTTATCGCCAATATCGATTACAGCGAGGCAATAGCGCAGCACATCGACAGCAACGCCGACATTACGGCGATTTTCGCCAAGGGCATTTACGACGCTTCAAAGCACAAAGCAACGATCTTCGGCATTGAAAACGGAAGAATCACCGATGTTACCATAAATCCGCTCATCTGCGGCGAATGCTGCATTAGCCTGAACACCTTTATTTTGAGCAAAAAATTCCTCGAAAAAATCGTAAGAGAAGCCATGAGCCGTTCGCTTTACAGCTTTGAGAGAGATATTTTGCAAGCCAAAAAGGAAGAATACAAAATTTGCGCATATGAACACGAAGAGTATTACGAGCGCATTGACAGTATGCAGAGCTATTACAACGCAAACCGTGCTTTGCTCGATTCGGGCAACAGACAAAGCCTGTTTAAAAAATCCCGCCCGATTTACACCAAAATCCGTGACAACGGGCCTGCAAAATTCGGGCTTGAATCTTCTATTTCCAATTCGCTCATTGCCGACGGCTGCGTAATTGACGGCACGGTTGAAAACTCTGTGCTTTTCAGAGGGGTCAAAGTTGCAAAGGGCGCCGTTGTGAAAAACTGTATCTTGATGCAGGATACGGTCATCGGAAAAGAAAGCCGCATCAGCAACGTCATCACCGACAAGCGTGTTTCAATCGACGCACAGCGCACACTGACCGGATCTGAGAGCTATCCGCTTTACATCGGCAAAAAAGCAAATATCTAACAATATTTTACATATAAACAAAAGCCCTTTTTAAGGGCAATCGGAGGAAAAAAATGAAAATACTGTATGCAGCCAGCGAAGCGGCACCGTATGCGGCATCGGGCGGTCTTGCCGATGTTATCGGCTCACTTCCCGCAGCGATAAACGAGCAAGGACATGACGCACGCGTCGTTCTGCCGCTTTACAGATCGGTAAACGACGAAATGCGCCGCCAAATGAAATTTATTACAAATTTCACGGTTGATGTTGCTTGGCGAAAGCAATATTGCGGAATTTTTGAAGCAAAGGCTTCAAACGGCGTAACATATTATCTGCTTGATAATGAATACTACTTCGGCAGAGATGGTATGTACGGCTTTTATGATGATTGTGAGCGCTATGCGTTTTTCTCACGTGCCGTTCTCGAAATGCTCAGATATATCGACTTTACTCCCGATGTTATCAATTCAAACGACTGGCAGTCGGCCCTTGTGCCTGTATATTATGAGGTGTTCTACAAATATCAGCAAGGGTATGAAAACATCAAAAACGTTTTCACAATACACAATATTCAATATCAGGGAAAATATGGAATGGACGTCTTAAACGAGGTCATCGGCATTCCGCTTTATCACTCGAATCTGCTTGAATATGACGGCTGTGTAAACCTTATGAAAGGCGCTTTTGAAACCTCTGCCAAGATAACCACCGTAAGCCCGAGCTATTCATGGGAAATTCTCGACCCATGGTTCTCGCATGGGCTTGACAGGGCTTTGCAAGGCAAGCAATATAAGCTGACAGGCTTTTTAAACGGCATAGACACCGTTCGGTACGACCCTGCAACCGACCCGAATCTGCCTGCAAATTACAGCGCAAAAAACAAAAAAGGCAAAGCGCAGTGCAAAGCCGACCTGCTCTCCTCTCTCGGTCTTTATCAAGGCGAAGAACCTGTAATCGGCATTGTAACAAGATTTGTTTCGCACAAGGGGCTTGACCTTATTAAATATGTTTTTGAAGATATTTTGAACCTAGGCTATAAATTTGCGATTTTAGGCTCGGGCGAAAAAATTTATGAGGACTTTTTCTGCGAAATGCACGCACGCTATCCCGACAAAGTCAGCATAACCTTGGGCTTTAAGCCCGACCTTGCGCAGCGCATTTACGCCGGTGCGGATATGTTTTTAATGCCCTCGCAAAGCGAACCTTGCGGACTTGCACAGATGATTTCACTGCGCTACGGAACAATTCCGATTGTGCGTGAAACAGGCGGTCTGCGTGACAGTATTCGTGATGCCGGCGGCGAAAACGGCAACGGTTTTACATTCAAAACCTACAACGCACACGATATGCTTGACGCTTGCCGCAGAGCCAAGGATTATTATTGGAACAAAACCGAATGGTCAAAGCTTGTAACAGCCGCCCTCAAAGAGGATTTCGGTTGGGGCAATTCTGCCAAGCTTTATCTCGGTCTTTATGACGAAATTGTTTCGTGCAGATAAATTCAGCCTCCGAAAGCTTTACACTTTCGGAGGCATTTTTTAAAATATATTTTCATTGTATACCAAAACATAATATTCGCCGTTACATATTTTAAATATCAGCGGCATATCGCATATTGAGCCTTTGTGTATAAGCTCGTTTTTGTTTTTCTGCATATACTTAAATTCCTCTTTCGATACCAATACAAAATAGTTTTCAACATCTGCTTGATCATCATGCCAATATGTATAAGTTTGATATTGCCTTGCGTAATACCCATCTTCGGTTATTTCAATGCACCGAACGGGAATTGTTTCTTCGTTTATCAAAGAAACAATTTGCGAATGCCAATATGTTGCATAGCCGTATTCCAATTCTATGCCGTATTTTTCTTCAAAGTTTTCAAGCTCCTGCGCTACGGCAAAATATCCCGATTGCTGAGCAAAATCAGGCGGAAGCATAAAATACGTTCCGTTAAACAAGGCTATAAACCCTACCGGAAGCGCTATTAAATGCGCAAGCGATTTATAGCGAAAGCTTTTTGACAGTTCCGCAAATCCGATTGACGTCAGCAACGCCGAAGTAAACATAATCGGTGTAAGGCGCCAATTAACGTTACTGACAACGCCGAGGACATATATCATCATCAAAAACAGCGACTGTGCAGAATGAAACAGCAACAATATCCGCAGTTTTCTGTTTTTCAGGTGCTTGTAGCAAAAAAGCATAACTATCGGCGTGATAAGAATTATAGTGGCTACAATCACTATAAGCAAATCGACAATTCCGTATATCGTCAAAATTTCCTGCATTCCGAGAATATCAACACCAAATAGAATATACCAATCCGCATAGAATCCAAGTAGGTTTTCGCCCCACTGAGAAATTGATGAATAAACCGAATACATTTCCTGATATGCGGCGGTGCTGTCGCCGATAATCAAGTCAGCTGCAATATAGCCTAAAAGCGCGCCCAGCGCAATAATAACGGGAATTGCCAACCCAAAATAATACTCTCTTGCCGATTTTGCCTTTTCCTCGGCAAGAAGCCTTTCTAATACAAATGCGGAAAAAAGCGGAAGTATGAAAAGCAACAACGTTGTAGATTGATTAAGCGAAGTCAAAAAACACCATACAAACAGCAAAACGGCGCAAATAATATATTTTTTGGTTTTTTCCCTTGAAGCAAGGCTGTCAACCATAGAAAAAATCAGCAGCAAGCCAACCAACGCAAAGAATAAATTCAAGCTGTAATGCAATATATGGTCGAAAAAAATCTCTCTGAGCTTTGCGCTGCCCGAAACCAAAAGAATCGTCGTTGCCGAAACAACGCAGCATTTGTTATCGCTAAATCCAAGCTTTTTGACAGTTGCATACAGCGCCGCCAAAAATAAAACAAAAAAGGTAAGCATACCGAAAGCGTTGGCTTTAAGCGAAAACCCGAAAATCGCAACATACGGCAATATAAATATATATCCGCCAAAAGGCGCAATGCAGGCGTAATTAAACTCCTTATTAAACATCGAGCCGGATTTCAGCGCAGCTTGCGCCCACATTATCGTATCGGTTGTGTCGCTGTGATAAACGCCCTTTGCGGGAAACAGTATATAATATCCCACAAGCAAAACAACAACCACTAAATATCCAAGGCACAAACACTCAACCGTTTTATTTTTCGCTTTAGTTAATTTAGGGTTGTTTAAAAACGCAAACCTTTTCTTTAGCGCATCTGCAGGATTGTAATAGGCTGACCCCCCCCTTGGTCGTTCGTAATACTATATTCACAAATGCTTTTTTCTTTTTTCACAAAACCACTCCTTTTGGCAAATCGCACACAAAAGAAAAAGGTGCACCTTTAAAAAGCTGCACCTTTAGCTTATTCGTCAAAGACTCAGTTAATAATGGTCTTTTCAGTGTCCTTATCGAAAATGTGAACCTTAGCAGGGTCGATAGCAACCTTGATTTCGTCCTGAGGTCTTGCTGTTGATGTAGGAGCAACTCTTGCCGTGAGAGGAATATTCTCGCAAGAGAGGTAAAGGTATGTTTCTGCACCCATAAGCTCGGTAATATCTACCGTGCAGTCGATAACGCCGGTTGTGGCATTTGCGATATAAGCGGGATCATCATAAATATCCTCGGGACGGATACCTACGATAACTTCCTTGTCAACATACTTTGAAAGTACAGCATCGTCACACTTGTCAGCAGGAAGAACAACCTGATAACGTACGGCTTGACTTGTCTTTGTGGCTTCAGAACCGAAGTCAACATAATAAGAGCCGTTTTCGCTGTAAAGAATTGCGTCTATAAAGTTCATCTGAGGAGAACCCATAAATCCGGCAACAAACTGGTTTACAGGGCGGTCATAGAGGTTTTGAGGAGTATCAACCTGCTGCATATAACCGTCTTTCATAACAACGATTCTGTCACCCATTGTCATAGCTTCCGTCTGGTCGTGCGTTACATAAATAAATGTTGTGCCGAGCTTTTGGTGAAGCTTTGAAATTTCGGTTCTCATCTGAGCACGAAGCTTTGCATCGAGGTTGGACAAAGGCTCGTCAAGAAGGAATACCTGAGGCTCACGAACGATAGCACGACCGAGCGCAACACGCTGACGCTGACCGCCGGACAAAGCCTTAGGCTTTCTGTCGAGCAAGTGAGAAATATCAAGGATTCTTGCTGCTTCTTCAACCTTTCTCGCAATTTCATCCTTAGGTACTTTTCTGAGTTTCAAGCCGAATGCCATGTTCTCAAAAACAGTCATATGCGGATAAAGAGCATAGTTCTGGAAAACCATGGCGATATCACGGTCCTTAGGAGCAATATCATTTACAAGGCGATCGCCGATGTAAAGCTCACCCTCGGAAATTTCCTCCAAACCTGCAATCATTCTGAGTGTTGTGGACTTACCGCAGCCGGAAGGTCCTACGAGAATGATAAACTCCTTATCTCTGATTTCAAGATTAAAGTCGGAAACGGCAACAACGCCGCCGGGATATTTTTTGTAAATACTACGCAATGATAAACTTGCCATTTATTTTATGCCTCCCAAATTTGTATTGTCAAAAATGACGTTATATATATGATAACAAATTAAAAACAAAATTTCAAGCTACTAAATACCCAAAGTTTGAAAATAGGTTTTATTTATATTGACGAAAATTTCACAAAAATTCGAGAGTGCACCTCTTCAAAAGATTCGTCTTTCAACATTTCGCAAGCTTCTTTGTGCAATATGCCTAACGAGCCTCCGAGCACTAAATCTTGTGGTAAAAACAGCTTTCCGATTTGTTCTCTGCGCAAATATAGAACGTTGTTTGAAACCGCCGCAAACATTTTTTTCACCTGATGAAACTTTCCCTCGCGGATTTCAACAAGCGCATATTCGCCTTTTTCATCAAGCTTTGCAACCCTTGCGCTTTTAAATTTTTCGCCTTGATATTCAATTCCTTTTTCAAAAATTCGGCAATAGTCCTCACGGTAAGGCGTTTCCAAGCGGGCTACATAAAATTTCGGCACATTTTTTTTCGGTGATATAACTTTGTGCGCAAATTCGCCGTCATTTGTAATAAGCAGCAAGCCCTCGGTATCCTTATCGAGCCTGCCTGCCGGCGCAAGAGAGCGGCACATAAGCTCTTTCGGAACAAGTTCTGTCACCGTTTTGTTTACATTATCCTGCGTGGCGCACACAACGCCTTGAGGCTTATTCATTATAATATATCGAAATTGCTCAGCCGAAAGCAGGTTGCCTTTAAAGGCAACCTCACATTTTTCCGGGCAAATTTTGCGTGAGCCGTCATTTTCCGCCGCCCCGTCAACCGTCACGCCGCCGCTTTTCAGCACAGCCTTGATTTCCGTGCGTGATATGCCCGTGCGGTTGCACACAAATTTATCAAGCCGAAGCTCGCTCATCATATTCTTTCCCCTTTGAAAAAGCCGTAATTTACAATCAATTATACATCATAATCCGTATTTTTGCAAACACCTTTATCCGATTTTGCATAAACCTGCGCTTTTGACCAATAATTTCTTAAAAGTATATACAAAGGAGAAGCAAAATTATGGAAGCTGTTATTTACGACATGATGCAATCACTTTCACCCGAACCGCAAAAGTACCCGAAACCGAAAGCTTTGTGCGATATATTCGGCTCAAGCTGTGAGGAATATATTTTCGACACACTTTGTGCCGCAAAAATCAAAAAAGCATATGTCTTTCTTGACGAAAACAGTCAAAGCTGTAAAGAAAGCGCAAGCGCCTATGCAGACCGACTTGATATCAAGTGGAATTTCGGCAGATGTGATATATCGTCTTTGGATATCGGTCAAGACGGTGTGCTTTTGTTTTGCCAAATGAAATTTTACGATGCGAATTTGCAAAGCGCCGTTGACTGCCACAAGTCGCACAAAGCGGATATCACCGTGCTGACGCTGCCGATTCAAAGCGGAAAACAGCTTTGGAAATTTAATGCTAAAGCACATTTATATACACCCTCGGGTATTTACATTTTGTCAAAAAAATGCTTTGATTTTTTAAAAAGCACAGGCACGCTTTTAATTGATGAAGATTTTATAAACAGCGCACATCAGCACAAAATGAACATTTGCTTTTGCGATAATGCCGCATATGCAAATTCTCTTGCCGATACTGCCGATTATCTTCGCTGCCATATGGATATTCTCAGCGAAAGCGCACGGTTTTCCGACAGATTGCACCCAATCTTTGCAGACGCTCACTGCCAAAACAACGGCGAAAGCGTCTGCATAGGGCAGCCGAGCCATATCGGAAACGGCGTAAAATTCGGAAAAAACGTTACGGTTTCACACTCCGTTATAGGCGAAAACGTGTTTATCGGCGACGGTGCGGTTGTTGAATACAGCGTAATACAAAGCGGCGCTCACATAGCTGCCGGCTCACGTTGCGACGGCGCATTGATATGCAAGGGAGCAACGCTTCTTGCCGGAAGTACAGTCTGCAAAGGTGCGGCAATCGGCGAGGGTGCCAAGGTCGGAAAAGGCGCAAGGGTTGAAGAAAACGTCAGAGTTTTTGCCAAAAAGCATCTTGAAGATTACAAAGTTGCCTTGTTTGATATAAGAAACCGTGACATTGCCCTTGAATTTGATGATGATTCCGCCATATGCGGTGAAACAGGCACGGAAATCGACGCTGTTGCCGCAGTGAAAATCGGAAGAAGCCTTGCGGGACACAAAAAAGTCATCGTAACAGGGCACAGCGGCACTTTATCCGCAGTCGCACTTGAAGCCGCACTTTCGTCGGGCGCTCTCGGCGGCGGCTCCGATGTGTGGGCACTGGGCGAATGTCTTATCAGCGAACTTTTTTACGCCATGAAAATTCTCAATGCGGATTACGGATTTTTCGTGCAGTCCGATTCATATACAAAAATATACGCATATTCAAAAAGCCGCACGGAACTTTCCTTGACAAAACAGGCAGAAGCGGAATCGGCGATAAAATACGACCTTGCGCCGAAAATGAACAGCGAACATTTCGGGGCGCTGCACGATTTTTCAAGCGTAAAAGAGCTTTATGTCGCAAAGCTTGCAGCAAAGCATTTGCAATTTCCGATAGCGCTTACAACATCAAGTCACAGAGGCTCTCAAATCATAAAATCGCTCAAAATCGATTCAATCGCCTCGAAAATCACTTTCAGAATTTCACGCAGCGGCACAAAAGCGTCGGCATTCTCAACCCAAACGGGGTTTGTTAGCTACGAAAAACTTGTAATGCTGTGCGTTGTAAATATGCTCAATAAAGGCGAAATTCCAAAGCTTGCCCAAAATTATCCCAAAAGCTTGGAAACGGTCTTTAAAAGCTATTCGGCACCGCTGTATATCAGCCCCGAACAGTGTGAAGACTTTTTTTGCAACGGCTTTGAGCTTGCGCTGAATGTGTGTGATATTTTGGCAAACGGTTCGCTCACACTCGAACAAGCTGTTGCGGCATTGCCGCCGTTTGCCGCAGTGCAAAGGGTCGTCGGTTTGGAGAAACCTTTGTCTTTCACCTTGAGCCGACTTGAAAGTTTTTGCGCAAATCACCCGAACATTACAATAAAGCCCACAAAATCCGGAAAAGCCGTTATAATGCGTGCCGAAAGCGGCGAATGCGAAACCGCAAGCGAGCTTTGCGACATCTGCCAAAGCATCATTCTCGGGCATGATATTGCGCCGCAAAATACGCCAAATCCCACAAAAAGCTATTTTTCTTGACAAATAGTGTATTTTGATGTACAATAAATAATGTATAGTTATGTGCCGAATTTTTCGCAAATCAATCCCTTTTCGGCACTACATAAGCCGAACCGCTTGCGCATTGCATGGGTTTGGGTACGTTTTAATTTTCGATAAATTTTTAAGCATAAAAATACAAACACAAAGAAAAGAGGTAAACTGTGGAAAATTACAGAAGAAAAACATCAAGAGGACAAACCGGCAGGAACAAAATTGCGGTAAAAGAGCAAAAAAGCGTTAAAAAACCGTCTATCAGAATAATTCCCTTAGGGGGACTGAACGAAATAGGAAAAAACATTACGCTGTATGAATGCGGCAACGACATTATTATTGTCGATTGCGGTCTTGCGTTTCCCGATTCGGAGATGTTCGGTGTAGACCTTGTCATCCCCGATTTCACTTATATTGAGAGAAACGCCGACAAAATCAGAGGCGTTGTGCTCACTCACGGGCATGAAGACCACATAGGTTCGCTTGCGTATTTGCTGAAAAAAGTCAGCACGCCGGTTTTCGGTACAAGACTTACCTTAGGGCTTGTTCAGTCAAAGCTTGAAGAACACGGCGTTGCGGCAAATCTTTCGGTTGTAAAGCCGGGACAAAAAATCTCGCTCGGCTGTATGGAAGTTGAGTTTATCAACGTTAATCACTCCATTCCCGATGCGGTCGCACTTGCGCTGCACACACCGGCAGGCGTGTTGATTCACACAGGTGACTTTAAAGTCGATTACACCCCCATAAACGGTGAACCTATCGACTTGGCACGCTTCGGCGAACTGGGAAGCAAAGGCGTTTTGGCGCTTCTTTCCGAATCGACCAACGCCGAGCGCTCCGGTTATACTCCGACCGAACACCTTGTGGGCGAAAGCTTTGAAAAGCTGTTTGCCAAGGCCGAGGACAGGCGAATTATCATCGCAACCTTTTCGTCAAACATTCATAGGGTTCAGCAAATTATCAACTGTGCCGTAAAATATAAGCGCAAGGTGGCAATTTTCGGCAGAAGCATGATAAACGTCGTGAAAACCGCAACCGAACTGGGCTATTTAAACGTGCCCGACAATGTCATTATAGATATTGATATGATGAGCAGATACACCGCCGAAGAAATCGTACTCATCACAACGGGCAGTCAGGGCGAACCTATGTCCGCTTTGACCAGAATGGCTATGAACGACCACAAGAAAGTCAACATCAACTGCAACGATTTAATAATCATTTCGGCAACGCCCATTCCGGGAAACGAAAAATACGTCACCAAGGTCGTAAATGAGCTTATGAAATCAGGTGCGGAAGTTATATACGAAAAAATGTATGACGTACACGTTTCGGGGCACGCAAATCAAGAAGAGCTGAAATTGATGCTCGCCCTCACAAAGCCGAAATTTTTCATTCCCATTCACGGTGAATTTAAGCACCTTATGCGGCACGCAAAAATCGCACAGGAAATGGGCATTGAAGCAAACAATTTGCTCGTTGCGCAAATCGGCAATGTAATTGAAATCAACGGCGAAACAATGCGTGTTGTTTCGCAGGCGCCGGCAGGAAGAGTGCTTGTTGACGGACTCGGCGTGGGCGATGTCGGCTCGATAGTTTTGCGTGACAGAAAGCACCTTGCGCAAGACGGGCTTATAATTGTTGTTATCGCCATTGAAAAATCAAGCCATTCCCTTGTTTCCGGCCCTGACCTTATATCAAGAGGATTTGTTTATGTTCGTGAATCCGAGGAGCTTATGGACGAAGCAAGGCAGATTCTCGCCGAGGCGCTGAAAAACTGTATGCCCGACGAATTTCGTGAATGGAGCGTGCTCAAAATGAAAATGAAAGACGTTCTTTCCGATTATATCTTTACAAAAACCAAAAGAACACCTATGATTCTTCCCATTATAATGGAAATATAACCTAACCTCGCAGTGTTAGGCTGCAATCGTTCGCAAGCTCTGCTCATTGCAGGCAAAGCAGGAGCATTGCTCCGATTTAAATCGGTTTAACTCACCGAAAGGAGTCGAAATGAAAGCAAAAAAACTTGTCGGATTCTTTATTGCGACATTTTTATCCATAGCGGCGCTTGCCGCTGCCGCCACCGTTTTTTATCTTAAAAAAGATATAAAATGGTGCGTGGCGTTTGCCGCCGGCGGCACTGTTCTTGCGATTTTTATGATATCGCAGCTGTGTCTTCTCAAAAAGGGCGTAACATCATTTGTCACAAAAATCAACTCCGAAATGGACTACGTTCAGCGTGACGCACTTTGGCTTTTTCCCGAGCCTATGCTGATTTTAAACGAGCAGGGCATGGTGCTTTGGTACAACAAAATTTTCTTTGAGGAAATTGCGCAAAAAGGCAACGAAGCATACGGACACCACATCACAAGCTTTATCGATATAAACCTTGCCGCACTTTTTTCCAAAAAATATGTCGTTATATCATGCGGCGGCAGGAATTATAAAGTCAGGCTGAACGAAACGGATAAATACGAAGCCAAGCTTTTGCTGCTTTGCTTTGAAGATGTAACGAATCACGTACATTTGCAGGAGGAAATGCGCAAAACCCGTCAATCGGTGGTTTTGATAACGATTGATAATTATGAAGAGCTTTTCAGAGATGTCAGGGACAGTGAAAAAGCTCTTGCGCTGGTCAAGGTCGAAAGACTGCTTGAGGAATTTATGAGTTCCACAACGGGCATTTTGAAAAAAATGGGCGGCGACAAATACGTCGGCGTTGTTGAAGAACAATACCTCGAAAAAATCGTTGCCGAACGCTTTAAAATTCTTGACGAAGCAAGAAAAATCAAGGTTGACGAAAAAACCGAGCTTACATTGTCTATCGGCGTGGGCAGGGGCGCAAAAAATCTTGAAGAAAGCGAAAACGACGCAAAACAGGCGCTTGATATGGTTCTCGGCAGGGGCGGAGATCAGGCGGCGGTAAAAAGCAAAAACGGATTTGAATTTTTCGGCGGCGTTTCAAAAGGCATCGAAAAACAGTCGAAAATCAAAACAAGGGTCATCGCTTCGGCGTTTATAGAGCTAATACATAACGCCGAAAAGGTGTATATCATGGGTCACAGGCTCGGCGACCTCGATTCCGTCGGCGGCGCAATCGGTCTTGCGGGCGCAATCAACAAGCTCGGAAAGCAAACCTTTGTCGTTGCAGACCCTTTGAAAAATTTGGCACAGCCGCTTATCGAAAGGATTAAAGCCGCAGAGGGCGACAAGCTTTTCCTTTCGCCCGATGACGCACTTTCGCAAATGACGGACAATACGCTTTTGATTATCGTCGATACGTATAATAAAGACCTTGTAGAAAGTGCGGATATATACAAGCGCGCGACCCAAGTCGCCGTAATCGATCACCACAGAAAAACCGTAAATTATATCGAAAACGCACTTGTCGCCTTGCATGAGCCGTTTGCTTCCTCTGCAAGCGAGCTTATAACCGAGCTTATACAGTATTTCCCGAATTTAGGTAAAATCCCATCGCATTATGCCGAAGCGCTTTTGTCGGGAATAATTCTCGATACAAAAAGCTTTGTTATGAAATCGGGCGTGCGCACTTTTGAAGCGGCGGCATATTTAAAGAAAATGGGCGCAGATACAATAACGGTAAAAAGCTTTTTCGCAAATTCAATCGAAGCTTATCAGAAAAAGACAATGCTGGTTGCGGCGGCGGAAATTTACAAACGCTGTGCCATAACCGAAAGTGGCATTGCCGGTGAGGATATTCGCATTGTAGCGCCGCAGGCGGCTGACGAATTGCTGACAATAAAGGGCGTTGACGCTTCGTTTGTGATATATAAAATCGGCGATATAATCAATATTTCGGCACGCTCAATGGGCGCAATGAACGTTCAGCTGATTATGGAATTGCTCGGCGGCGGCGGCCACCAAACAATGGCGGCGGCTCAGCTTAGGGAAGATTCCGTAAGCGGTGCAAAAATAAAACTCATCGAAGCAATCGACAAACAGCTTGAAACGCTCGGTGAACAAAACTGAAAGGAAGATATTCTATGAAAGTAATACTTTTAAAAGACGTAAAAGGAACGGGAAAACAAGGCGACATTAAAGAAGTTGCCGACGGATTTGCAAGGAATTTTTTGCTTGCAAAGGGCTTGGCTGTTGAAGCAAGCGCAAAAAATTTAAGCGATCTTGCGGGCAAAAAATCTTCGCAGGCACACAAAGCCGAAGTTGAACTTGAAAACGCCAAAAAAAGCGCCGCCGATATCGACGGAAAAACCGTCACCATAAAGCTTAAAGCAAGCTCAAACGGCAAGCTTTTCGGCTCGGTAACAGCCGCAAATGTCGCCGAGGCAATCAAATCTCAATACGGCGTTGAGGTCGAAAAGAAGAAAATTTCACTTAAATCGGAGATAAAAGCTTTCGGTTCTTATCAAGCCGAGGTGCGCTTTAAATCCGGCGTGAGCGCAGTCACAAAAATCGAAGTTGTTCCGCAATAACGCTTTAAGACATTTTTAAGGATGTATATGTAATATGGACTATATTCAAAGCCCGTCGGCAGAAAGTGTAAAGCTGCCCTTTTCGCTTGATGCGGAACAGACCGTTCTCGGCGCCATTCTGCGCAGCTGGGATACTGCGGCAATCGCCATAGAAATGCTCTTGCCGCATTATTTTTATTTGCCGCAGCACACAGAGTTGTTTTCCGTAATAACCGACCTTTTTCAAAAGGGAACACGTGCCGATATCATAACCGTTTTGAACGAAAGTATGCGGCAACGCATTTTTGAAACCGATGCGGACGCAAAAAAATATCTTGTCGCTTTGATGGATTCGGTGCCTTCGGTATCGAATATTGACAGCTATTGCGAAATTGTTGCGGAAAAATATTATATGCGCAAGCTTATTTCCACCTCGCAGGAAATTATCGATATGGTTGCGAAAAATGAAAACAGTGCGCAAACGCTGCTTGATATTGCCGAGCAAAAAATTTACGATATACGCCAAGCGAAGGACGTAAAGGGCTTGACCCCGATTTCGGACATAATCAGAGAAACCTACGCCCACCTCAATGACATTACGGGCAAAGACAAGGAAAAATATCTCGGCGCAAAATCGGGTTTTTCCGCTCTCGACAGTTTCACCACGGGCTTAAACCGTTCTGACCTGATTTTGATTGCGGCTCGTCCCGGTATGGGTAAAACCTCGTTTGCAATGAATATTGCGCTCAACGTTGCAAAGCGCCAAAAAGACAAAGCCGTTGCGGTTTTCAATCTGGAAATGACCAAATCGCAGCTGGTATCAAGGCTTCTTTCAACCGAAGCGATGGTAGAAAGTCAAAAATTGCGCACCGGCAAGCTTTCCAAGCAAGATTGGGTAAATCTCGCAATGGGTGCGGAATCACTGCGTTCACTGCCGATGCTTGTTGATGACTCTGCGGCAATGACCGTTCAGCAAATCAAAGCAAAGCTCAGAAGAGTTAAAAACCTCGGTTTGGTCGTTATCGACTATCTTCAGCTGATGGACTCTTCGCTTAAAACCGACAACCGTGTGCTCATCGTTTCCGATATCACCCGACAGCTTAAAAATATGGCTAAAGAGCTTGATGTGCCCGTGATTTTGCTTTCACAGCTTAATCGTGACGTTGAAAAACGACAGGAGAAAAAGCCGCAGCTCTCCGACCTGCGTGAATCCGGCTCGATTGAGCAGGACGCCGATATCGTTTTGTTTCTTTACCGTGACGACTACTATAATAAAGATGAAAACGCCGAGGGCGCAAGCGTTGCCATATGCACGATTGCAAAAAACCGCCACGGCGAAACCGGCGATGTAAAGCTCATCTGGGACGGTCAGTTTACACGTTTCTCAAATATGGAAACGGAAAAGGGCGAATAAAATGCGAGAGCAAAATAATGAGCGCTGTTTAACGAAAAAAGTTGCCAAAGCGATAAGCGACTATAATATGCTTGATAACCGCCGGGAAGTTGTTTGCGCACTTTCGGGCGGTGCCGACAGCGTTGCAATGGCGCTTGCGCTGAAAGAGCTTGGCTATAATGTCAGCTGTGTTCATATCAACCACAACCTGCGTGGCGAAGAAAGCGACGGCGATGAAAAATTTTGCGCAAATTTTTGCAAAATCAACAATATCAAGTTGCAAATATACAGCGTTAATGTGACAGAGCTTGTCAAAAAAAGCAGTATGTCCTGCGAAGAAGCGGCAAGAACTTTGCGCTATGACTGTTTGCAAAAGGCCGCTGACGGATTAAAAATCGCAACGGCGCACACTCTCGACGATAATCTTGAAACCGTGATTTTAAACCTTTCAAGGGGCACCGGGCTTAAGGGACTTTGCGGCATACCCGCAGTTAGGGACAATATAATTCGCCCTATGATTTATGTTTCAAGAGCCGAAATCGAAGAATATATTGCGCAAAATTCTGCCGAATATGTTATCGACAGCACAAACCTCGGTGATGATTTTTCACGCAATAAAATCCGCCACAACGTCGTTCCCGTTTTGAAAAGCATTAACAGCTCTGTGCTGTCAAGCGTTCTTTGCATGAAAAAAACCGTAGAAGCCGAGAATGCTTATATCGAAAAATGTACAAACTCAGCATTTGAAGCCTGCTTTGACGGCGTTTCCTCACTTGTTAATCTGAAAGACTGTGATGCGGCATTGCGGCGGCGATGTATAATGCGACTTCTTGCGCAAAACAATATTGAATGCAGCTTTGACAGAGTGAACACTATCGACAAAATGCTTTGTAACGATAAAGCTTCACGGATTGATGTTTCAAACGGATTTTACGCCATATGCCGCAACGGCAATTTGACCTTGCACAAACACACAAAGGAATTTGGGGATTTTTGCAAAAAGCTTATAATCGGCAAAAACGAATTTGTAAACGGGCGAACAGTCACCGCCGAGCTTATTGCATACCAAAACAGCGATAAAATTAACACATTGTTAGCAAAAGGTTTTGTTGATTATGATAAAATAAAAGGTAATCTGTTCTTGCGCACAAGGCAAAAGGGCGATAAAATCAGGCTTGCCAACCGTGATTTCACCTCAAGCGTAAAAACGTTGCTTAATTCGGCGGTTTTGCGTGAAAATCGTGATTCGCTCTGCTTTATCTGTGATGACGAAGGCTTGATTTTTATAGAAGGTATCGGCATTGCCGACCGTGTTAAAACAGATGCAACCACAAAGAAAATTTTAAAAATCACCGCAGATGCGGACTAAAAGCAAAACAAAAGAAAGAAGGGATTCGACCTATGGCATCAAACAACAGAGGAAAGGGAGTATTAGTGTATTTTCTCACCGCAATGGCGCTGCTGCTTGTTTTTGTGTGGTATTTATCCTCCGCAGGAAACTCAAACAGTAAATATACTTACTCTCAAATCATTTCGTATTTCGACAATCTTCAGGTCACCGAATATACTTTTGACCTCGGTGACGGCGAGCTTAAAATGACTGTTAAAAACGATGACGGCACCACGGAAAAAATAGTATATACAGTGCCTAATGTCAGCGTATTCTTGCAGGATACTCAAAGCGAAAGCTCAAACTACCGTGCAGATTACAACAAAGCCAACCCAGACAACCCTCTAAAGCAGGATTATTACAAGATTACGGATAATTCATGGCTTTACACGGTTCTTCCGACAATCGTACTCATTGTAATGGTTATTGTAGTGTTCGTTGTGATGATGCGCTCTGCCGGAGGCGGAAAATATACAAATTTCGGCAAGGCAAATATCAAAAACCAAATGCACAACGGCAAAAAAACAACGTTTGCCGATGTTGCCGGCGCAGATGAGGAAAAGGCTGAGCTTGCCGAAATTGTCGATTTTTTGAAAAATCCGAAAAAATACAGTGATATCGGCGCAAGAATACCTAAGGGTGTGTTGCTTTTGGGACCTCCCGGCACAGGTAAACCCTTGCTTGCCAGAGCAGTTGCAGGTGAAGCGGGCTGCCCGTTTTTCTCGATATCCGGCTCGGATTTTGTGGACATGTTTGTCGGCGTGGGCG
>CAZBAI010000019.1:25474-31911 GCA_964490175.1 uncultured Oscillospiraceae bacterium | reverse complement strand
ATCTCCGAGATGGCTGTCCTCCTCCTCGCCGATAGGTGTTTCAAGCGAAACGGGATCCTGAGCGATTCGCATAATTTCACGAACCCTCTCCACGGGCATTTCAAGTCTTTCGGCGATTTCCTCAGCCGTCGGGTCATGTCCGTTTTCATGCAAAAGCTGGCTGGAAACCTTTTTCACCTTGGTGATAGTTTCGACCATATGCACGGGAATGCGTATAGTCCTCGCTTGGTCGGCAATTGCCCTTGTAATAGCCTGTCTTATCCACCATGTTGCATAGGTAGAAAACTTAAATCCCTTTGTATGGTCAAATTTTTCAACCGCTTTTATAAGACCGAGGTTGCCCTCTTGAATAAGGTCAAGAAATTGCATTCCCCTGCCGACATAGCGCTTTGCAATGCTTACCACAAGTCGCAAATTTGCTTCGGCAAGACGTTTTTTTGCATAAGAATCGCCGTTTGCCATGCGCTGTGCGATTTCGATTTCTTCCTCGGCGGTCAAAAGCGGAACCCTGCCTATTTCCTTTAAATAGATTTTTACAGGGTCATCAATGGCGATACCTTCCGTTGAAAGCGAAAGCTCCAAATCGTCGGTAAGATTACCGTCCATTCGCATTTTAAGGTCGTCGTCAATCGAAAAATCCTCTACAATCTCAATATTGAGATTGGCGCAGCTGTCATAGAACCTGTCCATCTGCTCGACATCATAGTCCATTTCCTCCAGTGCGTCGGTAATTTCCTTTGTAGAAAGCTTGCCCGTTGCACGGCCGTGTTCAATAAGACTGTCGATGCTGTTGTGTTTTTCCGGCATTATTGACATTCCTTTCATGTGCACAGCAAAATTACTGCGCTGTATTTTTCAGGCTTTATCCGAATTGCTGTAAGCCTGCTGAATCCTCAGCAGTTCCTCGTTTGAAATATCGCCGCTGTGCCTTGATTGGGAAAATTTGTGATAATCGGAAAGAGTGCGCACACATTCGGCAAGCTGTTTCTCGCCAAGCGGAATACCGCTGAATTTCGCCTCTATTCCGGTTATTCTGCCCATTTCTCCCGGTGTCAATTCACCTGCAAGCATACTCAAACAAAAATCGGCACTGCCGATAATCGAGCCGAGCAACAATGTATACAGCCTTTTGTTAAAATCCGTAACAAACATATTTGGCGGAATTTTCGCTTCAATAGCTTCCGCTTCGTCTTGAAAGCGAAGCAAATAAGCGATAATCCCCTCTTCTGCACGGCTTTGGCGCAACATTGTCGCAGACTGCGGATTCAAATCATCTCTGCCCGTAATAGTCGAGGCAATATTCTTGCGCTCTTTTCTTTTACGGTTTATATCACGGCTTTTTATGCTTTGCGCAACCGAATTGCTCAAAACAGCCGGATTTATCTCCATTTCATTTGCAAGCCTTGAGGTATACACCTCACGCTCGATAGGGTTGTTTATATCGGCAAGAATTTTCACACAGCGTTTAAGATACTCGCTTTTTCCGCTTTCGCTTTGCAAATCAAGCCCTGCCATGCAGCGTTCAAGCTGAAAATTCACAGCATCGCCCGAATGGTTGAGAATGCGTTTAAACTCATCGCTGCCGAATTTTTTGATAAATTCATCGGGGTCTTTTGCATCGTGAAGCCGCAAAACCCTTGTCCTTATTCCGACCTCGCTCAGTATGTTAATGGTTCTCGCAATGGCGCTTTGCCCTGCCGCATCGGAATCGAGTGCCAAAATTATTTCATCGCAGTAAGGTTTGACGATTCGTGCCTGCTCGGCGGTCATAGCCGTGCCCAAAATCGCACAGGCGTTATCGAATCCCGATTGATGCAGCGAAACCGTATCCATATAGCCCTCGGTGAGAATAAGCCTTTTTGCATCGGATTTTTTCGCAATATTCAAAGCAAACAGATGTCTGCCCTTGCGATATATCATATTTTCTCTTGAATTAAGATATTTGCTCTCTTTTTTGCCGTCGATACGCCTTGCGCCGAAAGCTATCACATTTCCTCTTAAATCGACAATCGGAAACATCACTCTTGCCCTGAAAAAGTCAAAGCTTTTAGAGCCTGCGCCCTGCCGTGAACTTTGCGTTACAACGCCCGCCGCCAAAAGCTCATCCTCATAAAAGCCGAGCGAAAGCAGATGTTTTTTCAGCGAATCCCAACTGTTCGGCGAAAAGCCAAGTCCGAATTTTTTCACGGTTTCCGCCCTAATTCCTCTGTTGGCAAGATATGCCCTTGCCGCTTTTCCCTCATCGGAAAAAAGGCATTTATAATAGTAGTTTGCGGTCTGCCTATTGATTTCAAGGCAGCGTGCTTTCATCAAAGCGCCCTTATCTTCAAAATTATCTTCCGGCATAGGGATATTGGCACGTTGTGCCAAAAACTTAACAGCCTCGACATAATCAAGATTTTCCGCAAGTTTTACAAAAGTTATCACATCGCCGCCGGCATTGCAGCCGAAGCAATGAAAATACTGCTGAATCGGGTGAATATAGCACGAGGGCGTTTTTTCCGAATGGAACGGGCAACAGCATTTGTAATCGCTGCCCGACCGTTTAAGCTCGACATACGAAGACGCCACATCCTCAATGGGGTTCGCCTGTCTGAGCTGATAGATAAATTCTTCCGAAAAAGCCATTGCTCCTCCTCGCAAAAATCACCTGAACCGTCCCCAGCTTTTGGGGATATACAGCTCTGTAAATAAATCTATTGCATATTGGTCGGAAAGTCCCGAAATAAAATCACACACAGCCCTTTCCTTATCAAACCGCTTCATAATCGCAAGATACTCACAAGGCAGTTTATCGGGGTGCACATCATAATATTTATACAGCATTTTCACGATATGCATTGCCTTTTCGTCCTCTTGCCGTGCTTTGTCGCTTCCGTAAACATTCTCAAAAAGAAATTCACGAAGCTCATCATGCGCTTTTTTGGTGATATCGTCCATTCCGATATCTTTAGCGCCGTGCCTCACAACAGCTTGCACCATTGTGCTGATTCTGCGGCTTTTTGTGTGCCCCAAAACGCTCAATGCAAATTCCGGCAAATCGCTTTCATCAAGAGCGTTTGCGAAAACAGCGTCATCAATATCATGGTTTATATATGCGATTTTGTCGCTCAGGCGCACAACATTGCCTTCGGCGGTTTGCGCAAATTTGTCACTGCCGTGGCAGGCAATTCCGTTTTTAACTTCATATGTAAGATTCAAGCCCTTGCCGCAATTTTCAATATAATCGACAATGCGCACGCTTTGCAGATAATGTTTAAAGCCATACGGACAAATTTCGTTAAGAGCGTGCTCGCCCGCATGACCGAACGGAGTGTGCCCCAAATCATGCGCCAAAGCGATAGCCTCGGTCAAATCCTCGTTTAATTTCAGCGCACGTGAAATTGTGCGTGCGATTTGCGAAACTTCAAGCGTATGCGTAAGCCGTGTTCTGAAATTATCGCCGACAGGCGCCAAAAACACCTGCGTTTTATGCTTTAGGCAACGAAACGCCCTTGAGTGAATTATCCTGTCCCTGTCACGCTGAAACGGCGTGCGCAAATCACATTTTTCCTCAAGGCGAACACGCCTTGCCCTGCCGATATCCGCAGATTTGCAGGCAAACTCACACAGAGTTTCCTCCTCGATAAGCTCAGTCTGTTCCCTGATATTCAAAACACACCCCCCTTAAAGCACGCTTGACCGATTATTTAAAATCACCCGAAATCTTCAAACAAAAGCTCCGATTTCGCAATGCTCACCGCACCGTTTGCCGTATCGACAAGCTTTTTGCGAAAAGCTTCAAACACCTGCGCCTTAACAAGCAGCGTCAGCTTAACAATATCGGAAAAATCCGAAGCTTCGGTAATAATTTCAAACTCGGGTAAAATATATGAAATTTTGCCGTATATTGAGTAATCACACTCAACAACACAGCGAAAACATTCGCACATATTGCAAATTTGCGCCGCTTCAACGGCAATCGCCGCAGCGTGTGAATACGCCCTGACAAGACCGCCGCCGCCAAGCAAAATACCGCCGAAATACCGTGTCACCACACAGCAAACATCGGTAAGACCGCTTTTGCTCAAAACCTGCAAAACAGGCACGCCTGCCGTACCCTGAGGCTCACCGTCATCGCTGTAACGAGAGGTGTTTTGCTGCCGCAGAATATACGCATAAACATTATGTGTGGCTTTTCTGTGCATAGCTTTGATTTTGTTGATAAATTCAACCGCGTCGTCGTTTGTTTCAACGTGGCAGATATAGCCGATAAATTCGGAATGCCGCTCGATAAATCTATCCTCGGCATTGCCGTTGATTGTAATGTATCCCATAAAAATAATATATACAAAAAAGCTTAAAACAGTATTAAAACACCGCACGCTTTAAGCTTTGATTTAAGCGAAAACAAGCCCATGCAACTTATGTGATTGCTATGGGCCTTGTTCGGTATGGTAATGTTATCAGTCGATGTTGAAACGCTTCTTAAATCTGTCAACACGTCCGCCTGTATCAACAAGCTTTTGCTTGCCGGTGTAAAACGGGTGGCACTTTGAGCAGATTTCAACCCTGATATTTTCCTTGGTTGAACGGGTTTCAATAACATTACCGCACGCACATGTGATTGTGGTCTTTTCAAACTTGGGGTGGATTCCTTCCTTCATTGCATTCACCTCTTTCTGAAATTGATAACATTAAGCAGCCCGTCAGACAAACTTCTGATAGTAGTGCCCCTTCGGTATAACCCGAGGAATTATATTATACCACATTAAATTTTATTTTGCAAGCGTTTTTTTCAATTTTTCGGATTTTTTTGCCCGTTTTTTCAATCTTGTTTGATTTTTCGCCGATGCTTCGTAAATTAAGCAACAATATTTTGCTTTTTAGAGTAAAATTCTATTGACAAGAGAAGAAAAATCAAGTAAAATAACAGTAATGTAACGTTTTTAAGCTTTTAAGGAGATGGCAAAAATGACAAAAAAAGAAAAAAAGAACATTAAAATCGAGTTTGCCGAAAAGAACTTGCTTTTGGTGCTGTGCTCAAAAATCTGCACCGCACTTATCACGCTTACAATTGTCTGCGTTATAGGCGCTGTTGTTGCAAACAGCTATGATGACAAGGTTTTTTCGCCGCAATTTCAGCAAACAGGCGGCTATGTATTTGTTGATTATATTTTTTCAAAATTGCTTTACGGCATCTTCGGCAACTGGTCTACCAAATTTTATGTAATCACTTTCCTTTTGATGTTTGTTTTGATTGTGCTTAAAATCATGCTCAAAACGCTTTACGGCATCAAGTGGAAGAATTTTATCAACGCAAAATCCAATCCTGCGCAGGTTGCAATGCCGAGCGTTGCCGCTAATTCGCAAGCCGCAGCGTCCAATGTCGCCAATACGCCTGCATACAAAGCGCCCGACAGTGCGCCCGTGCCGACAAATCAACCCAATCAACAGCAAATCAATATCGACAAAACGCAAAGCGCACCTGCTGCTCAACCCTCTGTTGTTGCGGCAAATCCGCAAGCGCCGGCAAGCCTTGACGAAAGCAACGCAAACGCCGAATAAGTATTGCCCTAAAACAAGCACATTCCGCATGATATCATAATATATATACGGCTTTTCAAGCGACTGTTTGTGAATTGTAATCACAGGCAGTCGTTTTTGTTTTCAATCATTATCAAAAGCACGCCGTTTGAAACTGAAATTTCAGCCGCATTACCGATAAATTCATTGCTCATACCCAAAACCTCAAACGGACTTAACGTATAATCGCAAAGCTCATATTTCAAGCCCTTGATAGTTACGCCGCACGCATTTTGCCCCATGCAAAATACAGAAACTATTCCGCTTTGACGTGCGCCGAGTTTGAGTTTGCCGTTACATACAGCGCCAATTACAAAGCCGCCGCCGATAAGCCAAGCTTTTTTGCCTCTTTGCGCCACATTGCATATCAGCTGAAAATTCGCAAGACTATGGTCGATTCTGCCCCCGACCGCACCGTATATATACAGCTCATCGCATTTTTCTTCAATCGCCTTTTCAACAGCAAGCGCCGTGTCGGTTTCATCCTTTTCACAGTTGTGGCGTATTACATTTTCGCCGTTTGGCATATATCCGAGCGAATCAAAATCACCGATAACAAAATCAACATCAAGCTTTAACCTGCGCACTGCTTCATAACCTTTATCTGCGGCGATAATGCAGGCGTTTTTGCTGTGCTCATAATCAAAATCTCTAAAATCAAAATCACAGCCGCCGAATATACAGCATTTTTTCAAAACTAAAAGTCCTCCGCATTTTTATTCAATATAGTAATGATAACACATTTTTTAAGATTTGTCACCTGTTTTATCAAAATTGCCGCTTTTAAAAAAACTTCTTGTAATTTTCACAAATATACGTTATAATAACCTTAAAGCAAAAGTGCTTTGCACTTTTTTGACGGAGAATAAATT
>CAZBAI010000019.1:0-25374 GCA_964490175.1 uncultured Oscillospiraceae bacterium | reverse complement strand
CATTGTTACGTTTAAAAGTATCGCCTATCGGCTCTTTTATGTTATAATAACCTTAAAGCAAAAGTGCTTTGCACTTTTTTGACGGAGAATAAATTCTCCTCGTTTGCTGTCGGCAAACTGCTTTAAGAACATTGTTACGTTTAAAAGTATCGCCTATCGGCTCTTTTATGTTATAATAACCTTATTGTATTTTTTCGATTCGGAGGAATTTATGGCATCATTATGGAATAATCGAATCACAGTTTCGCTTTTCGGAGAAGCTTTGGGTCCCGCAATCGGCGTGATTATAGACAATCTTCCCCCGGGAGAGCATATTGATATAACTTTGCTTCGCAACTTTATGGCAAGACGTTTTCCTTACAGTATAAACTCAAAGGTGCGCCGTGCCGACGACGATATGATTCAAATTATGTCGGGGCTTATGGGCGGAAAGACTACCGGCTCGCCGCTTTGCGCATTTATACAGAATCTTGATAATGCGCCGATTAAAAACAACGTTATGCCAAATCGCCTTGCACGCCCGGGTCATGCGGATTATACCGGCGCTGTGAGATATCGAGGCTTTAATGATGCAAGAGATGGCGGTCATCTGTCGGAAAGGCTGACGATTCCGTTGGTTTTTGCAGGTGCGCTTGCCGGTCAGATACTTGAACGCCGTGGAATATACTGCGGTGCCCACATACTGCAAATACATAATGTCACCGACAAACACTTTGACAATATTGCCGTTTCAAGAGAGGAAATCATCGCTTTGCGCAAAACCAAGTTTCCCGTAATCGATTCGCAAAAGGGCGATTTGATGAAGCAGGATATCGAAAAAGCGCAAAACGGCGGCGAATCGCTCGGCGGAATTGTCGAATGTGCCGTCATTAACGTCCCCGCAGGCGTCGGTTCGCCGATTTTCGACGGACTTGAAAACTGTATTTCGCAGCTTGTTTTCGGCATTCCCGCCGTTAAGGGAATCGAATTCGGCGCAGGCTTTAAATCAGCCGAAATGGTCGGCAGCCAAAGCAACGACGAATTTTATGTCAACGATATGGGCAGAGTTGTCACAAAAACAAACAATCACGGCGGTATTCTCGGCGGAATTTCATCGGGAATGCCCATTGTTCTGCGTGTTGCTTTCAAGCCCTCGCCGACTCTTGCAAAGCCTCAATCCACAGTCGATTACGGCTCGATGACAAACGCCACGCTGAAACCTGCGGCAAGTTTTAATTCCTGCATTGTTCCGATGGCTGTGCCGTGCGTTGAATCGGCGGTGAATATCGCCGTTCTCTCCAATATGCTCGATTACCCGAATTTTTAAATCCACCGAGGAAAGGTTTGTGCCTTTATGCAATATTCAACAAAAATGTCCGACATGGCGTCGTTTGAAGCAAATAACACCGAAACCGCCAAGTTGCTTTTATGCTATGTCCTTTTTAAAATCGAAAAGCCCGTTTTGTCCGATCAGCTTTATGAAATCACCGTAAAAAGCGGCGTTATCAATTACTTTTTTTACAACGACGCAATCGCCTCGCTAATTGAAAACAAGTGCATTGAAAAAGAATGCGACGAAAACGGAAGTGAGGTCTTTTTTCTTTCGCAAAAGGGAAAAATTCTCGCAAAGGATTTTAAACGCTATATTCCCAAATCGTTTCGTGACAGGCTTGTTACATCTGCAATAAAATATTTTAATGATATCAAAATCAATAACGAATTTTCGCTGAAAGCCACCGAAACCCAAAAGGGTTACAGCGTGGAATTTTGTTGCAACGACGGTGATATTCCTTTGATGGATTTGAAAATGTATGCGCCCGATTGTGACCAAGCCGAGCTTATAATGAATAAAATCCGCACAAATCCTATCGGTTTTTACAGTCAAGTGCTCGGATACTTAATCTCAAATACAGAAGAAAAAATCGAGCTTGATGAAGATAACTGAAAAAATTCATATTTTCAGCATTGACAATTAACATTTGCTGTGATATAATAAGAAAAAACTTTAACGGAGCAAATCGATGAATCATATCGGTACAAGTACAGCAACATTTGCATATTTCGGCTTTAACTTTTACTTTTTCTTTAGAAACAAGTAAAGGTTTAGCTGCGTTTGCATTTTTTGTTATAAATGATATATAACGAGCGCAGTGTCAAAGTACATTGCGCTCGTTTTTTAATTTGCCGCCAAAGAGATGCGAAAATCCTTATCGCTTTTTTCAAAACAATTCAAAGAAAGGTCTGCTTTATGAAAAAAATCACTGTAAACGCTTCAAAGCAATATGATATTATCATATCAAGGGGCATTATTAAAAATGCGGGCGAATATATCGCAAATGTGCATGAAAAATGCAAGGCGATGATTATTACAGATTCAAACGTTTTCAATCTGTATTGTGACGATGTTAAAAAATCGCTTGAAAAATATAACTTTGAGGTTTTCACGTTTTGTTTTAAAGCCGGAGAAGAAAGCAAAAACATCACAACGCTTTGCAATATATGGAATGCTTTGGCGCTAAATCAATTTACCAGAAGCGACCTTATAATCGCACTCGGCGGCGGCGTTTGCGGCGATATTTCGGGATTTGCCGCAGCAAGCTATTTAAGGGGTATCGAATTTGTGCAAATTCCCACAAGTTTGCTTGCAATGACCGATTCATCTGTGGGCGGCAAAACTGCAATCGACCTTGAACACGGAAAAAATCTTGTCGGAGCATTTTGGCAGCCAAGCCTTGTTATATGCGACCCGAATGTTCTTAGCACACTAAGCGGTCACTATTACTCCGACGGTATGGCGGAGATCATCAAATACGGCATGATAAACCGTGAATTTATGCTTGAAATGCTCAATAATGAATATGATATCGAAAAAATTATTGAGATTTGCATTGACGACAAGCGGCAAATTGTTGAAGCCGACGAGCATGACAACGCCCAACGCAAGCTTTTGAATTTCGGGCACACCTTCGGCCACTCGATTGAAAAACTGTCACATTTTTCGACAACGCACGGATTTGCAGTCGCTATGGGAATGAAAATTATCACAAAAGCCGCCGAAAACCTTAATCTTTGCGAAAAAGGCGCATACGAAAAGCTTTGCGATATTCTTTCAAAATTTTCGCTTGATAACGGCATACCTTACAGCGCAAAGGAGATTGCAAATGCCGCAATGCTTGACAAAAAGTCCGCCGGTGAGAATATTTCGCTTATAATTCCTACCGAAATCGGAAATTGCAAAATTTTTGATATTTCCAAATCAGAGCTTATTAAATATGCTTCGGCAGGATTGGAGTGAAAACCGAAATGGCAGATATCACACTCAAATCGCCGCAATTCGGCGGCTATGTCGATGCAATATGCTCAAAATCACAGGCGCACCGAGCGCTTATCTGCGCCTATCTTGCAAACGGCAAATCACGAATTTTGTGTCCGTATTTGAATGCGGACATAAAAGCCACTGCCGAATGCCTTAAAAATATGGGGGCAAAAATCACTTATGAAAACGGTTTTTTTGAACTGACGCCACCCGATAGCAACTATGATTATGCCGAAATCGACTGCGGAGAATCCGGCTCGACAATGCGTTTTTTAATCCCGACAGCGGCATTTTCGGGCAAAACGACTGTATTCAAAATGCATGGGCGTCTTGATGAGCGACCGATTTTACCGCTCACTTATGAACTTGAAAAATCAGGTGTAAAATTTTTCGGCAAAAACCCTCTTGTATGCGAAAGCTCATTGCCGAAATTTTGCGATTTTGAAATCGCCGCAAATGCTTCATCACAATTTGCAAGCGGACTTTTGTTTGTCGTCGGCGCTTTCGGCGGCACGCTAAAGCTTATCGGCGATGTGCAAAGCAAGCCGTATATTGACATGACTATGGCAATGCTAAACAGATTTAACGCACAAATCACAAAATTTGAAAACACTTATTCATCGCCAAAAAAGAACAGACTTTCACCGATAGATATATCTATTGAGGGCGATTGGAGCAACGCCGCATTCTTTCTGGGCATGGGCGTTATCGGCAAAAACGATGTCGGCGTTAAAGGGCTTAATGCCGATTCAAAGCAGGGCGACAGGGCTATTCTCGACATTTTAACAGATATGGGCGGCAGTTTTTCAATCAACGGCGACTGCATAACCGCACACCCTTCAAAGCTTAAATCTGTTGATATCAATGCCGCAAATATTCCCGACCTTGTGCCGATATTAAGCATTTGCGCAAGCTGCGCTGCGGGCACATCAAAAATTTACGGCGTTTCACGGCTGCGCCTTAAAGAAAGCGACCGTATCGAATCAATCTGCGATATGGTGACAAATCTCGGTGGGAAAATTGCGCTTATCGATGACGATTGCATGGCAATTACCGGTGCGGCACTGTGCGGCGGCATTGTCGATTCACACAATGACCACAGAATCGCAATGAGTGCGGCGGTTGCTTCTTGCGTTTGTCAAGGCGACGTCACCGTAAAAAATGCTTTTGCAACCGACAAATCTTACCCGACATTTTGGAAAGAAATCGAAAAACTGACCTTATGATTTTTTAGGAGATTATTATGGACAACAGCTACGGCAAAAATCTGAAACTGAAAATCAAAGGGGCGTCGCACGCACCTAAAATGACAATGGAAATGGAAAATTTTCCGAAAGGTTTTTTTGTGGATATCAACGCCTTGAATGAATTTTTGCAAAGGCGTGCGCCCGGCAGCAGCAAATACTCAACGCCCAGAAAGGAAGCCGATATTCCGGTATTTGAGAGCGGATTTGATGAAAACTTCATCACAAACGGAAAAAAAATAAGCGCTGTGATTTTCAACACAAACACACGTTCTGCCGATTATGATTTTAAAGACACTCCCAGACCCTCGCACGCCGATTTTTGCGCCGTAAAAAAATTCGGAAATAATGTTGATTTAGACGGCGGCGGAAAATATTCGGGGCGCTTAACGGCAATGCTGTGTGTTGCAGGCGGCATTTGCAAGCAATATCTCAAATCAATGGGCATTGAAATTTTCGCACACATTTACTCAATCGGCAACATTTGCGATACACCGTTTGATTTGGCAAACGTTTCGCAAAAAGAACTAAAAGCACTGCAAAACAGCGATTTTCCCGTAATTAACAAAGCTTGCGGTGAAATGATGAAATCACTGATTGACGATTGCCGATGCAATTTAGATTCCATAGGCGGCGTGGTTGAATGTGCCGCATTGGGGTTGCCTATCGGCTTGGGCGACCATATGTTTTCGGGCGTTGAATCGAGAATCGCCGCATTGACCTTTGAAATCCCCGCAATTAAGGGCGTAGAATTTGGCGCAGGCTTTGAAATTTCAAAGCTTAAAGGCAGCTGCGCCAACGACGCATTTTATACAGACAGCGGAAAAATCAAAACAAAAACCAATAACTGCGGCGGTATTTTGGGCGGCATGACAAACGGAATGCCCGTTGTTTTCAAAGGGGCTGTCAAACCGACGCCGTCAATCGGAATAGAGCAGGATACGGTGAGCATTTCAAAACTCGAAAATACAAAAATATCAATTAAGGGTCGGCACGACCCATGCATTGTGCCGAGATGCGTGCCCGTTTTTGAAGCCGCAGCGGCAATTGCGATATGCGATATGCTGCTTGATAAATAAAATTTCACAAAGAGGACTATCATGGAAAACGAACTTAATTTACAAGATTTAAGAAACGACATCGACGATATCGACAGGCAAATCGTTGAGCTTTTCAAAAAGCGGCTGTCAATCGCAAACGATGTTGCACAGTATAAAATCAAAAATGATATTCCCGTGCTTGATTCGGCACGTGAACGCTCGCAACTGCTGCGCATTGCCGAGCTTTCGGGCACAGAATATGCCGATGACGCAAGGGTTTTGTACTCTACAATATTTTCCCTTTCGAGAATGCGCCAGCACAAACTGATTGACAACTGCTCGCTTGCGCATAAAATCATCGAAAATTCGCTTAAAACCACGCCGCCGATATTCCCCGCAGAGGCGGTTGTCGCCTGTCAGGGAACAGAAGGGGCCTATTCACAGCTTGCGGCATTGAAACTGTTTAAATATCCGCAAATCAAGTTTTATCGCTCGTTTGAAGAGGTTTTTGAGGCTGTCGAACAAGGCGAATGTAAATACGGCGTTCTTCCGCTTGAAAACAGCACTGCCGGCTCGGTTGAAAAAATTTATGACTGTATGGACAAGCACGAATTTTATATCAATCGATCTGTCAGGCTGAAAATCGCTCACAGTCTTATGGCGTGTAAAGGTGCAATCCTTGACAATATCACCGACATTTATTCGCATGAGCAAGCGATAAATCAGTGCTCCGATTTCCTCAAAACGCTGAAAAACGTCAACATTCACCCTTGCGCAAACACGGCGACAGCCGCAAAAATCGCCGCAAATGACGAAACAGGCAAAAGCGCCGCACTTTGCTCAACCGAATGCGCCAAAATTTACAGCCTGACCGTTTTAAAGGAAAACGTGCAAAACTACGGCAACAACCATACAAGGTTCATTTGCATTTCAAAGGATTGTGAGATTTATCCGGGCGCAAACAAAACCGGAATTATGGCTGTGACCGAAAACAGTCCGGGTGCGCTTTTCAGGCTGCTTTCACTGTTTTTTGCGTTGGGAATTAACCTTTCAAAGCTTGAATCAAGACCCATTCCCGATTGTGATTTTGAATTTATGTTTTATTTTGATTTGGAGGCGTCTGTATACTCGGAGAATCTGTTGCGGCTTCTCGATTCGATTGAAAGCACCGCTACTCGCTTCAGATATCTTGGCAGTTACAGCGAAATGATATGATAAAGGGATTTAAAGATTTTAAAGCCGGACTTTTGGGAGAAAGCTTGCCTCACAGTTTTTCGCCGCAGATTCACTCATATTTTGCAGATTACAGCTATGAGCTTTTTGAAATTAAAAGCAATGAGCTTGAAAGCTTTTTAAAATCTAAAAAATTTGACGGATTAAACGTTACAATACCTTACAAAAAAGCCGTTCTCCCCTATCTTGACGGCATTAGCGAAAATGCCGAAAAAATCGGTTGCGTCAACACAATCGTGCGTAAAGGCGACAAGCTTTACGGCTATAACACCGATTATTGCGGCTTTATGGCAACGGTAAAATCCGCAGGTGTTGATATTGCAGGCAAAAAGGCGCTGATTTTGGGCACGGGCGGTGCATCGCTGACTGTAAAAGCGGTGCTGAAAGACTGCGGTGCGGCGCAAATCATCAATATTTCACGAAACGGCGAAAACAATTATCAAAATCTGCATATGCATTATGATGCGCAGATTATTGTAAACGCAACGCCTGTCGGTATGTACCCGAATTGTGACGATTCGCCGATTGAACTTGAATATTTTAAATCATGTCAGGCGGTTTTCGATTTGATATACAATCCGCTGAAAACAAAGCTTCTTTGTGATGCCGACAAGCTTTGCATAAAGAATTGCAACGGCTTGAAAATGCTTTGCTTTCAGGCAAAAAAAGCGTGTGAGATTTTTTGCGACACCGCTGTTTGCGACAATATTGCCGAAAATATTTGCCAAAAGCTTAAATACGAAAAGAAAAACATTGCCCTTATCGGAATGCCTTCTTGCGGAAAAAGCACTTTGGGCGAAATTTTAAGTAAAAAGCTTGGGCGCAGTTTTGCCGATACAGACAACTTGATTGAAAATCGTGCCGAAATGCCCATTGAACAAATTTTTGAAAAATACGGACAAGCACACTTCAGACGGCTTGAAACCGATGTTTTGAGAGAATGCGCCTTTGAAAGCGGACTTGTAATATCGACAGGCGGCGGCGTTGTAACGCAAAAACAAAATCTTGATATACTGCGCCGAAACAGCGTTTGCGTATTCGTAAAGCGTGATTTGGAAAAGCTTTGCGATGATGGCAGACCTTTATCAAAAAGCCGTGGAATTACAACACTCTACAATGAGCGATTGCCGCTTTATAAAGAATTTGCACAGCTCGAAATCGACAACAACGGCGATATTGAAAGCTGTGCCGACGAAATAATCAGACTTTTGAAAGGAGCTGGCGCAAATTGAAAATACTGGTCATAAACGGCCCTAATTTAAACCTTTTGGGCATTAGGGAAAAGGATATTTACGGGTCGCAAAGTTTTAATGCGCTCTGTAATATGATAACGCAAAAATGTGAGAGCGACGGCATTGAGCTTGAGTTGTTTCAATCAAATCATGAGGGAAAAATTGTTGACAAGATACAGCAAGCTTATGGGAAATTTGACGGCATTGTCATAAATCCCGCCGCCTACACACACACAAGCGTTGCGATTTTAGATGCTTTAAAGGCGGTGCAGATACCGACAATCGAGGTTCATATTTCGGATATTTCACAGCGTGAGGATTTCAGAAAATTCTCTTACATTTCGCTTTATGCGTTTAAAACCATTGCCGGACACGGCTTTGACGGATATCTCGAAGCAATCGATATATTAAAAAATAAATTTGAATAAACATTTACGGAGGAATTGTTATGTCTATGAACTTTGAAAGAAAACTGCCTATTCCCATGGAGGTAAAAGAAAAATACCCCATAACTTACGAGGCGAGTGAAACAAAAAAACGCATTGACGGCGAAATTGCCGCAGTTTTCAAAGGCGAATCTTCAAAGAAGATTCTTGTTATCGGGCCTTGCTCGGCAGACCGTGAGGACGCCGTTTTTGAATACTGCACAAGATTGAAAAAAATGCAGGAAAAATGCCAAGACAAGCTCATACTGATACCGAGAATTTATACAAACAAACCGAGAACCACAGGCGACGGCTATAAGGGAATGCTGCACCAGCCCGACCCGAACAAACGTCCCGACCCCTTTAACGGCTTGCTTGCGATAAGAGCGCTGCACGCAAGAGTGCTGACCGAGCTTGGAATGCCCACCGCCGACGAAATGCTTTATCCGGCAAATCACCGTTATCTTTCCGATTTGCTTTCATATGTTGCCGTTGGCGCACGTTCAAGCGAAAATCAAGAGCACAGGCTGGTTTCAAGCGGATTTGACATTCCCGTGGGAATGAAAAATCCAACAGGCGGCGATTTGTCGGTTATGTTAAATTCAATCACGGCTTCACAGCATCCGCACACGTTCATTTACAGAGGCTGGGAGGTCAACACAACCGGCAACAAACTTTCGCACGCTATTTTGCGTGGATATATGAACAAGCACGGTCAAAGTCTGCCGAACTATCATTATGAGGATTTAGCTCATCTTTGTGATATGTACGAAAAGAGCAATTTGGAAAACCCGGCTGTTATTGTTGACACAAACCACGCAAATTCGGGAAAGAAATATGATGAACAGCCGAGAATCTGCAAGGAAGTTCTTCACTCATGCAGGCACAACAGCGATATTGCAAAAATCGTAAAAGGCTTTATGATTGAAAGCTATCTGGAGGACGGTTGTCAAAAAATCGGTGAGCAGGAAGTTTTCGGCAAATCGATTACCGACCCTTGCCTTGGCTGGGAAAAAACCGAACGGCTCATAAACGATATTGCAGAGCTTGTTTAAATTTTGCCCCAACGTTGATTTAAAAAGCGTTGGGGCAGTTTTTTATGCAAAAAGTAAGGGGCAGCATCGCAATTTTGCGATACTGCCCTTTTAAAATTACATTTTATGTTTTGCAGATTTTCAGCTTTCAGAAGCGTCAGAAGGGTTTACGGGGTTGGCTTCGAGGAATGTATCATCATCGCCCCTAAGGTAGATTGATACTACAACACCATCGACAACTTCGTAGTTTACAGAATCCCAATTATATAAATCTTCAATATTGATAATACCGTTTTCGATTTCAAATTCCGTTCCGAATGCGGAATTGATGTCGGCAAGTGTGCTGCCGATTCCGACATTGTTCACTGTAACGTTGAAATTAGGGTCGCCTTGTTTAACGTAGAGATATTCGATGAAGCAATCGCCAAGTCTTGCAGACGTGTCATAAGGGTTGGTATAATCAATTTCAGAGCCGTTATCGTTCCATTCATAATCATAATCGCCGGCTTCAATCATTGTGTTGGGGTCAAGATTGAAATAAGCGCACAAGGTTTCTGCCTTGCAGGGCCATTGAACTTGGTTTCCTAACACGGATACCGTAACATCATCAAATTTGACGTAATCATAGTCGTATTCATAATCACCGGCATTGCTGTCATCATCATCATTATCATCATTACCGGAAACATCTTCGACAAAATTGTCTAAAACATACTCTTCATCGGCAATGTATGTAATATTTTCTACAACGCCGTTTTCCATTTCAAAGAGAAGCTTTTCGTAATAATTGTAGTCCTCAATTCTGATTTCGCCGTTATTTACCGCAAAAACGGTGCCGTACTTCAAATAGCCGCCAAATTCTTCGTTGATCTCATCAAGCGTTGAGCCGATGCCGATTCCGTTAAAGCTGATGATAAAGTCCTTATCATCGGGGCTTATGTAAAGGTAGTTGACGTAGCAGTCGGCAATTCTTACAGAATCACCAAAGGGGTTGTAATACTGAATGCTGGAGCTGCCTGCGGTAGCGAAACCATCATCACACGAAGCAACCATCTGATCGGGGTTAAGACCGAAATATGCGCAGAAAGTTTCAACCTTTAAAGGTGCGTAAAGCTCTTTAGCGAAAGCGTTTATTTTAACTTCATCATAAAATTCCAAATAATCGTAATCGCTGTCATAATATTCGTCATAATCCCAATCGTTATCATAATCATCGTCGTCGCCATCATCGTAGCCATAATCGTATCCGCCGTAGAGATACTGTTCGATAGAGCCTACAATGTCTTCGGCTGTATATTCACCGTCAAGTCCGAGAAGTTCTATAACCTTATCAACGATAGAAGTATAATCAACGTTTGCAAGATATTCATCAATTTGAGTTTCAATATCGTAGTTAGTTGCGTCATCGGGGATATTGATATCAGCTTCATCCTTAACGGCGGCTTTAACCGAAAGGGAAACAAGCTCGCCGAGAACAAGGCTTACTTCCTGCGAATCGCCGTCGCTGTCAAATACAATTTCGATTCTCTCAATACCGTATTCGGCAAGCTCTTCGGCATTCTCTTCATCTTCGGGAATTTCGATAAAGAATGTACCTACAAGATATTCATCGTTATCGCCTGTTACCTTTACGTTTTCAAAACCGATTTCGACTTCTTCTTCTTCGATTTCGTAGTATTCATCTTCGGGCGAGATAAATGTCATCGTTCCGGAATAAGCTTCCTTTTCATATGTGCCCTCAAGAGTGATAATTTCCTCGCCATCAGCTTCAACAGTGCCCTCAAGCTCAGAGCCGATTCTTGAAAATTCGACATTGAAAGCTTCTTCGCCGTCAGCTTCAAGTGAGGCTTCAAGGCAAATGTCATCGCCGTCGGCACCGATGATATAATAGAACGTTCCGGTTTCGTCATCGTCTGAATATACTGTATATTCACGACCCATGATTGCGCCACGTGCATCGGCATAAACTCTTGCGGATATGTAGTTATCATCATCGGCATTATCAATCATATCCTCAAGATCATCGATTGCATCATCGATAATGTCGTCAAAATCCTCAACGCCAAATCCCTCAACCATGTCGATAATCGCATCGTCATCGGCAGCGTTTTCGAGAACATCAATCACAATTTCGTACAATTCTTCTTCGGTCAGTTCATATTCCATAACATTGAAAGAATATTCTTTTCCCACAATGTCGATTTTCTCGCCCTTGGCAATCTCAACGGTTTCAATCGAAGAATAAACAATGTTTGCATAATCTTCGATAATGCGCTTCATTTCATCTTCGGAAACAAGCGAATCGGTGTCAAAATCAGCAATATCAACGTCGATATTGGTATATTCATCAAGATATTCTTCAAGCGAAGCGGTAAGATATGCCTGCGACAGCTCGGGAATCTGCAAATAGAACATCTGCTCGGCAATATCATATACGGCATTTGCGCTGATTACGCTTTCACCGTTAAGTGTAATGGCTGCGTTAGCGCCGGCAGCCTTATCGGAATCAGACGCAACAGACATATCGATTCCGAGTGATTCAAATGTAAAATCGGGAAGTTCTGCGCCATTCTCCTGCGCCTCTTCTTTCAAGGCTTCCATAAACTTATCGCCGACGGAAAGCTCAACCGAATAGCTAACGGTTGTTCCCTCGCCGTTAATTGCGTTAACGACCTGACCGTATGTTTCGGAAAGGGTTGCGGAATACTCCGAAAAAGCCTGCTCTTCAACAGAAGCAAAATACTTTTCGGGCTTCATAAATGTAATCTTGACCCAGTTTTTAACGGGTGCTACGAACGCAAACAAAAGTGCGCCCACGCCGGCAACGCCCAAAACAGTGCCGCCGATTACAAACGGCAATTTTGATTTCTTCTTTGCGACAGCCACAGTACCGTCTGCACCGAGATCTACGTTGCCCTGTGCGATTTGATTTGAAAAATCGTTCACGGCAGGGGTGGGTGCGGCATACTGTTGCTGATATGTGTTGTTGTCATAAACGGGCTGCTGATATGCGTTATTGTTTGCATATGCAGGCTGCTGATATGCATTATTATCATATGCAGGCTGCTGATTGTTTGCAATCTGCTGATTGTTTTGCGCATCATTTGTGCCCTCGGGTGTAAAACCGTTGTAATTGTTGTCCATTACCATTCTCCTTTTTAAGTGTAATCAACAAGCGTATAAATACGAAAGCCCAAATGCTTTGAGCTTTAACATCTATATTATATCGGCATTTTCGGCTTATGTCAATGATTTACACGTGATTTTCACATCAAATTTAATTTTTTTGTAACTATAATTACAAATTCGGTTTGACAATGGTGCTTTTTGGGGTAATTTCACAACATAAAGCTCATAAATACAAGACTTTTTCAACCTTTAATCCCTTTGTAACTATTGAAAACAATGTGTGTATTTATGCTTTTTGAAAAGCAAATACAGCGCATAAATACAGTATATAAAGCTAAAATTTTCGCATAATACATCTTGCAAACAAAAAAATATCGGCGGAGAAAATTTATGGAAAACATCATCAGCATAAGGGACATAAAGAAAACCTATTGCAAAAACGGCAGAGAAATTACAGCGCTCGGCGGGATTGATCTTGACGTAAAAAAGGGCGAATTTCTCGGCATTATGGGCGCTTCGGGCAGCGGAAAATCCACCTTGATGAACATAATGGGCTGCCTTGATACTCAATCGCAGGGGGTGTGCACCGTTTTGGGAAAAGACACCTCAAAACTTACAAGGCGTGAGCTTTCGCTTTTGCGCAGTAATTATTTGAGCTATATTTTCCAAAGCTTCAATCTTATATCATCGCTGAGTGCGCTTGAAAACACCGCATTACCGCTTATGTACAAAGGCGTGTCAAAATCAAAGCGTGAAAATGCCGCAAAAAAAGCGCTCGATGACGTAGGTCTTATCGAGCGCATTCATCATTTGCCGTCTGAAATGTCGGGCGGTCAGCAGCAGCGAACCGCAGTTGCCCGAACATTGGCGTGCGACAGTGAAATTATTTTTGCCGACGAACCGACCGGCAATCTTGACGCAAAATCAAGCGATTGTGTTATGGATATGCTGCGGCGGATGAACAGAAACGGAAAAACAGTCATACTCATCACGCACGACACAAAGGTTGCGTCATATGCCGACCGTATCGTCAAGGTCGAAAAAGGCAGACTTTCGGAAAATTAGATTTTCTGCGTCCAGCCGTAAGTATCTTCAACAGTGCCCCACTGAATGCCGGTGAGCGTATCATAGAGCATTTGCGAAATTTTGCCGATTTTACCGTCGTTTACTTTCATAATCTTATCGCCCCATTTAAGAGAGCCGACAGGTGAAATTACAGCGGCAGTACCTGTGCCGAAGATTTCATCAAGCTTGCCGTTGTCATATGCATCGGAAATTTCCTGCATGGCGATTCTGCGTTCCGAAACGGGAATGCCCTTTGACTTGCAGATTTCAATTGCCGATTTTCTCGTAATTCCGGGAAGAATCGAGCCTTGAAGCGACGGTGTTACAACCTCGCCGTCGATTACGAAGAAGATGTTCATAGCGCCGACTTCTTCAATATATTTCTGCTCAACGCCGTCAAGCCAGAGCACCTGCGAATAATCCTGCTTGTGAGCCTCATCCTGCGCTTTGAGGGAAGCTGCGTAGTTTCCGCCTGTTTTTGTATAGCCCATACCGCCTCTTACCGCACGGACATACTTGTTTTCCACATAGATATCAACAGGGTCAAGTCCGGAAGCGTAATATGCACCCGAGGGCGAAAGAATGATAATAAACATATATTTATCGCCGGGGCGAACGCCGAGAAACGGGTCAACTGCGATAACAAACGGTCTGATATACAGCGCCGCACCCTCGGTATGAGGTACCCAATCTTTTTCGACTTCGACAAGCTTTTTAAGTGCCTCTAAAGCAAAAGCTTCGTCGATTTCGGGAATTACAAGGCGCTCGTTAGAGGAATTAAGCCTTTTGAAATTCTCCTCGGGTCTGAAAAGCTGAATGTCACCGTTTGCGGTGCGATAAGCTTTCATGCCCTCGAAAACCTCCTGACCGTAATGCAGACACATTGCGGCGGGCGAAAGTTCGATAGGCGCATAAGGCACGATACGTGCATCATGCCAGCCCATTCCCGTATCATAGTCCATTACGAACATATGGTCGGTAAAAATTTTGCCGAATCCGAGATTGGATTCGTCCGTAGGCTTTGCCTTGGGTGAGTTTGTGAGTTCAAGTCTGATACTCATTTTCAGTCCTTCTTTCTTTCATTAAAAAATATTAAATATATAAATTTTATGGAATTATCGGGTTACCGTTACAATAAATCCGCCGATATTATCGCCCGAAACCGTATATTCGGCATTTGTGGGAATATACACACGGGTTTGGTCGGAAACACCGACAGCAACGCTGGCTGCGGTATAATAAATAATATAATTTTTTGAATCATACTCACAGGTGAACTGCAAGGGCGAATCAAAAGTATAATTTTTCAAAAACTCAAGATATTCCTCAAGGCAAAGGTTGTTTTGCGTCATATAATATGCGTGCGGAACGCCGACATATCTAAAATGATCGCTTTCGGCTTCGCAGCCGGTCACGGTTTCCTTATCAAGAGTATATCTGGGCACAAAACCGTATTTTGCGCAATTATCGAGAATCCATTTATAATCGTTGCTCGGCAAATCGTTATAATCATATTTTTTATAATCGCCGCCGTTGATAATACTGATATTAAATGCAAGACCCGTATGGTGCTCGGTAAATCCCGGGGCAACAACGCTCGTGCCGGAATCATAAAGCTCCTGCTGATATTCCTTAGTGCGATAACCCTGCTTTAGCTCAACATTGCTCAAACCCGTTTGAGATGAAAAGTCTTCCATCATGATGTTAAGCTGTTTTATTACCGTAGCGTCAAGCAAAATATTGGCATTGCTGACGGCATATGAGCTGTTTTTGTTTTCCATAACGCTTATCAGCGAGGGATTTGCGCTTTCCGGAAAAACAAACTCATAATTTGCATTTACATCAATAAGACTGCCGGACTTAACTTGGTCGTAAGCTATGCTTGATTCAACATACGCAACAGCCGTGTCGCTGACCGAACTTTGTGAATCCAAAGCAGTATCCGACACGGATTTATCACTGCCAGAGGACTTGGATTTATCATCATCATTGCCCTTTGTGCTTGCAACAATCGTCTTGATAAGAACAACAATCAGCACAATAAGCACAATTACGGCGGCAGCCAAAACACCGAGCCTGTCATATCTGATTTTGCCTTTGCGCTTTTTTGAAGCCGAAGAGGTTTTATTTTTCTTAGACTTTGCGCCTTTTTTACCGAGATTTTGCGTTAAAGCTTTAAGTGCGGCAGGTATCTTTTTCAAAAACACCCCTATGCTTTTGAAACCGGCAACAACTTTCGCACCGACCTTTTCAAGCATATTACCGTTTTTTTCAGACATATGCAGCCTCCCTTGAAAAACGTTTATTATCTTTTGAATTATACCACATTTTTCAAGAAAAAGCAATAAACTTTTTTAAAAAAATCACCGCATTCTGTATACAGCGACATGATTTTTCACCTGAAAGATTTGATTTTTCGGCGATATATCGGCACAGCATCATATATTTTGAATTTTTTGTAAATTTTGTGCCTTTTGCACAAATTTAAGCAAAAACCGCAAAGAGCTTTATCAAAAGCCCTCTGCGGCAGTGTTTATTCGCCCGGATTTTCCCAGTTGTGCCAAACGTTTTGAACGTCATCGTTATCTTCAAGAACCTCAAGCATAATCGACATTTTTCTGGCAGCTTCCGGATCGGTAAGCGTTGTATATGTTGAAGGAACCATCTCCGCTTCGGCAGACAGAACCGTATATCCCTTATCGCTTAGACCCTGCGATATTGCACCGACATCGTTCGGTTCGCATTGAATCTCAAAACTGTCTTCCTCGGCGATAAGGTCATCGGCACCAAGCTCCATAATATCCTCCATCAAGGCGTCCTCATCGGCGTCTTGTGCATCGAGAATAATAATACCCTTGCGGCTGAACATAAACGAAACACAGCCGGACGTGCCCAAATTTCCGCCGAATTTATCAAAAGCGTGGCGAACATCGGCGGCGGTACGGTTTTTGTTATCCGTCAAGCACTCGACAATTACCGCAACACCGCTCGGACCGTAGCCCTCATATACCATATTTTCATAGCTGTTTTTGTTTGCGTCACCGGCGGCTTTTTTTATAACACGCTCAATATTTTCATTGGGTACATTATTTGACTTTGCCTTTGCAATAAGCTCTCTCAACTTGGAATTGTTGTTAGGGTCGGGTCCGCCCTCTTTAACGCAAACGATAATTTCTCTTCCTATTTTTGTAAATATCTTCGCTTTGGCAGCATCGGTTGCTTCCTTTTTGCGCTTGATATTGTTCCATTTTGAATGTCCTGACATAAACGGTTCTCCTTATCAATTATTAAAGCTGTATTCATCAAAGCTGCTTACAAACAACTTCCATATAACATCGAAAATCTCTTCGATACGGTCATTTTTCGCCGTAAGATAAAGGTAACCGAAGAGCGCTTCAAGCCCGGTTGCCTTGCGATAATCCTGCGCATTTGCGCTTTTCGGCACGGTATTTCCGTGTGCGTTTCTGCCACGTTTGAAAACGGCAAGCTCATTTTCAGAAAGCATAGGCAATATTTCCGAAACCGCCCTTGACTGAAACGCCGCACACACGATTTTTACGGAAATATTGTGAAGCCTGCCGGCAGGCATACTTGTTGAAGTCACAAGGCGCATTCGCACGCATTTTTCATAAATGCTGTCGCCCAAAAAGGCAAGCACAAGCGGGCTGTATTGATTTGCTTCAAACTCCGAAACATACTTTTGCGCCAAGGCTTCATCTCTCCTCAATCATATAGGGAATATCAGTTGACAAAATCAAATTCAAAGCCGAATATATCAACGGTATCGCCCTCGTTAATACCCATTTCACGCAATCTGTCGATAATTCCGCTGTTTTTGAGAACTCTTTGGAAATACTGCAATGATGAATAGTCGTCCATATCGACAGTGCGCATGACAGAATCAAGCCACGGCGCTTCGACGTAATAAACGCCCTCCTCGCAGGTGATTTCAAAGCGCTGACCCTTGCCTGCGTTTTCGTCAAGCTCTTTCGGTGAAAGCGGCTCGGCTTGATATTCTTTAATCGGCGGCAATGTGTCAAGCACGTGTTCTATTTCCTGTATAAGGGCTATTGTGCCCTTTGTGGTTGCGGCGGAAATTTCAAAAACCTTGCGTCCTTTTTCTTCGGCATAAGCCTTAAAAGCCGCAATCTGCTCCGGCGTTGCGATATCGCACTTATTAACGGCAACGACCTGCGGACACTGCGCCAACTCGGCACTGAAATTTGCCAGCTCACGGTTGATTATTTCAAAATCGTCGATAGGGTTTCTGCCCTCTGTTCCCGAAACATCGACAACGTGCAGAATAAGGCGGCATCTTTCGACATGGCGCAAAAACTCATGTCCCAAGCCCACACCGTCGCTTGCGCCCTCGATAAGTCCGGGGATATCCGCCATTACAAACGAGCGCTCATTTTCAATCCTCACAACGCCGAGAACGGGCGCAAGCGTTGTGAAGTGGTAGTTTGCGATTTTAGGCTTTGCGGCGCTCACCGACGAAATCAGCGTTGATTTGCCGACATTCGGAAATCCCACAATGCCGACATCGGCAAGCAATTTCAGCTCAAGCTTTACTTCAAGTTCCTCGCCGGGATATCCGGGTTTTGCAAATTTCGGCACCTGCCGTGTGGGTGAAGCAAAGTGAACGTTGCCCTTGCCGCCTCTGCCGCCATTAGCGATTACTTTAGGTTCGTCCGACGAAAGGTCTGCGATGATTCTTCCAGTGGCAGCGTCACGCACCAGCGTACCTCTGGGCACTTTAACGATAAGGTCGCTGCCGTTTTTGCCCGTGCAGTTGCGTGAACCGCCGTTTTCACCGTTTTCCGCAACATATTTTCTTTTATACCGAAAATCGATAAGCGTGGAAAAATTATCGTCAACAACGAAGATAACATTTCCGCCCTTGCCGCCGTCGCCCCCATCCGGACCGCCTGCGGCTACATATTTTTCTCTGTGAAACGAAACGGCACCATCGCCGCCGTCACCGGCCTTAACCTTAATTTTTGCCTTATCTACAAACATATCATTGCTCCTAACAACGAAAAATCCCAAAAGCGAAAACCTTTGGGATTTTTAGGTACCTTACTGCTCTGTGTAAACCGAAACCTTTTTGCGGTTTTTACCCCAGCGCTCAAATTTTACTCTTCCGTCTGCTTTTGCAAACAATGTGTCGTCAGAACCGATTCCGACGTTTTCGCCGGCATGAATGTGTGTTCCTCTCTGGCGAACGAGAATATTGCCGGCAAGTACATACTGACCGTCAGCTCTCTTTACGCCAAGTCTTTTTGATTCGGAATCACGACCGTTCTTAGTTGAACCGACGCCCTTTTTATGTGCGAAAAACTGCATACTGATTCTAAGCATGATTTTTTTCCTCCTTGATAATAATTGAAACAGTGCCTTTATATTCGAGCGAAATTTGCTCAATATGCTCTTTCAGCGTGCCTAAAACGGCATCGCAGTGCGCATTTTCGCCGCACCGTAGCGAAACAACACCATCACTTTCCGAAACCTGCGCCTTTAAGCCAAAGCCCTCGGTGATGAGATTTGCGCCGAGCATTACTGCGGATGACACCGCAGAGCACACAATATCGCTTCCGCTTTCGGCGTAGCCTGCGTGCCCGCTAACATCAAATCCGACGAATAAACCGTTTTTTTTGTAAAAAACCGCTTTAATCATCAGCTCTTATGCGTTGATAGCTTCGATTCTGACCTGTGTATAGGGTTGACGGTGACCGATTTTCTTCTTCTCGCCTTTTTTGGGCTTATAGGTCATAACGTAAACCTTTTTAGCCTTGCCGTTTTTAACAACGGTTGCGGTTACGGATGCCCCGTCAACATAGGGAGCGCCGACCTTGATACCGTCATCGCCGCCAATAGCCATAACCTTGTCAAATGTTACTGTTTCCTCAGCCTGTGTGCCGAGCTTTTCGATGAAAACAATATCGCCGACATTGACCTGATACTGCTTTCCGCCTGTTTCGATTACTGCGTACATAACGCACCTTCCTTAATATAAAACTCGCTGCGGCCGGAGAACCTTACGGTCACTTTTACCTATAAAATCCGACAACAAGCGGTGAAATCATTTTACCACATCGCAAAGACGATTGTCAAGCAATTTTGCAAAAAAGCATTTTTTGACCGCACAAAACCTCAATTGTAAGATTTTTTTGTTCAATATGCACATTACCTGTGCTGTTCAAACTCGGCTTTAAGATATTTTTTAAAATCCAAAAGAGATGAACACACCATGGTGCAGAGCTTGTCGGTTTCCTCGTTGGGCATTAGCATATCGGGCACCATAACGGTTTTTAAGCCGCACGAATACGCCGAATATATTCCGTTATACGAATCCTCAACGGCATAGCAGCTTTTCGGGCTTTCTTTGAGCAATTTGCAGGCAAGCGCATAAATATCGGGCGCAGGCTTGCTGTTTGCAACCATATTTCCCGTAACCTTTATATCGAACATATCAAACAAACCCGCTTCATACAAATGCGAATAAGCACGCTTTTGACCTGTCGATGTGGCAAGTGCGGTTTTTATGTCGCTGTCTTTTAGAAATTTTAAAATTTCCCGTGCGCCTTTTTTTATCGGCACACCCCTATGTGATATTATTCTGTCAAACCACACGTCTTTTCTCGAATAAAACTCATCAACATTAAATTCAAGCCCGAATTTGTTTTTCAAATATTGTTCTATATTATTTCTGTTCCTGCCGATACAGTCATACGCCGCATCGTGGATATTCTCGATACCCATTTCATTTGCGGCATATTCCCACGTTTCGATATATATTTTTTGCGTGTCGAACAAAACACCGTCCATATCAAATATTACAGCTTTGGTTTTCACTTTATTACATACCTCACAACGCTTTTGTTTACAATATACACAGCACCGTATTTTTACATATTCATTATAAATCACACCTTTTATGATTTTGTGAGGATTTTGTAATAATTAAAGTGAGATTTTATGACTTGAAATACTTTTTGCAATATGTTATAATAACCTTAAAGCAAAAAGTACTTCGTACTTTTTCAGAGAATAAATTCTCTTTGGTTTGCTTAAACGCAAACCGCTTTAAGAACATTTTTACGTTTTAAGGTGTCGCCTTTCGGCTCTTTTATGTTATAATAACCTTAAAGCAAAAGAATGCTTTCGGCTCTTTTATATTTTAATAACCTTAACGCAGATATTTTTCCCTGCCGACAGCGGCAGGATTTGTTTTGATTGTTCTGTAACCGAATTTATTTTAAATCGCAAGGGAGGACAGCCCATAATGAAAATACTTATAATCGGCGGAACAGGCACTATCAGTATGTCGGTAACGCAATTGCTTGCAAAGAAGAACAACGAACTTTTTCTCATCAACAGGGGCAACCGTGAAGAGGAAATTCCGAGCGGCGCCACACTTCTCAAAGCCGACATCAACGATGAACGAACGGTTCTTTCTCTCCTCGGCGACCTTCGCTTTGACGCAGTCATTCAATTTTGCGGATTTGTTCCGTTCCAGCTTGAACGTGATTACAGGCTTTTTAAAAACCGCACACGGCAATATATCTTTATAAGCTCGGCGGCGGTTTACTCAAAGCCTGTCGCCTCGCCCTATATCACCGAAGGCACGGCACTTTGCAATCCTTATTGGAGCTATGCGCAGGACAAAATCGCCTGTGAAGAATATTTAATGAAACTTTACCGTGAATCGGGCTTTCCCGTAACAATAGTGCGCCCGAGCCACACCTATGACAATCGCTCTATTCCGCTCGGCGTGCACGGAAGCGCAGGTTCATGGCAAGTTGCCAAACGTATGCTTGAGGGAAAGAGAGTTATTATCCACGGCGACGGCACTTCACTGTGGACATTGACTCATGCACGTGACTTTGCAAAAGGCTTGGCAGGTCTTGTCGGCAATTGCGCCGCACTCGGCGAAGCTTTCCACATCACTTCAAGCGAATCGCTGACATGGAACCAAATATACAAAGCCATTGCCGATGCGCTTGACGTTGAGTTGAAAGCAACGCACGTTTCTTCCGAGTTTTTAAATTGCTGTACCGAGCACGATTTAAAAGGCACTTTAATCGGCGACAAGGCAAACTCGATGATTTTCGACAACACGAAGATAAAGCGTGCCGTGCCGGATTTTGTTGCCGCAACACCCTTTGCAATCGGAATCAGAGAAACGGTTTCGTATATAAAAAAGCACCCTCGATATATGGTTGAGGACGCAGCGTTTGACGCCTGGTGTGACAAAGTTTTGTTTGCAATCGACACAACCAAAAAGCTGCTTGACTGATAATATACAAAAAAAGAGGAACAATCATATGAAAACACTTATTGTCATCGATATGCAAAATGATTTTATAGACGGCAGTCTCGGCACACCCGAAGCGCAACTCATAGTCTGCAAGGTTGCCGATAAAATAAGGCAATATAAAAATAATAACGAAAGAGTAATTTTCACAAGAGATACCCATTACGGTGATTATCTCGACACGCCGGAGGGCAAAAAGTTGCCTGTTGTGCACTGTGTAAAGGATACTTTCGGTTGGCAAATTTCACCCATGCTCGATACGACGGGCTGTGAAATTATCGACAAATCCTCTTTCGGATATACCGAATGGGGCAAATACAGCTTTGACGATATTGAAATCGTAGGGCTTTGCACCGATATATGCGTTGTTTCAAATGCGCTTATTCTCAAAGCGCTTTTTCCGTTTGCTTCAATTTCGGTCGATTCAAGCTGCTGTGCCGGCGTTACACCGAAAAGCCACAAAGCGGCGCTGACAACGATGGAAATGTGCCAAATCGACATAATATAACCATGTCGCAGATGTCTGCGACGGTTGCAATCATCGCAACGTGATTTGAGCGAGCTTATCACGCTTTGCTCCGATTTTAACTATTCGATAAAGTATTGAAAGGAATTTAATTATATGGAGAAAAAACAGCGTGGCAGCTTTACAGGCAGGCTCGGATTTGTTCTTGCCGCGGCAGGTTCGGCAATCGGGCTGGGCAATCTTTGGAGGTTTCCCTATCTTGCGGCAAAAAACGGCGGCGGACTTTTTATTCTTATATATATAATACTCTCGCTCACCTTTGGCTTTTCGCTTATGACAACCGAAATAGCAATCGGCAGAAAAACCGGGCTTTCACCGCTTCGTGCCTATGAAACTATGCATAAAAAGTTCAAATTCTTAGGCATTTTGGCGACAATCGTACCTGTAATCATCTTCCCTTATTATTGCGTAATCGGCGGTTGGGTAACAAAATACGCCGCCACATACGCATTCGGTCAGGCTTCGAGCATCTACCAAACCGGTGCGGCGGATTATTTTTCAAGCTTTATCAACGCCGATATTTCACCGATTTTCTGGTTTCTGGTGTTCATGGGACTTAGTGCTGTCGTAGTTTTGCTTGGCGTTGAAAAGGGCATTGAAAAGGTTTCAAAAATAATTATGCCCCTGCTTTTCGTGTTGATTATCGGAATTGCGATCTATTCCTTAACACTTTCATATACAGACGCCGAAACGAACGAAACACGAACTGCGATCGACGGGCTTATAAAGATTTAACGTTTTCAAAATTCTTCACGATTCTTCTTGACGCAACAAGCCAGCTGTTCTATTCGCTTTCGATTGCAATGGGTATTCTCATCACATACGGCTCATACTGCCGCAAAGAGGACAACCTTGTAAGCTCTGTAAACCAAATCGAAATATTCGACACGGGCGTTGCACTGCTTGCCGGACTTATCGTCGTGCCCACGGTGTTTGCGTTTCAGGGATATGAGGGCTTGGAAAAATCCGGACCGAGCCTTATGTTTATTTCTCTGCCCACAGTGTTTGAGCAAATGGGCAGCATAGGTTCGCTCATCGGCGCACTTTTCTTTATTCTTGTGCTGTTTGCGGCGCTTACATCATCAATTTCACTGCTTGAAACAATTGCTTCGAGCATTATCGACAAATTCGGCATAAAGCGTTCTGTCGGAACGCTTATTTCGTTTGCATTGTCGCTCGTTATCGGTATTACCGTATGCTTGGGATATAACAAACTCTATGCCGAAATCAAACTGCCCAACGGTCAGAGCGGTCAGTTGCTTGATGTTCTCGACTATATTTCAAACAGCATAATGTTGCCGGTAGTCGCTCTTCTCACCTGTGCACTGGTTTGGTGCTGCAAGCCGAAATCCGTTATAGATGAAGTAAAATCGGGCGAAAACAAAAAGTTTGCACGGCAAAAGCTTTATGTTGTCATGATAAAATATGTAGCACCGATTTTGCTTGCAACCATTTTGCTTCAAGCATTCAACTTCTTTAGTTTTCTCGATAAATAAAAACAAAACAGCTTTGGAAGAAAAAAATCCAAAGCTGTTTTTTGATATTTTTGTCTACCGTAACATAAATCCGTTCGCCGTCATTATTTCCGTCGGTGCAGTATTTAGTTTACTCCTTGAAAGCAAAGTACAGATGCGTTGCTACGGTTTGAATCAATATTATTCGTTGGAATAGAGAGATTTTGTAAACGCTTTAATGTTTCAAAATCAAACGCAGGTCGAGTGGTAATGACCGAAAGCGCCCACTTTGCAGAGGTAGCCGCAAAGGACTGTTTCGATGAATTGGGCGTTGAACAATATCAAATCATTGCGGGGCTTGACACCGAAACCTGCAATGTTTGCGCTGATATGGATAAAAAGGTGTTTAAGATGAGTGAATACAGCCCCGGCTCAACCGCCCCACTATTCCACCCACGATGCCGTTGCACCATAGCACCATACGAGGAGGATATGGAGGGGCTTGGTACACGCTTTGCAAGAGATGCCAAAACGGGTAAAGGGTATCAAGTACCGAGCGATACAACATATCAGCAATGGAAAGAGATGCAAGATGCCAAATACGGCGTAGGCACCGTTGATAAAGAACGGAAAAAACGCTATAATTATACGGCAGACAAAGAGCAGCTCCAAAGGTACAGATCGGTACTTGGCAAAGATGCACCTCGCTCTATTGCCGATTTTCAAGCGCTTAAATACGATAACCCGGATGCTTACAATGATCTTTCCGGCTATTATCGATATAAAAGCAATAACCCGAACAGTAACAAACAGTTTTACAACGCCAACAAGGCGGCTAAAACTTTACGGGAAACAAATGTAATAAGAGCCAAAGGCACGGTGACGGTTGCGCCAAAAGGGCGTGCTATTGTCAACTGTAACACACACGCTTTTGCGGATATGGAAAAGCGAGGCATTACGTTAGAAACAGCACAAACCTTTATTGACAAAGCCGTATTTGCATTGAAACAACGAAAAGGCACACAATACGCCTTTTATTCAAAAAACGGTTACGCCGTGCTTGACAATGACGGTATGCTTACCTCGGTTGGATGGCTTGACGAGGGCGGCAAAACACTTTATGAGGAGGTTATGAAATATGCCGGAAATAGTAAGTAAAAAGCATTATTGCCCTTTGCTTGAAAAAGAAATTGAGGAGGGCTATTGCTGGGAACTATGCAATATTGCCACAGACGATATACTGCTTGAGGGCGATAAAGTCGATGATTGGGATGCCGCACAGGAAATTTGCCGAAAGTGTGGCAGATATGAAGATGACGATGAGAGTTAAAATGACCGAAATGCAAAAACTTATGGCAAGTGCCGTGGGCTTTAATGTTG
>CAZBAI010000018.1:0-32237 GCA_964490175.1 uncultured Oscillospiraceae bacterium | reverse complement strand
TCATCAAAGAGCCTTACGGCGGAGATGATGGAGCATGCTGCGAATTGTTTAACGAGAGAAGCCAGAATTTGATTGACTATGTAACATATGAGGACGGCTATATCGAGATTCTCCCCGATGACGAAACAACAACGACAACTACTACAACTACAACAACCACAACAACTACTACCACCACGACAACCACAACTACTACAACAACCACAACAACTACAACAACGACTACTACAACATTTATTCCCACAGGCGATGCTCCTTACTTTAGCATATCGCCCGTAACGGTTGAACAAGGCGCAACAACCGCAACATTTGAATTCTCCATCGGCAATAACATCCCCAGCGGTTTCTCGTGTATTGAAATTTGGCTTGAACTTCCCGAGGGATATACATTTAAGTCCGCAGTAGCAGGCGATATTCTCTTGACAGATTATGCCGATGAGATTCTCACAACTTTCTCAACAGGTAAGTTGAAACAGCAAGAACTCGGCTTCAACGTAATCACAGGTTATGATGAACTCACCGATAACGGCGTTGTAGCGGTTATCACGGTAAACCTTTTGGGCACGGAAGCTCCCGGCACGGTTATCCCCGTTACAATCAAGGATAATTCCTTGATTGCCGATGATAATTTTAAGGAAGTCGAATACGACACTTACGACGGCACAATCACTGTCGGCAGCGGCTCGGCGGCAACAACAACGCCTTCTCCGAGTGTAACAACAAGCATTTCTCTCGGAATTGAAGCTTTGGAAGTCTTTGACGGCGGCATCTACTTTGCCGATGACACTTCGACATTTGCAAATAACGAAACCGACGAATTTGTTCTCAACCTTTACATCTACAATGAAGAAAACGCCGCACCCACGGTTGTTCCCATCAACATCAGCAGCTATATTCAAAGAAGTATGTACGCAGGCAGTACGCTTCTCTTTGCCGAATCGCCTGTTTCAACAGGTTCATCATCATACGATGTGAGATTAACCCAAACAGGTGACAGCGGAATTTCACCGTTTGACGCATATTGGTATGCATATAACTCTGCCGATATAGCCACAACGACCGACTTCATTCTTGCTTATCAGTTCAACTCGTCAGATGAGAACAGCATTAATGCCGTATACGAAGCAATCAACACAGCGCTTAACCTTTCCGGTTCGGAAGCACTCACGTTTGCGAAGAATCCCGAGCTTCTCGAAGGTGTTCTCTATGATGAGTCTATGAATGCATTCCCGCTCAAATCGGGCACTTGCCAAATCGCACAGCGTGGCGACGCAAACCTTGATCACACTATTGATGCAAAGGATGCCGCAGCCGTTGCGAAATACACGGCAGAATCTTCAACATCATCTACCGAACCTACAATCAGCGAAAGCAACGACAAGCTTGCAAAATTTGTTGCAAACGCAAACGGCGATACCGGCATTGACGCTAAGGACGCCGCTGCAATTGCCCAGTTTGCGGCAATCAGAACAACAGTTGATTCAAAAATCCCCGCTTCAAAAGCATATTACACCACTTGGAGCAGCATTGTTAATCTCGGCAACTAATTTTTCGCTTTAACGCTTATGCTGCGCAAGACCTTTTTCGGGTTTTGCGCAGCATAAAAAATATATGAAAGGCATATCGGTCATTTTATGAAATCAGTTTTCACAAAATCAATCGCTGCTGTGTCTTCGGCGGCAATAATGCTGTGCGCATTTTCGTCGATTAGTCCTGCGGCGGTAAGCACGCAATCCGCAACGGTCACATTATCTATCGGCAAAGTGTGCGTCAGCTGCGAAGAACTTGCCGAAAACGACTGTAAAGTTACAGTTCCGGTGAGGGTTTTCGGCGCAACGCAAGGCGTTATCAGCTTTGACAGCGCTTATATAGCTTTCGGCGATATTGATACCGAAAGCGGTTCGCTTGATATCGGCAACGTCAGCGCACAAGGCGGCAGTCTTGATATTTCCGAATCTGACATATCAAGCGTAAATTACAAAATCAAACCGACATATTCAAATGATTTTGACTGCTTTGGCGTAGGCGGCTACTGCGGCGAAACCCAAATTGACACACCGACAACTCTTTATGAGATGACATTTACCCTGCCCGAAAACGCTCAAATCGGCGATATCTACAATATTGTGTGGTATGATACCGTTAACGCTCGTCTTTCTCCCGAAGTTTCGTCTGCAAGCGGTGATTATAACGTTGAATACTCTAACGGGCTTGTCTATATAGGTTCGCTTGATGTAACAAATACATCGCAATATGACAATATGTATCTTGCAGATGACACAACCGCTTTAACAAGTTCTGTTCGCCTTGACCTAAATTTAGACACATCAATGCATAACAGCTTTGATATCAGCCAAATGATAAGCTTCGGCGTTGACGGTTGCGGCTCGCTTGATACCCAATATGCCCAATCGGGCGACACTTCCGTATCGCCTTTTGACCTGTATTGGGGAACATATAGAACCCTTACTCCCACCAACAACTTTAGCGGTGGCTGTACCTTTGATGTAACCTGCTTTGCCAAGCTTTGCTCTGAAGTCGGTAGCATTATCGGCATTACGCTTAATCCTTCTGCCGATTTTATGTTCTTTTCCGGCGTTCTTTTTGATGAAGCTTTGAATCCGCTGAGCTTAGGTGATTTTAATTTCAAGATTGCAATGCGAGGCGATGCAAATCTTGACCATTCGGTAGATGCCAAAGATGCCGCTTTGATTGCAAAATACAGTGCCATTACGGCAAGCGGCGAAACAGCGATTTTATCGGAAACCGACAATGCTCTTGCAATGCTTGCGTCTGATGTCGGCGAAGATTTGTCGATAAACGCAAAAGATTCGGCAATGATTGCCAACTTTTCAGCTCAAAGTTCAATCTTCGGCGGCGATGCAATGTCGGCATACTATCCGATTTGGAAAAGTTTGCTCGGTTAATTTTTAAACTCAGCCGAAAGCATATCAAACATATTTAAAGGGATGATAAAATCTATAATGACACTTCATACCAAAGGCAATAAAATTTATGACAAAAACGAAATGCCCGTTACTCTTTGCGGCGTAAACTGCTCTTTCCTCGAATGGTCGATTTTGCGCTCCTCAAGGCTCGAAAAATGCATTGAGCACGCTTTAACCCATTGGAACTGCAACGTTATCCGACTGCCGCTTTCTTCAAGCGCATGGTTTGGCGAAACGACCGAGCAAAAGCGCTATGGCTTTAGCGCACTTTCGTATCAAAACCGTGTAAAGCGAATTGTTTCGCTTTGCGCTAAGCACCGTTCATATATCATTCTTGATTTGCACGGCAGCGGCGAGGGCGAAAAGCTCGGCGGTTTTAAAAATCCTATGCCCGATGAAAGCAGCATAAGGTTTTGGCAAAGTGCCGCCGAAATGTTCAAAAACAGCGAAAACGTCCTGTTCGGACTATTTAACGAGCCACGTGATGTTGATGCTCAAACGCTGATGTTCGGCGGCAAACTCAACATCGGCGACAAAATTTACGATACAGTCGGCATGAAAACCTTGCTTGATACCGTGCGAAGCTGCAATGCAAAAAACATTTGCGTTATCGGCGGAACAGACTGGGCTTATGACCTGCGCCCGTGGACAAACGATTTTGCAATTAAAGACACCTGCGGCAACGGCATTATAATCGACTCGCACATTTACCCATGGAAAGATACCGACTGGGAAAAAACCGTAGGTTGCGCTGCTGAAAAATATCCGGTTATCATCGGCGAATTTGGGCATTACGGTGATGACGTTGTCCCGCATGAAGCGCCCAGCAAAATCAATTGCGATATGTTTTTTGAAAAGCTCTTTTCCTTTATTGAAAAAAACGAGCTTGGCTTTTTGGCGTGGGATTTTTCCCAGTTTGCCGGTCCGTGCCTGATAAAATCGCAAATGACCTTTGAACCGACTGAATTTTTCGGCGAAAAATTTATTGAGTTTGCAAAAAAATATACAAAGAAAGCGAGTGCTGTAAAATGAGAATCGACAACCGTGGGCAAGATGAATTGCGAAATGTGGAAATTATTCCCGATTTTACGCAAACGAGCGGCGGCTCGGTGTTAATCAACTGGGGAAAAACAAGGGTTTTGTGTACAGCCATGCTTGAAAACAAAACCATGCCGTTTCTCGAAGGCACGGGCAAGGGCTGGCTTACTGCGGAATATTCAATGCTGCCCTCCTCAACGCTTACCCGAAAAAAGCGTGAAAGCGCACGCCCCGACGGTCGCTCAACCGAAATCAAACGGCTTATCGGCAGAAGCTTGCGGCAAGCGCTTGATTTTGACATTCTCGGCGAAAAAACTATATGGATAGACTGCGACGTGCTCAGCGCCGACGGCGGAACAAGAACCGCTTCGATTACCGGCGCATATGTTGCTCTTGCGCTCGGCGTAAAAAAATGGCTTAGCCAAGGCTTTATCGAAAAAAATCCGCTTATCCACAGTATTGCGGCGGTTTCCGTCGGCATAAGCGGCAATGTTCCGATTTTGGATTTATGCTATATTGAAGATTCAAGCGCCGATGTGGATATGAATATCGTGATGAATGAATGCGGCGAATTTATTGAGCTTCAAGGCACGGGCGAGGGCAAGGCTTTCAGCCAAGATGAGCTGAATAAACTTATAAGCCTTGCCGAAAAAGGCATTTCGGAGCTAATGCTTTTGCAGCAAAAAGCTCTCGGCGAATAACTCTGTTAAATACAAAAAGGGCGCAGATCCGTTTACAAGCTAACGGACTGCGCCTTTTTTGTAAAATATTTTTGATAGGAGAAAAAGCATATTGGGGGGCCTCGGCGGACGAGGTTGCAGCTCAACGCCCGCCGAGGCAGTGATTAGGATAAAAGCATAAGGGTTAATTTTCAGCGTTCATAAACCTTGTCATCAAACTCTCTGACAATCAAAACCACGGTAAGATTGCCGTTGAGTGTGCGAATTTCGTCAAGAAACGCCTTTTCGTCGATATCGTTTTTCAGCTCAACATAATAAACAACTTCAAAAAGCGAACCGAAATCGACGGTCTTTACTCGATGAAAGTGCCACGAAAGCGAATATTTGTCAAGAACTTCGTCAAATCTGCCCCGATAATTCATGTTCTCGGGAACGGTGACCTTTAAAACCATATGTGCGGTTTTCGGTTCTCCGTATCTTGCAAAAGAGATAATGCAAATCACAGCGCACATCAAAACACCGAATACAGCCGCATAAAACAGATATCCCATTCCGCATACAAGACCCGAAGCAAGTGCAAAGAACAGATATGCAATATCTTTCGGGTCGCCGGGCACGCTTCTGAATCGAACAAGCGAGAATACGCCGACCGTGCCGAGGGCGGCTCCGGTGTTATCGCCTACAACCAAAATCATCAAAGCGACAATCGGCGGAAGAAACAGCACCGTCCAGATGTAGCTTGCGTTGTAACCTGTTTTTTTGTGCGTCAATATGTAAACAATGCTGATTGCAAAGCCGATTGCAAACGCCGTTGCTATGCAGGCGAGAATTTGTCCCAAGGTAAGCCCTGTGGCTTGCGAATCGGTTATAACGTTGATAAAGGGTGTGTCAAAAATTGTAAGCATAATTTTTCTTTAGCGCAAATATCGAAAATTCTTCAAACCGCATATTTAAAGCCCTTGTCCGATATTTGCTCCGGCTTGGCTTTGCTTCTTGCCAAGCGCAAATCCTCCTTGATTTTATTGCTGTAAGCCGTTCCGTATTTGGAAAAGCTGGTTGTAAAAATGCCATTTTGCGAAAGCAATGATGCCAGCCACATCGGCATAGCCCCGTTGATTTTAATTTCAAGCAGCCGCTCGTGCTCGCTTAGAAGTTTTTCGCCGTAATTTCCGCAGCGCAATGACAAATCATTGCTTCTTACCGTAATATCACGGTCAAAGGTCATCCTAAAGCTCGAATCTTCCTTGCCGAAAAACGCAAAGCGCTTATAGCTGATATACTGTGACGGCATTATAGAATACATTTTCATAAATGCGCAAATTTCCGCAAAAACTTGGTTGTTGATATAGTCCTTTTCGTCAAAATCAGGTCGTGCCCCTGTACTGAGAAAATTCTCCGCCTGCGCAAGCGTTGTGGTTATTCGCCTTTTAAACACGATTTTTTCGCACTTTTTCTTCAATTCAAGAAAGCAAATGTCATCGTCGCTTGCCGGCGAACAATATGTCCTTAGGCGAATTTTTTCTTTATACTTCGGCTTTTGAAGCGATTCACGAATCAAATATGAATCCTGCGTATCAAAATACACATTATAAACGCCGTATTCCGTCTTGCCTATGCAGTACTTATCAAAATTCATATATTCAAGAATTATCGGCATCATTTCTTCAAGCTGTTTGTCTGTAACTCTGTACTTTTTTTCGTATCTTTTGAAAGTGCTTATAGCCATTAAAGCCCCTCCTTTCACTGCATATTATCAAACAGAACCATAAGCGGCGAACGTTCGGGGTTCAACCTCAGCGAATCGGTTCTGTATCGCCTTGCCTATAATCTTCCCATTCTCTTTCGGAATGTATCTCGCAGTCGTTTTCATAATTCATAAATCCGCCCGATTCCCGCAAATGTTCCTCACCGTTCGGGTGTATATCGATAGGCTTTTCGCCATGCTCATCATTATAATAGCCCTTGCAGATAAAGCCGTCAAACTCCAGCAATTCATAAGGTTCAATCAAATTTTCATCAATAGCTTTGCGCAGCGAATTGTTTTGACCGTCAATTTCCAGCATTACTCTGTCGCTTTTAAAGCAATCGAAATAATAGTATATATTGTCATATTCAAAAAGAAATTCTTCACCCATATTAGGATTAAATTCATCTTTAAACGCAGGGTCATACTGTGGGTCGTAATATCCAAAATCACCGTCAAACGGCTTTGTCGGCTCAATTTGGACATTTGCGGTCGTTGTGGTGGCAATTTGCACCTGCAACAAGCTTGTCGTATCGGTTTGCTGTGCCGCCGGTGCGCTTGTCTGCGCAGGTTGGGTCTGCAAAGGCTCACTTGCCGTATCGGGCACTGTTGTCACAGCCAAAGTATTTGTGCTGTCGGTTCGGCTTGTCATTTGCGGCATATCAAAGCTTGTTTCCGAGGAAATATACTGCGAGGGTTCTTTGCCGTCGTTTGGCGAATTGCCCTCAAACGCAAGGTTGTCGCTTGAAGCAAACGGGTCTTGCTCGGGCTTTTTTGCGTCATGTTTAAAAACAACCGTGCATACTGCCGATACGGAAACAACAAGCGCAAATGCCGCACAGCAAGCCGCAAGCCTTTTGTGGTTAAATACCTTTTTCAAAGTAATTCCGGCGCCGTTTTCAATGTCGGCGCACGCTTTATCTGTTATTGAATCGGATGCTAAAATCGCACTGTACATTGCATTTTTAGTGCTTTCAAGAAGCTCAATATCAGGGCTGTGTTTATCAATTGATTTGTTATATAGCTCTTTAAGCATCTTCGCTGTCCTCCTCAATATATTTTTTCAAAACCTTGCGCACTCTTGAAAGGCGCATTCGCACAGCGGCGCTGCTTTTTCCGAGCATTTGTGCCAAGTCCTTGCAGCTGTATCCCTCATAATAATAAAGGTGAATCAGTGATCTGTCGGCAACATCAAGCTGTGCAAGCGCAAATTCAAGGCGTTTTTCATCTGCATCTTGCGCACAAACATCTTCACACTCCTGCAACGGAATGTCATCACACCGCTGACTGCTGCGCCAAATATCTTTACAGCAGTTTAACGTCACTCTGATAAACCACGCTTTTTCATGCTCGTCGCTGTCAAATTCGGGTGCGTTTTTTATATAACTTAAAAACACCTCTTGAAACACATCATCGGCGTCCTGCTTGTTGCGCATTCTCGCAAACGCCAGCTTATATACGGTGTCCGAATATTTTGAAACAATGCTTTCAACGCAATCTTTCTTTTTCAAAGTTTCCAAGCTCATTTCAGTTGTCGGGCACCTCCCACATAAGTAATACGTTTTGAAACATCAAAATGCAACAAAAAATATTTGCGCATTTTCATTTTCGTTATTACTACACAAATTTTTGCTTTTAGTTTTGTGTATATTTTACAGCGCAAACCTTAAAATACACTTAATTGCCGCAAAAAGCTTTGCAATGCGGCGTGTTTTTCTAAAAGCGCTCCGTGCACTTTAAGCATACGGAGCGTTAATTTTTATTCAATATTCTCAATACCTTCGCAATCAAGCCCTGCGTCAAAAACAGCGTCGTCTATAACATCATCATCAAGATTTGTATTTACAAGAACATAGCCGCCCGAAACGTTGCAATCAGCCGTTTTTATTCCGATTTGATAAAGCACATCGCAGATATATTCAACATCATCATTCGTAAAATCATCAATATATATTTTCTTTTTCATCAAAAAAGCTCCTTAACGGTAATTTTTCCGGCAAGCGCCAAAACCTCGCTTTTTTCGGGAAAATCGCCTGAAAACGTCCTAACCGATCCTGCCGCAACAGCGTTTTTGAAAGCAGTTTTTATGTCGGCGTTTTCCGTTTTTTGCCAATATATAAAAGCCGCAAGCATTGTATCGCCCGCACCCGTGGAACTGACAGGCACGCCCTTAGGGGCTTTTGCCGCCCAAACTCTGTCGGCGCTTGCAAGCACCGCTCCGTCCTTGCCTGCCGAAACCAGTGCATATTGTGCACCGTTTGCGCACACTTTCCTTGCATACTCAGGCAAATCTTTCCAACCGATTGGCTTGCCGAAAAACTCGCAAAGCTCATCAATATTGGGTTTTACAAGCCACGCCTTGCTTTTCAAGGCGCATTTCAAGGCGTTGCCGGTGCAATCAACAGCAACATTTTTGCATTCGGTCGCTTCAATTATTCTCGCATAAAAGTCCTCGTTTACTGTCGGCGGAATACTTCCGGCAAGAACAATCACATCATCACACTTTGCTTTTGAAAAAAATTCGATAATCTCACTTTGCACATCTTCGGAAATTGCGGCACTGGCGGCGTTCATCTCGGTTTCTGTATGTCCTGCATTGATTTTTATGTTGATTCTCGATTCCCCGACAGCTTCAAACGCCTTGCATTCAAGCCCTTTGTCGGCAAATTCACGTATAATTCTCTCGCCGTTTTCGCCGCCTGCGGCAAGCACGGTCAACACAAAGTCGCACCCGAATTTTTTTAGTGCAAGCGAAACGTTCGCTCCCTTTCCCCCGGCTCTGATATACGCCGAATCGGCACGGTTTGTTTTGCCGATATCAAGCGGTGCGTCGGTCGATACATAATAATCCAGACAGGGGCTTGCCGTAAATGTATATATCATATCTCAATCACACCTACCGGTCTTATGCTCAAAACATGACACATGCCGTCACCCAAAGCATTATTTATCACATTTTCAAATTCGCAAAGCATATCAAGCGGAACAAACGCCTGAACAGTGCCCGCAAATCCGCCGCCGTGAACCCTGCAAGCGCCTCTGTGCTTTAAAAAATCGGCACATATCGCAAGCACGCAAGCGACCGATTGCGACCTTGAATCTTTTTGGGTATAGACATTTTGCAAATTCATAAAAGATGACCGACCCGATTCGTTCACCGTTTCAAGAAAATCTTCAAACCTGCCCTGTTCTATGATATCAAGCTGGTGCTTTACTCGCTCGTTATCGTCAAAAAAGTGAATTGCACGCAAAAAAGCCCTGTCGCCGCAGTTTTTTCTCACATCAAGGCTGTTTTCGATAAGCCGGCTCTTTGTGCAGCGTGAAAGAACGCTTTGCCCGAAAAATCTCGCAACGCTTTTCATTTCTTCTCCGATTGCGGCGTATTCGTCCGTCAAGTCGGCATGGTCGGCGCCGCTGTCGATAATGCAAAGCGCATAGCCGAAAGCGCCTAAATCTATTTGCGTTTTGTGCACCTGCGGATTTTTTACATCAAAAAAATCAATCGCAATAACTCCGCCGACTGCACACGCCATTTGATCCATCAATCCGCAAGGCTTGCCGAAATAAACATTTTCCGCATATTGTCCGATTTGCGCAATCGCTATTGCGTCAAGCGAATTATCGAAAAACATTGAGTTTATAATTTGACCTATCAAAACCTCAAACGCCGCCGAGGACGAAAGCCCCGAGCCTTTCAAAACGTTTGATACGGTATATGCGTCAAAGCCGTGAACTTTACAGCCCATTTGCGAAAACCTTGCCGCAATTCCTCTGATAAGTGCGGCAGAAGTGTTGACTTCGTTTTCGTGCACGCTCAAATCGTCAAGGTCAATTTCATCGCATTCAAATCCTTTGGATTTAACACGGATTTTATTTGTACCGTTTTCGGCGCAAACTGCAATTATGTCAAGATCAACGCTTGCCGCAAGCACATTGCCGCACTGATGATCTGTGTGATTTCCACCGATTTCCGTTCTGCCCGGTGAAGAAAACAGCCGCAAACCGTTGCTCTTACCGAAATTTTCGACAAAACCGCCAATCAGCTCACGGTATCTTTCCGGCGCATTTTTCGCCTTGCCGCCATACAGCTTGGCAAAAGTTTTTGTATACTTTCCGTTATATAACGACTGTAATAAACCCTCTGTATTCACAATCAGCACTTCCTTTATGTTTATTTAAATGAAAAATCTTCTTTAACAAGGGTCAAATTCGGATTATAATATGGGTCGCCCTTATCAAGCTCGGCTTGCCATTTTGATTTAAACCTTTCCACCTCGCTTGCAAAGCGCCTTTGCTTTTCGGGCGTATCTTCCGAGCCTCTGGATTTCGACTCATAATGATAAAGCGCCGAATACGGTGTAAACACAATCAAATAGCCTTTTTTTCTTATAGCCATGCACAAATCGACATCATTAAAAGCAACCGAATAGCCCTCGTCAAGTCCGCCGATTTCCTCAAAAACCGCCTTGCGTATCATAAGGCACGCCGCCGTGCACGCACTGAGATTCTGAGCGATTGTCGCCCGTGCGAAATAGCCGTCGGCATTAGCGTCAAAATACTTGTGTGAATGACCTGCAACGCCGCCTATGCCCAAAATCACGCCGGCGTGCTGAATGGTTTTGTCCGGATAATAAAGCATTGCTCCTGCCGCACCCACATCGCTGCGCTGTGCAAACATCAGCATTTCTTCAAGCCAATTCGGAGTGATAACCTCAACATCATTATTAAGCAGCAAAACGTATTCGCCGTTTGCATATTTTGCGCCGAAATTGTTTATTGCCGAATAATTAAATTTATCCTCCCAAATCACAACACGCAAATTATCATGCAGCGATTTCAGTTGTTCGTAATACTCAAATGCAGCGCACTCGGTGCTGTTGTTTTCAACAATAATTATTTCAAAATTTTCATAGGTTGATTTTGAATATATCGAATCAAGGCATTTTTTCAAATCGTCAATATGGTCTTTTGTCGGAATAATAATCGAAATTAACGGATTTGCTTTAATTTCATACTTTATGCGATAAGTCGTTAAAACCTTTGAGTCAAGAACCTCGCCGTCAAGCCCTGTTCTTTCAAGATGAGCTTTAAGCGCTTTTTTCGCCGCCGAAACGGTATAAGGCTTTGCCGCAACACCACCGGCGACCGAATTTTTATGTGCTCGCCAATAATATAAAATTTTCGGGATATGAACGATGTTTTTTGCCTTTTCGGTCAGCCTGAGAATAAGGTCATAATCCTGACTGCCATCATATTCTTTATTGAAATACCCAACGCTGTCAAGCAATTTTCTCGAAAACACGCTGAAATGGCAAATGTAGTTGTAACTGCGCAGTGTATCGGGCGAAAAATCCGGCTTAAAATGCGGATTATACGCATCATGCGGGCTTTCGGAAAACGTGTTTTCATCTGTATATATATAGTCGGCGTGCTGTTTTTCGATAACGTTTGCGACCTCGAAAAGCGCACTTGGGTGAAGAATATCGTCATGGTCGAAAAGCGCAATATATTCGCCGCTTGCAAGCTTTATGCATTCGTTTGTATTCTCCGAAATTCCGTTGTTTTTTTCAAGATGTTTATAGATAATGCGCTTGTCGTTTTGGCAATATTCCATAACGATTTTTCCGACATATTCATGCTCTGCGTCGCTTCCGTCGGCAAGGCAAAGCTCCCAATTTTTGTAGGTTTGCGCTATCACCGATTCTATCATGGCGCAAAGATATTTTTTCGGCGTATTATAAAGGGGCACAAGCACGCTGAAGGTGATGCTTTCGGCAAATTTCGTGTTTTCCTGCATTTTGCGAGTTGCGTTTGAAATATAGTAATCACGATTCATAATCCGCATTTTGCTCTTGGCGCTTTTGCGATTTTTCAGCTTTAAAAGCGTACCTCTGACGCCCTCATGCCAAAGCGAAGCCGCAAATTTGCCTAAAACCGAGCAACGCAGTGCAACCCACAAAGCCGATTTGTTTTGCTTTTTGCCATTATCGGCTTTGCCGCCGTTTTTATCGCAATTTTGTTTTTTATTCATACAAATCAGCCGCCTTTCATTTCACTTGCTTTCAAAATTGCCGCACAAAATGCAAGGCTTTCAGCGTGCGGTCGTGTTTTTGTAAAGCTCACAAATTTCGGCGGTTTTTCCGTCCATTTTAACAACGCCCTTTTCAAGCCATATAACTCTTGAACAAAGCCTTTCGATTTGTTCGATAGAATGCGATACGATAATAACCGTTGTGCCGCCGCTCATCATTTCGGATATTCTCTGCTCACATTTTTGCTGAAACAGAAAATCACCCACGGCAAGAATCTCATCAACAATAAGAATATCGGGGCGGGTTATTGTCGCAATCGAAAATCCCAGCCTTGCAACCATACCCGAGCTGTAATTTTTAATCGCCACGTCCATAAAATCACGCAATTCGGCAAAATCGATTATTTCGTCCATTTTTTCCTGCATTGTCTGCTTTGAAAAACCCAAAACAGAGCCGTTTAAAAAAACATTTTCCCTTGCCGTCAAATCATAATCAAAGCCGGCGCCAAGCTCAATCAAGGGAGAAATCGTGCCCTTTATCGAAGCGCTGCCCTGCGAGGGGCGCAAAATCCCCGAAATAACCTTTAAAAGCGTGCTCTTTCCCGAACCGTTCAGCCCGACAATTCCGACAACCTCACCTTTTTCAATCGAAAGGCTGACATTTTTCAATGCAATAAATTCTTCAAAATTCAACTGGTGCTTCATCAGCTTTATAAAATATTCTTTCATGCTGTCAACACGCTCTTTCGACATATTAAAGCGCATTGTCACATCTTTAACTTCAATCACCTTAGCCATTTTCCGTCACACCTCTCAGATATAAAGAATAAACTTATCCTGTTGCTTTTTGAACACAATCAGACCGAAAACAAGGAACAAAAGCGCATAAATAACGCATATAAGATGTGTTTGCACATCAGGCACAACGCCGTACATTACAACATCACGGAAATATGAAACGTAATAATACATCGGGTTTAATCGCATAACGGTCATAAGGCTGTCGGGAAGAATGCTTGCCGGATAAATAATAGGCGTAAGATACATCCATGCGGTTATCCAAACGGAATACAAATGTCCGATATCTCTGAAAAACACATTAACCGACGAAAGTATAAGGCTCAGCCCTATACTGAAAACAAGTGCGCAAATCATGGGGAAGAAAAACAGCAGTGCCGTCAAATGCAGCGGCATACGCTGAATAAAAATCACAATAATAACCGCCACCGAAGAAAACAGCATATTAACAAATGCAAAAAGGCATTTTTCAAGCGGAAAAATATATTTGGGTATATACACTTTTTTTATTAGCGAAGCCGCACCCAATACCGAAACAAGCGAATTTGTCGTAGCTTCCGTCATAAAATTGAAAATAAGCGAGCCGGTAAGATAATATACGATAAAATAATCAATATCGAATCTGAAAAGGTTTTGAAAAACCGCATTGATTACAAGCGCCATAAGCAAAGGGTTTAAAATGCTCCACAAAAAGCCGAGCATACTGCGGCGATATTTTACCTTTAAATCTCTTGTAATCAAATTTGAAATAAGATGTTTGTATTTGCCCGCAATTTCGGCATAGCCCGAAAAAGACCCACGCAAAAGCGTAAGAAGCAAAACAATGCACGCTAAAAGAAGCATACCGCACGAGCAGATGAATATGCTTGTAAAGCTGAAAACAAGCTCTGTCGGGTTAAGCTTTGAAGATGTTATTTCAAAATCACCGTTAAATTTCAGTGCAATATGCAAATAAGGCGAATCCGAATCAACATTGATATACGCACTGCCGCCTTTAAGCGAAACGCTTGCGCTTTTTGCGCTTTTCTCATCAAGCAGCTGCTCTTTTGTGTTTGATTCATACACAACGCAGGCGTTATCTATATTTTCAAATGAGCCGGAAAATTTAACCTGCCCGACATAATTCGAGTTTGTCGCAAGCGTGTAAATATACATATCGCCGCTTTGATTTTCGTTCATTTCGCCGATTAAGATTTCTGTTGTTTTTAAGCCCTTTGATTTTGCCGCAAGATTATCGGCGCTCGGCAAATAAACGCCGACAATCGCTCCGATTATAAACACGGCAAAACAAATTATTGCGGAAATTTTTGTTTTTGTCATAAATTTTGCAAACCCTCTTTTGTTGATATTTAAATCGCAGCAGCACTGCTTGCCGATTTTAAATCAAAAACCATCTGTATTATCTGCCGCCATACAGACGCAAATACGGCTAAGTGCATTATTTTTGCAAGAAAAATACATACTGATTTATTGTAACACAGTTTTAAAGATAAGTCAAATATTTAACCTTTAGGTTTACAATTAAAAAATCCCGTGGTATAATAAATTTATTCTTATTGCCTTGCACATTCGCAAATCAAACATTTGCTCCGTGCATATCGGCAATTTTTTAACAGCAAACACAATATCTTGCTTAAAAAAGGAAATAATATTTATGAGAGAAAGTCTGCTTACAATACCGATAAGCGAGGTTTTTGAGCCGAAAAGCGGCTGCCCCATATGCCGAATGAGAGATTTGCTTGAAGCACGCACCGTTGAATATATAATGGGTGCGGCGATGATGGAGCCCGATGTGCGCATTGAAACCAACAAACTCGGCTTTTGCAACACGCATTTTCACTGTATGCTAAAGCAAAAAAACCGCCTTTCGCTGGCACTTATGCTGCAAACGCACATCGACCAATGCAAAACCACTCTTTTTGAAAGAAAAAAACTGTTTGAAACCAAAAATACAAAGAAAAAATATTTAAGCGACATAAACGAATCGTGCTTTGTCTGCTCAAAAATCGACTGGGGTATGGAACGGCTTTTGCACACTTTTTTTGAAATGTATCAGCAGCGTGATTTTGCAAAACTCTTTTCCGAGCAGGAATATATCTGCCTGCCGCACTGCGACCTTTTGCTCGAATTTAGCGAAAAATACTTTGCAAAAAACAAGCGCCTTGGCAACGAATTTGAAAAAGCGCTGTTTTGCCTTGCAAAAAATTATCTCGAAACTCTTTACGGCGATATTTCGCACTTTTGCAAAATGTATGATTACCGCAGCTCAAATTCCGATGAGGATTGGGGAAATTCCAAAGACGCAATCGAACGCTCGATTAGGTTTTTAACATCAAGAGATTAAATATATCGGAGAAAAAATATGTATATTGATTTTCACACGCACGCCTATGCCGACAAAATCGCAGAGCGCACAATACAAGCGCTTAAACAAACCGCAAAAATGCCTTGCATTACCGACGGAACAACTTTAGGACTTATTTCGGCGCTTGACAAAAACGGCGTTGACAAAGCCGTTTTTTTGCCGATTGCCACAAAGCCCACTCAGCATGAGGTTGTAAACAGCTGGGCAAAAAGCATTGAATCCGACAGATTGATACCCTTCGGCAGCGTGCACCCGTTCGGCGAAGACGCAATCGAATATCTTTACAAAATTAAAGAATCGGGATTAAAGGGTATCAAACTTCATCCCGATTATCAAGGCTTTGAATTTGACGATGAAAGAATATACCCTTTGTATAAAAAATGCGCACAACTGGGGCTTGTTTTAATAATTCACGCAGGATTTGACCCGATTTCGCCGAAAAAAGTTCACGCAACGCCGCAGATGATTGCAAAGGTTATGGAAAATATCCCCGATTTGACCCTCGTTGCGGCACACCTTGGCGGAATGAATATGTGGAACGATGTTTATGAAACATTAGCGGGAAAATTTGAAAATCTTTATCTCGATACTGCGTTTGTTTCAAATTTTATCGAACCCGAGCTGTTTGAAAAAATTATTAAAACACACGGCGCACAAAAAATATTGCTGGCAAGCGACACCCCTTGGGAAAATACGCAAGATGAAATTAAAGCTATTGAAAAAATGAGCCTTTCCGATAAAGAAAAAGCCCTTATTTTCAGCGAAAACGCAAGCAGAATACTAAAGCTTTAATCTATCGGTTCAATATGTTTGCAAAGCGTAAGCAGACCGAAAATATTGGGATATGCCATAAGCCCGTTGAATATATCCGATATCACCCAAGCCGTATCGGAATTGTACACCGCACCGATGAACACCGCAAGCGAAAACAGCGCTCTTACAGGCGCAACACCTTTTTCTCCGACAAGGAATTTTGCCGATTTTTCAGCCGCAAGCGACCAGCCGAGAATTGTCGCAAGCGCAAAAAGGCTAAGCGAAACAGCGGCAAAATATCCGCCGAAACCCGAAAATACCGCCGAAAACGCAAGCGATACATCAAGACCTTTTCCTGCGCACAAAACGGCAAACGCCGTGAGCGTGCAGCAAACAATCGTGTCGGCAAAAACCTCAAATGCGGCAAACGCTCCGAGCTGACGTGCACTGTGCGTGCTTTCGCTGTGAAAAAGCGGCGAACTGCCAAGTCCGGCTTCGTTTGAAAAAGCTCCCCTGCGCAAGCCGACGCCAAGCGCACTTGAAGCAAAGCCGCCAAGCATCGCCTTTATGTTAAAAGCGCTTTTGAAAATATCCGTTAATACAGCCGGTATATTTTTGTAAAACACGGCAATTACCGTAAGCGAAATTGCCATATATAAAAACGAAAGCGGCACGACAATTGCGACCGCAGCGCTTTTAAGGCGCTTTGCTCCTTTGCTGATTATAAAAAAAATAAATGCGGCGCAAACTGTGCCCGAAACGATTTTCGGCACGCCGAAATTTACATAAAGCGTATTTGAAACCGTGTTTGACTGCATTGTGCTTCCCATTCCGAGTGATGCAAAAATCACGCAAACGGCAAAAAAATTTGCAAGTATTTCCGATTTTACGCCGTATTTTAAATATGCGCTTGCCCCGACGGCACTGTCTTTGGCAAATTTTGCCGAAAGATAATTTTCCGCAAAGGCTGTGCCCATTCCGAAAATACCGGATACCCACATCCAAAAAATCGCACCGCTTCCGCCGAGTGCAATCGCCGAGCATACCCCAACGATATTTCCCGTGCCCATTGTTGCTCCAAGTGCCGTGCAAAGCGTTTTCAAACTTTCTTTGCCGTCTTTTGAAAACACTTTGCCAAGCGAGATTTGAAATATTTTTTTAAAATTTTTCGGCGTATACAGCTTTGCTCTTACAAAAAAAATCAATCCCGTAAAAAGCAAAAGCGCCACAAGCCCCATTCCCCAAATGCACGAATTTATTTTTTCAAGCATAAATCATCACACCGCATTTCGTCAAAATTTAATATATACTATATATTTATTCGGCAATGCGTCTGTATATTATGTTCCGATTGGGAGGTTTTGTTTTTATGGATTGGGAATTTGCCTTTCTCGATTCTCTTGATATTTTTCGCAGCTGTGCTGCCGATGCCTTTTTCGGATTTATAACTCACCTCGGCGATAAAGGCGCTGTTTGGATTGCCTTGGGCATTTTGCTGTGCTTTTTCAAAAAAACGAGAAAAGCAGGCGTGTGTGTGCTTGTCGCATTGCTTTTCGGCGCTTTTGTCGGCAATTTGGCATTAAAGCCGATTTTTGCAAGGCAGCGCCCCTTTGACGTAAAAGACGGAATTTATATTTTAATCAACGCCCCAAAGGATTTTTCTTTTCCCTCAGGGCACACGCTCTCGTCTTTTTCCGCCTCAACCGCAGTTTTTTTGCACAGCAAAAAATACGGCGCACTTTGCTATGCGTTAGCGTTTTTGATTGCGTTTTCACGCCTGTATTTTTATGTGCACTACCCGACCGACGTTATTGCCGGGCTGGTTTTAGGGTTAGTTCTCGGCTATCTTGCCGTATTTACAGTAGGCAAAATAAATTTTAAACAAAATCATCAGGGAGATTAAATTTATGTTTTCAATAAAAATTGCCGAATTGACAATCGGCATTGACGAAAAATACGAATTTGTAAAAAGGTTCTGCAAAGACTACATAGTGCAAGGCCAAACGCACGATTTTTGCGTCAGCGCCGATGATTCGGATATTGAAAAAGAGTATCTCGATTCCGGCGAAAAATTTTCAAAGCCTTATTGCGAAAGCGTTTGCATTTATCGTGAAATTTGCAGAAAATTACCTTTGTATGACGCTTTTTTGCTTCACGCCGCAGTAATTGAGTGTGACGGAAAAAGCTATGCTTTTACGGCAAAAAGCGGAACGGGCAAATCCACGCACATAAAGCTTTGGCAAAAAGTTTTCGGTCAAAGATGCCGTATAATCAACGGCGACAAGCCGATTATCCGAAAATTCAACGATAAATATTTCGCCTGCGGTACGCCTTGGTGCGGCAAAGAGGGTTATCAAACAAACGCAATATCGCCGATTGCAGGGCTGTGCTTTTTAGAACGTGCCGAAGATAATTCAATTTTTCGTGCCCATTCCGATGATATTTTAAATCGCATATTTTTCCAGCTTTTAATCCCCAAAGACCGGCATTCGCAAAATTTGTTTTTTTCTCTTCTTGATGATTTTTTGAAAATCACCCCTACATATCTTCTGCGCTGCAATATGGACGAAAGCGCCGCATTTACCTCATTTGAGGGAATGGCAAACCAAAATCCTAAAGCTTAATACAAAAATTACACAAAAAATTGCACAAAAAGCCCCAAACCTTTTAATGCGCTTTGCATAAAAGATTTGGGGCTTTAATATTTAATATTCAAAATTTATTCAACAGAAACAATATAGTAGTAAACAGGCTGACCGCCGTTTATCATTGTAATTTCAATCTTATCGCTTATCTTTGAACGAATCAGCTTATACGTTGCCTCTGCCGCCTCGTCGGTAACGTCAGAACCGTAAATAAGGGTAACAAAGCTCGAATTTCCCTTAATGAGTCTTCTCGTAAGCTTTAATGCGGCTTTGGTAATATCCTTATCGGTAAAAGCAAGTTTGCCGTTTTCAAGCACAAGAAGCTCACCTTTTTTGATATTATGACCCTCATAATCGGAATCACGTGCGGCAAACGTTATTTGACCGGTCGAAACCTTTTCCAACGCTTTGGACATATTCTTGCGGTTTTGAATAAAGTCGGCGTCCTCATCAAAGGCAAGCATTGCCGAAATGCCCTGCGGTATTGTTCTTGACTGAAGAACGCACACACGCCTGTCGGCTAATTTTACAGCCTGTTCTGCCGCCATGATTATGTTTTTGTTGTTCGGAAGAACGAATACGGTTTCCGCCGGAGTTTGATAAATCGCATTTAAAATATCATCTGTGGAAGGGTTCATCGTCTGTCCGCCTCTTACAATGCAATCGACTCCAAGGTCTTTAAATACAGCTTCAAGACCGTCACCTGCGGCAACTGCAACAAATCCGAAAGGTTTTTCGGGTTTTACGGGTGTAACGCTGGTTGACCTTGCGGTTTTAGCTTCCTTAACTCTGTCCTCATGCTGAAGCCGCATATTCTCGATTTTAAGATTCATCAGCATACCGAAAGACAAGCCTTTTTCAAGCGCCTTTCCGGGGTGGTCGGTATGAACGTGAACCTTTATGATATCGTCATCATCGACGACAACAACACAGTCGCCGATAGTTTCAAGATATGCCCTTAGCTTTAATGCATCGGGGCACTCCGGCTTTTTGTCAACAAGAAACTCCGTACAATAAGTAAAATTGATTTCCTCGCCGCTGTCGCCCATTTCGCTTACAGTGGCGGTAATTGTTTTAACCTCGGCTTTTTTCAGCTCGGGTGCGGTGATTTCGCCGCCTTTGAATACCTCAAGCATGGCCTGCCATATAAGGAGCAGACCCATACCGCCGGCATCGACAACGCCGGCTTTTTTCAATGTCGGAAGCATTTCGGGTGTTTTGTCAAGAGTTTCCTTTGCGCTAACGCAAACCTCATTCCAAAAAACAGCAACGTCGTTTGTGCTGTATGCAACCTCCTGTGCCTTTTCCGAAGCAACCCTTGCAACCGTAAGAATCGTGCCCTCCGTAGGCTTCATTACAGCTTTGTAGGCCGCCTTTACGCCAAGCTCAAGCGCATTCGCCATATCCTCACAGGTAGCTGTTTTCTTTCCCGCAAGACCTTTTGACATTCCTCTGAATAAAAGCGAAAGAATAACGCCCGAGTTTCCTCTTGCACCACGCAAAAGAGCGCCTGCCGCCTTTTCCGCAACCTTTTCGACGCTGACATCGTTATCGAGCAATTCAAGCTCACGCTGTGCCGCATTCATCGTCATCGACATATTAGTTCCCGTATCACCGTCGGGCACGGGAAAAACGTTAAGCTCATCGACCTCTCTCTTTTTATTTGAAATATTTATTGAACCGGAAATAATCGCATCTCTGAGCAAACTGCCTTTTATCACCTGTTGTGTCCTCCCAAAATTATGATTTTTATGTTTGTAGTTTATGATTTCATTCCGTCAACATAAATGTTGATTTTATATACCTCAATGCCTGTTGCTTCTTCAACGGCAAAGCGCACTTTGTTTGTAATACTGTCAACAATTGCCGTAATATTTACGCCCATTGTCACCGTAATATGCAAATTGATTATCAGCTTATTGTCAACATATTTCAAATTAACGCCTTTGTCAAGCGAATCTTTAATGCCGACAAGTTCCGATGCGGCGTCAAGCGCACTGTTGCGATGATTCATACCGGCAACACCGAAGCAACCCGTAACCGTATGACCTATAAGCGAAACAAGATATTCTCTCGAAACGGTAATTCTTCCGAGATGATTATCAATATTAACCATTGCAAATCCTCCGTTCTTTCATCTGTATGCGCATATACGCAAAAATATTGTGCCGAAAAATAAACAATAAATCCCACAAAGCCCACGCACGCTCAAAAAGCGGCAGGCTTGGTCTTACAGAATACATTATAGCACAGTTTTTTACCAAATTCAAGCCCTTTTATTGTAGTTTTAATTTAACCGTTCTGTTAAGGCTTATCAAAAAATATTATACCACACGGGCATTTCGCACTCATAAAGCCATTTGGCGTTTGCCTTAATGCTTTCTATCTCCGCTGTAAGCTCATCGCAGTCCGACTCTATCAAAGGTTCAAGTCTGTATACAGACGAATTTATTGCGCTGATTCTGTCGGTATCTACAAGAATGTTAAGTGAACGTGACGCCTTTTCCCAATATTTCAAAAGCCTTTCGGCTTCGCTTTTTGCCTTGTCATACTCTTCGTTTTCACACATATTATATATACTGTCTGTAATTTTTATTATTTCGCCGCTTCTTTTTTTCAGCATAAAAAGAGAGCAAAGCGAAGTGCACACAAGCAGCGCAATCACCGAAAGTGCAAGAAGCATTCTTTTCATTTTTTTGTTTTCCTCACAATATAATAGTTAGTTTTTTTATCCATTGTCATCAAAAAAACGTCGTTCACATTAAGTTTTTCATCTTTCAATATTTTTTCAACAAAGCCATTGCCTATTTTAAGCGAGCTAAGCGCCGATTCTATAATTTTTCCGTCGCTGATTATCACCTCGGGTGGAGCAATATCACTGCCTTGCAAATTCAAATCCGCATTTGTGGGCTTTCTGGCATCAAATTTTTCAAAAATGCTGATTTTGCCCGTCGTTTCTACTATGGCAAGCTGAACGTCCTGCACGCAAAACGTTCCCTGTGAGCGCATTCCCTCATAAAGGTCGGCAAGTGAAAAACGCAAATCGGAAAGGGCTTTTTGGTCGATTTCCCCGTCCTTAATAACGATTTTCGGGCTGCCGCAAACAATTTTACGCACTTTAGGGCTTTTCAGCGTAATATACGACATTATCACATCAAGACACACAAGCGACAGCATAGGAACTATTCCCACGGTAAGCGGAATCGTAACATCCTCAAGCGGCAACGTGGCGATATTTGAAACCAAAATGGTAATTACAAGCTCCGAGGGCTGCAATTCGGCAATTTGGCGCTTGCCCATAAGCCGCACGGAAAATATCACCAAAAAATAGAGCAAAAACGCCCTTAGCATTATTACAATCATTCTTTGTTCTCCCAAAAGGAAAGGTTTTTGTTATTTTAAAGCAAAGAAACCTCTGCGCTTGGGTTATTTTTTGCAAATTTAGTGAAAAATATACTGCAAAGCTTTGTAATAAAACCGAAAATTTCGCCAAGAATATTTACGAAACTAACGCAAAAATTTCAATATATAAAGGAACGGACATTATGTTTGACGAATTAAAAGACAAATCTATTTTTCCGAATCTTGACGATAATATAAAAGAAATCAAAAAAATCTGCGCTTCCACTTCGGATTTGCTTGTAAACCGGTTTAAATGCGGCAATGTAAACGCCTGCCTTTTGTGCTGTGAGGGAATGTTTTCCACTTCCACACTCACCGAGCTTATACTTTACCCTCTGACAAGCGTTCCGAAAGATATAAACGATGCATACACACTGTTTGATTATGTTCAAAACCGCCTGCTTTTGTCAGCCGACAGGCTTGAAACAACAAATTATGCCGATCTTTTTCGCACGCTTAATTCCGGCTTTGCGATTCTTATTGCCGATGGAATCGGGCTTGCTCTTTCTTTCGGCGTTCAGGGCTATGAAAAGCGCTCTGTAAGTGAACCTTCAAGCGAAGAAAATATTTACGGCTCACACGAGGGTTTTTGCGAAGTGGTGCGAATCAATATGTCGCTTTTAAGGCGCAGGCTCAAATCGCCATTGTTCCATATGGAACTTTTTACACTCGGAACAGAATGCAAAACGGATGTTTGCCTTTGCTATATGCGTGATAGAGTTAGCGCTGATTTTATCAAACAAATAAAACAAAGGCTGCGAAAAATCAAGCTCGAAGTAATTCTTACAAGCGGATATGTAAGACCTTTTCTCGAAGATGGCAAGCCTTGCATATTTGATTCGGTCGGCACAAGCGAGCGCCCCGATGTTGTCTGTGCGAAACTGATTGAAGGCAGGGTTGCTTTGCTTATTGACGGAATACCGTTTGCATTGACGTGCCCCAAGCTCTTTTCCGAAAGTTTTCAAACGCTTGACGATTATTGCTTTAAGCCGTTTTATGCCGCTTTTATCAGGATTTTAAAATATGCGGCATTTTTTATTTCGATATTTCTTCCGTCGATTTATGTTGCCTTTGGCGTTCATCACCCGAATATGCTCAATCCCATTTTGATGGATATTCTCAGCAAAGGCGAAGAATCCGCACCGTTTCCGCTGTTGATAGAAGCTTTAGGCGTGCTTCTTCTATATGAAATAATCAAAGAATCGGGCTTGCGGCTGCCCAAAGGCGTTGGCGGAACGGTAAGCATTGTCGGCGGATTGATTATCGGTGATGCCGCCGTAAAAAGCGGACTTATCAGCACGCCTGTGCTTACAATTTCGGCAATTTCCGTATTAAGCGGATTTGTTATAAATGATTTTGCGCCGCAAATTTCCGTTTTGAGAATTGTATTTTTAATCTGCGGCGGACTGTTCGGCTTGTTCGGAATCGCCGCTGCCGCAACGCTTGTACTGTTTAACGTATGCTCGTCGGAAAGTTTCGGATATCCGATAACCGCACCGATTTCTCCGTTTGATTTATACGCCATGCGTGATACTTTTTTGCGATTTGACTTTAAAAAACTGCAAAAAGGAAATTTCACAATCGAAAAATTGAATATCGGAGATGAGCCGAATGAATAAGTTTTCAAAAGGTCAGCTTTTCACATTGATTTTCACTGTCGGCGCATTTTTTGTTTTTTCAAACCAATGTGCGCAAAATCTCGCCGAGCTTATCGGCAATGTAATTTCGGCAATCGTATGTTTTTTGATAATTCTTATAATTTTTCGTTTTACAAACAATAAAAATCCCGATATTTTTATAAATTCTTTAATGCTTGCCGTGTTGCTGTGCGCCGGCGCAGGGTGCATTGCTTCGTTTTTCAACGCACAGGAAAACGCCGATTTCGGAATCGACCACAAGCTTTTGTGCGCAATTTTGCTCGGATTTGCGGTAATTTACTGCGCAAGTCTGCACATATGCGCCGCAATGCGAAGCTCGATTATAATATTTGCATTAACGCTGTTTTCTTTAGTTTTGCTGATTGTGGGTGCGGCACCTAAATTCGATATTTCAAATATTGATTTAAATATCGACATAAAAAATTCTTTATTATCGGGATTTAAAAGCTCTTTTTGTTCGGCAGGCATACCTGTCGGCGCAGCGCTTGCGATTAAAACTTCACATTCACAAAAACAGCTCGGCAAATATGCCGCTTCGGGTGTGTTTTTTTCAATGCTCCTCGGCGTTATTCTTTCAATACTTGCAATTTTTATAAGCTCGAACGGCATTTTGACATATTTTGAACTTGCAAAATCCGCACAGCCGTTTTCTGTGCAAAGCGGTGAGTGGATATATATAATCATTTACGCCATGCTTGGCATTCTGTGCCTGTCGGTTATCGTAAACCTTGCCGCAGATTGCCTTTTAAAAATTTTTCCTAAAATAAAATTTAAAACAACAATTACAGCGTTTTTAACTTTCGCTTTTGCATATTTTATGACATATTTTTCAATCGATACCGAAACGATTCTCATTTCATCGTCAATAGGCTCCGCAGCAATTGCTTTGCTGATGCGGGCTAAACCCATTTGCAAATAAATACAGTCAAAAATGCACAAAAACAGCCCACAGAAAAAGTTTTTCTGCGGGCTGCAATGCCTTAATATTTTTGGGCGAATAATTTGATTTTTCCCAATGCCGAAACGACAATCGCCGTAATTATAATTTCGGGAATCATAAATAATCCGTTATAAAATACGGCATATATGATTGAAAGCGAAGCTCCCGAAAATTTTTCAACAATTTTTGAGCCGAAAGCGTAGAACCCATCTTGAGTAAAAAACCACTCAGCCCAAGTGCCGAAGAATATCGAGCCGGAAATAATGTGAGCCAAATACCTTGCGCCAAGCCCTATAACAGAGCCTATGCACATTGCCCTTGACGGAGTTTTTGCGTTTCTCGCAAGTCCGGCAAGCCCCAAAACCGTAAAAGCAATTACATAATCTATAAGGCAGATAAAAATTGCTCTCACAGCGCCCTCATAGCTGTCCGACGAGGGCATAAAAAATGCGGTTACGGTTTTCATTCCCGTCAGCATTTGCAAAACGGAAAATATAAATCCCGAAAAAAGTCCCCATTTTGTGCCGTAACGGTATGCTATTACAATCAGCGGCACCATGCTTCCGAATGTAAAGCTTCCCCCAAAGGGCAGGGACAAAAACGGTATAAATTTTGAAACCATGTCAAGAACAACTCCGATTGCAAGGCAAACGGCAGTTTCGGTCATTCTTTTTGTCTTATTCATAAAAACAAAACTCCTTCTTGTTTTTGTGCTAAATACAGCTAAAAAACCTTCCGGACGATTTTTTGGTGTATTTGCCATTTTTGCGCATAAAAAAAGCGCTGCGGCAAACACCGAACGCAACAAAGCAAAGCTCTTTCCCTACGTCGGCATTATCCGAATCAGGTCAGGTCGAAGCATCAATTTGCTCCCTCTCAGCCGAAAAACATCCAGCTCCCTTTTGTGATGATATTATTATATCACACAAATCGCCCTTTGTCAAGCAAAAACAATAAAATTTGAATATTAAAAAAAAAGCGTTGATTTGAATGAATTTATCTGATATAATAAAAGTGTGCACGGGCTTTTTGCTCAATTTGCAAAGCAAGGAGTGCTGAAAGTGATAAAATACTACAAAACAATTGACAACGTTTTTCAAGAAATAGAGAGCGCAGAAAGCGGGTGTTGGATTTCGATTATCGCCCCTGATGAAGAAGAAACACGCATTGCCGTTGAACAATTCGGGCTTGACGCCGGCTTTGTACGCTCTTCTCTTGACGAAGAAGAAAGCTCACGTATTGAAAATGAAGACGACCAAACGCTTGTAATTGTTGACTACCCGGTTGCCGAAACCATATCGGAACCGGAAAAAACCGTGAATTATTATACTCTTCCGCTTGGAATAATCGTCACCGCCGACAATATCATCACCATATGCTCACGTGAAAACAATATTATTTCAGAGCTTTCCGACGGGATGATACGCAATATTCAAACAAACCAAAAAACACGTTTTCTTCTTCAAATACAGCTTAGAATCGCAATTAAATTTTTGCACCACTTAAAGCAAATCGACAAGATTTTTTCCGTTACCGAAAAACGCTTGAGCACTTTAATGAAAAATAAAGAGCTTTTGCAGTTGCATAATCTCGAAAAATCATTGGTTTATTTTTCGACTTCGCTTAAATCAAATGAAGTAACGCTTGAAAAAATTCTCAGAGGCAGAGTTCTCAAAATGTATGAGGAGGATAAAGACCTTCTTGAAGATGTGCTTATTGAGGTTAAGCAGGCTATTGAAATGGCAAACATTTATTCAAGAATTTTGTCCGGAACAAGAGATGCTTTTTCTTCAATAATCAATAACAACCTTAACAACGTTATGAAACGCCTGACTATAATTACAATTCTTATGGCGATTCCGACAATTGTTTTCAGCTATTACGGAATGAATGTTTCATATCTTCCTTTCGATACAAGCATTGTTCCCGTGCCTTTAATTATTTCCGTTGCGGCAACGGCGTTTACGGCATTTTTACTCTACCGAAAGGAATAAATCACCTGAATTTTTTATATAATGAACAAAAATCGTATAAATTTTTGTAAAAAATGCATCTTGTAATACAATCTGCAAATGTGATATAATATATCATATTATTATGTCTGATAATATCCACAAGATTTTTAATCTGTGCGAATTTATAATCGGAGGCTACTTTAATGGATCAGAATGTAATTTTAAGACCGGTAAAAGTCGGCGGCTTCAATAAAGATGACGTTTTTGCCGAACTCGACAGACTCAATAAGATAATCAATTCTCTTGAGGATGAACTTGCACAAACCAAGGTAGAACTTGAAGATGCAAAGAAAAAATCCGCAAAACCCGATGAAGGTACTATCAATAATCTCAAGAAAGAGCTTGAAAACGCAAAGGCGAAAAATGCGGCTGACTCTAAAGCTTTGACTGATGAAAACGCCAAGCTGAAAAAGAATGTTGAGCAAATCAGTGCCGAAAAAGCAAAGCTTGCAGCTGAGCGTGATCAGCTTCTCTCTGATAAAAAAGCGCTTGTTGCGGAAAAATCGAAACTTGAAAATGAAATCGTTTCACTCAAAAACGGCAACGCCGCAAATGCTAAGGCAACGGCAAGTGCCGAGGCTGCCGGCGCTAAGGTTGAAGAACTTTCGGGCAGCGTAAACGCTCTTTCACTCCAGATAAAATCGAAAGACGCCGAAATAAAGGCCCTTAAAGAAAACATCACAAAACTTGAAAAAGAACTTGACGAAGCTAAAAATGAAGATTCCGACGCACTTGATTTGGGTTCGGTATTCATTGAAGCTAAAAAGACTGCCGATAAAATCGTTAAGGATGCAAAAGCTCACGCCGAAAAGACCACTTCCGAAGCTAACGAAAAGGCTGAAAAAACCATCAGTGAAGCTAACGAAAAGGCTGAAAAGACCATCAGTGAAGCTAACGAAGAAGCTTTGTTTACCGTCAATGACGCCAAGGAAATGGCAAATGCCACAATCAATGATGCAAACAAGCAGGCTAAAGAAACTGTTGACCTTGCAAATGAGCGTGCCGAAAAGACCATTGTCGATGCAAACAGAAAAGCAAAATATACCATTAAAAACGCAAATATCAAGGCTGAAGAAATTCAGGAATACATATTCTCAATTCGTGATAAATTGCAAACCGAGCTTGAGGGAATTGCCGCAAGCCTTAATACGGTTTCCGGCGCTGTTGAAAAATTCTCCAACGATGCAAAGGTAAATATCGAGCTTACACGTGCTGCCCTTGATGAAACCGAAGGTCGTGTTTCCGATAAGAGCACTTTTGATATGGATTTTGAACCTGCCGAGGTTGAACTTGCCGATTTTGTCGGCTCTCCCTTTAAGCTCACCGAGCTTAAAAACAATTCCAAAAACGAAGCTAAGGAAGAATCCAAATCAAATAATAAAGATTTAAAATCCAATAATAAGGAATCTAAGGCAAATAATAAAGACGCCGAAGCCGACGGCAAAAAGGCTGCAACCCCCGTTCCGAGAAAGCGCAACAATATGGATGATTTTGATATGGGCGCAAATAAGAACGAATTTAGAATGCCCACAATCACCGTTCCCGATGAAAAGAACGATAAGGCATCATCTAAAAACGCCGCTCCCGCAAAATTTGCAAACTTCGGATTTAATATGGAAGAATTTGCCTCACTTGCAAGTGAGGTTGAGTCGGAAGAAAATTCTTCTTGGGCTGATGAAGATTGATTCTTTCGTAATTTCAAAAAATCGGGCTTTACTCTAAAGGTAAAGTCCGATTATTTTTGTTTTAATATTTTACTGATTGTATAACAAATCACAAATTATACTGTTAGAAACTAAAAATCCCTGTTTTGTAAGCGTTATTACGCCGTTTTTAACGCAAATCAAACCGTATTTTTCCAAATTTTCAGCCTTTTTTAAAACATCGCCGATTTTTTTATCACAAAATTTATTTGTATCAAAACCGGTTGAAAGGCGCAAATTCAACATCAATGTTTCTTCAAATTCATCGCAGCATTCATCGGTAACAAAAAAATGCGTGGGATTTAACAAAAACTCTTTCAAATCACGCTTTTGAGCAAATCGCCTGTTGTGAAGAAAAGAGTGTGCCGCAGGTCCTAATCCTATATATTCTTCCCTTTTCCAATATTTCAGATTGTGGCGACATTCAAATCCTTTTTTTGCGAAATTTGATATTTCATATTGCAAAAAATTGTTTTTTTCAAAAAACTCCGCCGATTCAAGATAAAGTCTTGCACTCAAATCTTCATCGGGAAGTATAAAATTTTGCTGTGAAAAAGGTGTATTTTCCTCAATTTTAAGCATATATGCCGAAATATGCGTTATCGGTAAATTTTGAATTTTTTCAAGTGTTTTAAATAATTTTCGGCTTGATTGATTAGGCAGGCAAATCATAAAATCAGTTGAAATATTTTCAAAGCCCGCCAATGCCGCATCAAAAATTGCCTTTTCTGCCCCTTTTGCATCATGCAGCCTGCCAAGCAACTTCAATTCATCATCACAAAAGCTCTGCACGCCGATTGAAATGCGGTTAAAACCCAATTTTCTTATAGCTTTTAATTTTTCTACACTGCACAATTTCGGATTTGATTCAAGTGATATTTCGGCATTGCTTTCAACCTCAAAAGTGTTAAAAATCTCATTCAAAATTTTATCAAAATGCTTTATATTAAGTAAATTCGGCGTTCCTCCGCCAAAATATACAGTATCGCATTTTTCTTTTTTACAACTTTTTATGGCATTGCAAAGTGCATTTACATATTCATCGCACAAATCTTCCGTATATTGGCATGAATAAAAATCACAATATGGGCATTTTCTGATACAAAACGGTATATGAATATAAATTCCGAGCATTATTTCAAATCATTCCGCATTGATTTAATCAATTTACCGAAAAACATCATATTGATTCTGCTGAGCAAAAAAGCGCCGACAAATGCAATTATATCGGATATCCACATATTCATAGGGTCAATACCCCATTTTTCATGATTAAAATACAAAATCACGATATAGATAAGCGCTAAACCTTGCAAAATTGTGGTTACAACCGAGCAATAAAGTCCGTTTACGTTATATCCGCCGCATTTTTTGCACACTTTGCCCTTTGATTTTATTGTTCCGGCAAGCAGCTTATCTATTGGATTGAAAACCTTTTCACCGCAATGCGCACATTCAAATTTCATAAAATTATCCCCTTTTGCAAAAACGGAGAAAGCCGCATTTATTCATACGGCTGACTCCGCTTTTTTATTTATTCTTCGTCGTCAAGCTCTTCTTCGGCTTGCTCAATTATCTCTTTGCTTGCTTCAAGAGCCGCTTCACTGTTTTGCTTTGCAATTTCCTCATCTGAAAGTTGCTCAACCTCGCTGATATCGGCTTCATCATCATGTTCGGTTCTTGTAAAGGCAACAACTCTTTCCTCCTCGGAGGTAAGTCGCATTACCTTAACACCCTTTGCGTATCTGCTCATCGGGCGAACATCACTGCACCTAATGCGGATTATAATTCCATTGCTTGAAGCTATAATGATATCGTCATTTTCATCAACGATTTTTATGCCGCAAATATGACCGTTATCATCATTTACCTTGTAGTTTTTAAGTCCCAAACCGCCTCTGCGCTGAATTTTATAATCGGCAATATTGCTCTTTCTTCCAAAGCCCTTATCGGTAATTGTGAGAAGATAATTTGCTTCTTCACGCACTCTGGCAAGCGATACAATACAGTCATCGCCACGCAGTTTCATAATTTTAACACCATGTGCCGAACGTGACAGCGAACGGATTGTGTTTTCCTCCACACGAATAGCCATTCCGTTTTTGGTTGCCGCCATAAGCTGTTCATCACCGTTTGTGAGCTTTACGCCGGCAATTTCATCGTTTTCGTCAAGTCCGATTGCAATAAGACCGTTTTTGCGGACATTTCTGTATGCCGAAAGCTCGGTTCTCTTAATTTTGCCTTGTTTTGTGACCATGCAGATATATTTTTCTTCGTCAAAATCTTTTATCGGCAAAATTGCGGCAAGAGTTTCACCCTCGCCAAAGGGAAGCAGATTTATGAGATTTGTACCCCTCGAACCTTTAGAACCTTCGGGAATTTCATAGCATTTCAGCTTATATGCAATACCCTTATTGGTAATAAACAGTATGTTGTCGTGGCTACTTGCTATAAGCATTTCATCAACAAAATCTTCCTCACGCTGTTTCATTCCCGTTACTCCCCTGCCGCCTCGTTTTTGCGTGCGGTAAGAGTCAACAGGCATACGTTTAAGATAGCCGATATTCGTGTGAGTTATAACAAAATCCTCAACGGGAATAAGGTCTTCAATATCCACCTCGCCGCTGATAGCTTCGATATCGGTTCTTCTTTCGTCATTAAACTTCCTTTTTATCTCGTTTAAATCTGTTCTGATAATTTCATAAACCTTGGCATCATCGCTCAAAATATCAACAAATTCTTTAATTTTGGCAATAAGATCTTCCAACTCTTTTTTAATTTTATCACGTTCAAGACCTGTCAACTGACCTAATCTCATTTGAACGATAGCGTCAGCCTGTTCTTCGGTAAGTCCACTTGATGCGTCACCTGTAATTTCATAAGCATTCATTCTTGCAAGGTCGCCTGCACTGAAGCGCTCCATCAAGCGCTGTTTTCCCTCTGAAACATTTTTACTCGAACGCAATATTGAAATTACTTCATCAATATTATCAAGCGCAAGCATAAAGCCCTGCAAAATGTGGGCACGTTCTTTTGTTTTGTTAAGGTCAAATCGGGTTCTTCTTGTAATAACCTCGAATTGGAATTTTAAATATTCTTCAAGAATTTGCTTTAACGTAAGCGTTTTCGGTTCACCGTTTACAAGGCAAAGCATATTAAGGCTTACGGTTTCCTGCAATTGGCTGTAAGCAAACAATTTGTTCAAAACAATCTGCGGATTTGCGTCTTTTTTCAGCTCAATAACAATACGCATACCCTGTTTATCGGATTCATCACGCAAGGCATGAATGCCTTCAACACGCTTATCCTTATGCAAATTTCCGATAGATTCAACAAGCTTTGATTTGTTTACCATATACGGGATTTCGCTTACTATAATAGCATTTCTTCCGTGAATTTCTTCAAAACTTGTTCTTGCACGCAAAATAATTTTGCTTCTTCCGGTAGAATATCCTGCCCTAATACCGGCTCTGCCCATAATAATTCCGCCTGTGGGAAAATCCGGTCCCTTAATATG
>CAZBAI010000017.1:0-32830 GCA_964490175.1 uncultured Oscillospiraceae bacterium | reverse complement strand
CATCATCGACCAGAGCGCAGCCCGCATCGTTGAAACCGCAAAGCGCACAGGCGCTCGCGTTTCGGGTCCCGTGCCGCTCCCGACCGAGAAAGAGGTTGTTACCATTTTGCGCGCTGTTCATAAGTATAAGGACAGCCGTGAGCAATTCGAAACAAGAACGCACAAAAGGCTTATCGACGTATTAAGACCTTCAAACAAAACCGTTGAAGCTCTTATGGGTCTTGAGCTCCCCGCCGGCGTAGAGATTGAAATAAAACTCTGATGTGTCGACGTGGTCAAGTTGGCGCTGTGCGTCAACCAATAACCAAAGGAGGAAGAATAATGAACAAAGGTATCGTTGGTAAAAAGCTCGGTATGACCCAGCTTTTTGACGAGAAGGGAAACGTCGTTCCCGTAACCGTAATCGAGGCAGGTCCTTGCATGGTTTGCCAGAAGAAAACGGTTGAAAACGACGGTTATGAGGCTGTTCAGATCGGATATGGCGATATGAAGGCTTCCAAGGTTTCAAAGCCGATGAAGGGACACTTCGCAAAGAACGATGTTGCTCCCAAGAAAGTTCTCAGAGAGTTCCGTTTTGATGATATAAGCGCCGTTAATGTCGGCGATGTTATCAAAGCCGACGTATTCGCAGAGGGCGACAAAGTAGATGTAAGAGGCACAAGTAAAGGTAAGGGCTATGCCGGTGTTATCAAGCGCTGGAACTTCGCTCGCCTCAAAATGTCTCACGGTACCGGTCCCGTTGCCAGACACGGCGGTTCGTTGGGTGCTTGCTCAACACCTTCGCGTGTTATGAAGGGCAAGAAGATGGCCGGACATTTGGGTGCTGAGCGTGTAACCGTTCAGAACTTGGATGTAGTTAAGGTTGACGCTGAAAACAACATCATTGCCGTTAAGGGCGCCGTTCCGGGTCCCAAGGGCGGAATTGTTGTTCTTTTCGACAGCGTTAAGGCCTAATGGGAAGGAGAGTGTAAAATATGCCTAGATTATCAGTTGTTGATATGGCCGGTAACAGTGTTGATAAGATAACACTCAACAAGGCTGTATTCGGAATTGAACCCAATGTGGTTGTTATGCACATGGCTGTTGTAAACTACCTTGCCAATAAGCGTCAGGGAACGCAGTCCACACTTACTCGCACCGAGGTTTCCGGCGGCGGCAAGAAGCCGTGGAGACAGAAGGGCACAGGTCACGCAAGACAGGGCTCTACACGCGCTCCTCAGTGGAGACACGGCGGTATTGTCCATGCTCCGAAGCCGAGAGATTATTCCTACTCTCTCAACAAGAAAGTACGCGCTCTTGCCATTAAGTCCGCTCTTTCGGATAAGGTGCAGAATAAGGCTCTCATCGTTCTTGATGAGTTAAAACTTGAAAACTACAAGACCAGAGCTGTTGTTGATTGCCTGAAGGCTATCGGCGCCGGAAAGAAGACACTCCTCGTTTTAGCCGACAATAATCCGGTTAACGTTAAGAGTTGTGCAAACATTCCGGGTCTTAAAACCGCTCAGTATAACACCATCAACACCTACGATATCGTGAACGCCGATTCACTCGTAATCGTTAAGAGTGCTGTGGCAAAGATTGAGGAGGTATACGCATAATGCAGGCCTACGAAAATGTAATTATCGCTCCTATCATCACAGAAAAGAGCATGGCCGGAATTGCTGACAAGAAATACACCTTCAAGGTTGCTAAAGATGCCAACAAGGTGCTCATTGCCGAGGCTGTCGAAAATCTTTTCAAGGTTAAGGTTGCCAAGGTTAATACCATCAGCGTTCGCGGACAGGAAAGACGTATGGGTCGTTACAGCGGCTACACTTCATCTTGGAAGAAAGCCATTGTAACGCTTAAGTCGGATTCTAAGCCGATCGCGTTCTTTGACGGTCTTAAATAAGTTTACGATTTATACGAAATCAAATATGAATGATTTCTGGTGATGTATGAGACGGAAACCGTCTCGCTAAGCCTAAATAGGAGAGTGAAACAAATGGCAATTAAACATTATAAGCCGACTACACCGGGTCGCCGCGGTATGACCACAATGGATTATTCCGGTCTTTCCAAGGTTGCTCCCGAGAAAAGTTTGCTTGAGCCGATAAAGAAAAATGCCGGCCGTAACAGTTACGGTCGTATAACCGTTCGCCATCGCGGCGGCGGAAATCGCAGAAAGTACAGAGTTATTGATTTTAAACGTGAGCGTTTCGGCGTTCCGGCAACTGTTAAGACTTTGGAGTACGATCCGAATCGTACCGCATTCATCGCCCTTGTTGAGTATGAGGACGGCGAAAAGCGTTACATCATCGCTCCCGTAGGTCTTAAGGTCGGTGACACCGTAGTCAGCGGTCCGGATGCCGACATCGTTACGGGAAATGCACTTCCGCTTACCAACATCCCCGTCGGTACATTCCTTCACAACGTTGAACTTCACCCCGGTCGCGGTGCACAACTTGCCCGTTCCGCAGGTAATATGGCTCAACTTATGGCGAAGGAAAACGGATATGCACTTCTTCGTCTCCCGTCCGGCGAACTTCGCAACGTACCGGTTGGTTGTATGGCAACTGTCGGTCAGGTAAGCAATCCCGAGCACAGCAACATCAACATCGGTAAAGCGGGACGCAAACGTCATATGGGTTGGAGACCGACCGTACGCGGCTCTGTCATGAACCCGAACGACCACCCGCACGGCGGCGGTGAGGGCAAATCCCCTGTCGGACGTCCCGGTCCTTGCACACCTTGGGGCAAGCCCGCTCTCGGATACAAGACCAGAAAAACTCATAACCGTACCGATAAATATATCGTAAAACGCAGAAACAGCAAATAAGGAGGGAAGATAGATGAGCAGAAGCGTCAAGAAGGGACCTTACGTTGAAGAGTCTCTTTATAAGAAAGTAGTTCGCATGAACGAAGCCGGCGAGAAGAAAGTGCTCAAAACATGGAGCAGATCATCAACTATATTCCCCGATTTCGTTGGACACACATTTGCCGTTCATGATGGAAGAAAGCACGTTCCGGTATATGTTACAGAAGATATGGTAGGACACAAGCTCGGTGAGTTTGCACCTACAAGAACATATAGAGGTCACGCCGGCTCAAAAACATCTAACAACGGCAAGAAGTAAGCGGAAGGAGGAATTTTGATGGAAGCTAAGGCATACTTGAGAAGCGCCAGAATCTCCCCGAGAAAGGTGCAGATCGTATTGGACCTTATCAGAAACAAGCCCTGCGATGTTGCTCTCGCAACATTGAGAAGCACACCTAAGGCTGCTTGCGAATGCTTGGAAAAGCTCTTGAAATCCGCTATGGCAAATGCTGTTAATAATCACGATATGGATAAAGACAGCCTTTATGTTGCAGAATGCTTCGTTTGCCCCGGACCTATCATGAAGAGGATTCAGCCCAGAGCACACGGCAGAGCTTTTCGTATAAACAAGAGAACATCTCATATCACAATAATTCTCAGAGAAAAGGAAATCTTGGATTAAGCCGAGAAGGAGGTAAATTATGGGTCAAAAAGTTAATCCGCACGGACTTCGTGTTGGTGTAATTAAGGATTGGGATTCCCGCTGGTTTGCAAACAAATCCGACTTCGGCGATTGCTTGGTTGAGGATTATAAAGTAAGAGAGTACACAAAGAAAAGACTCTATGCAGCCGGTGTTGCAAAGATTGAAATCGAGAGAATCCAGAGCAGAGATCAGATGAGAGTCAGAATCAATATTCACTGCGCCCGTCCCGGTGTTGTAATCGGCAGAGGCGGCGCTGAAATTGAAAAACTCAGAGCAGATCTTGAAAAGATGACCGGAAAATCGGTCGCTATAAATATTGTTGAGGTTAAGCAGCCCGACCTTTGCGCACAGCTTGTTGCAGAGAAAATCGCACTTGACCTTGAAAACAGAATTTCCTTCAGACGTGCAATGAAGCAGTCTATCGGACGTGCAATGCGTTTGGGCGCTAAGGGAATTAAAGTAAGAGTAGGCGGCCGTTTGGCAGGCGCCGAAATCGCAAGAAGCGAAACATATCACGAGGGAACAATTCCTCTGCAAACAATTCGTGCGGATATCGACTACGGTTTTGCCGAAGCGCACACAACCTACGGACGTCTTGGCGTTAAGGTTTGGATTTACAAGGGCGAAATTCTTAAGGGCGAGGCTATGAAGAGAGCCGAGGTTGAAGAAAGAAACTCTAAGCGCAGAGATAACCGTTCAAGGGACAACAGAGGCCGTGATAACAGAAATCGCAGAAACGACAACAGAGCTCCCCGCAATGCGGCAAACAGAGCTGTGAGAGAAGCAAAGAAAGAAGGAGGTAATGCGTAATGCTGCTTCCAAAGAGAGTAAAATACCGCAGAGTCCACAGAGGACGTCTTAAAGGTAAAGCACTCAGAGGCAATACGGTAACATACGGCAAGTTCGGTTTGCAGGCTCTTGAGCCTTCGTGGATTACATCCAACCAGATTGAGGCTGCCCGTATTGCAATGACAAGATATATAAAGCGTGGCGGTCAGGTTTGGATAAAGATATTCCCCGACAAGCCCGTTACGGAAAAACCCGCCGAAACACGTATGGGTTCCGGTAAAGGTTCGCCCGAATATTGGGTAGCTGTAGTAAAGCCCGGCAGAGTAATGTTTGAAATCGACGGCGTTTCGGAAGAAGTTGCCAGAGAGGCTATGCGTCTTGCTGCACACAAGCTCCCCGTAAAGTGCAAGTTTGTAGTTAAAGAAGAAGGAGGAGCGCAGTAATGAAAAAAGTCGATTACAATAAGATGACTCAGGCAGAGCTTACGGAAAAGCTCGATGACTTCAAGAAAGAGCTCTTTGCACTCCGCTTTCAGCACGCAATCAATCAGCTCGATAATACCGCACGTTTAAAGGCTGTCAAGAAGGACATCGCAAGAGTCAAGACAGCGCTCAGAGCTTTGGAAATTCAGAGCGCAGAGCAGTAATGAAGGGAGGATATGACTGTGGAAAGAAATTTCAGAAAAACCAGAGTCGGCAAGGTTGTCAGCGATAAGATGGAAAAGACAGTAGTTGTTGCCATCGTTGACAATGTTAAGCATCCGCTCTACAAGAAAATCGTTAAGCACACCGTTAAGTTTAAGGCACACGACGAAAACAACGAGTGCAGAATCGGCGATCGTGTGGAAATCATGGAAACTCGCCCTCTTTCCAAGGATAAGAGATGGAGAGTTGTTCGCATAATCGAAAAAGCGAAATAAATAAAACAATATTGATTAAATCTTTGGAAGGAGGATTTTTGCTGTGATACAAATGCAAACCTATCTCAAGGTCGCTGACAACACGGGAGCCAAGGAGCTTATGTGTATCAGAGTTCTCGGCGGAACACGCAGAAGATATGCAAATATCGGCGATGTAGTCGTTGCCTCTGTTAAAAAAGCTGCACCCGGCGGCGTTGTTAAAAAGGGCGATGTTGTTAAAGCAGTAATTGTTCGTTCGGTAAGCGGACTCAGAAGAGATGACGGAACATATATCCGTTTTGATGAGAATGCGGCCGTAATCATAAAGGAAGATAAAAACCCCAGAGGTACACGTATTTTCGGACCTGTGGCGAGAGAGCTTCGTGACAAGGAATATCTCAAGATATTGAGCCTTGCACCCGAAGTGCTTTAATGGGAGGTGTCGTTATACATGAACAATAAGGTACACGTTAAAACAGGCGACACCGTTGTATTGCTGACCGGTAAGTACGATTATAAGTACACAAAGGGCGGAGCAAGAAAGACCGGTAAGGTTCTTGAAGTAAGCCCTAAGGAAGGCAAGGTTATCGTCGAAGGTTTTAACTATATTACAAAGCACGTTAAACCCGGCGCTGCCGGACAGGAGGGCGGTCTTGTAAAGGCTGAATCTCCGATTTACGCCTGCAAAGTACAGCTTGTTTGCCCCAAGTGCAACAAGCCTACAAGAGTAGGTCACACCGTTAAAGACGGCAGAAAACTCCGTGTTTGCAAAAAATGCGGCGAATCATTTGAATAAGGAGAGACTTTTAAAATGGCAAGATTAAGAGATTACTATAATGAAACAGTCGCTCCTGCAATGATGAAGAAATTCAACTACAAGAGCGTTATGCAGATTCCGAAGCTTGACAAGGTCGTCATCAACGTCGGCGCAGGTGAAGCTAAGGAAAATTCCAAGGTTATCGATGCAATTATCACAGACCTTACCGCAATTACAGGTCAGAAGCCCGTTGTCTGCAAGGCAAAGAAGTCTGTTGCAAACTTCAAGCTTCGTGAGGGTATGCCCATCGGCGTTAAAGTAACCTTAAGAAATGAAAATATGTATGAGTTTGTTGACAAGCTGTTCAACGTTGCATTCCCCAGAGTTCGTGACTTCCGCGGAATCAACCCCAACTCTTTCGACGGCAGAGGAAATTACTCCACCGGTATTAAAGAACAGCTCATCTTCCCCGAAATCGATTATGATAAAATCGACAAGGTAAGAGGTATGGACATCAACTTTATTACAACAGCCACCACTGATGAAGAAGCAAAAGAGCTGCTGACTCTTCTCGGCGCTCCCTTTGCAAAGTGATTTGGAGGAAATCTTAAATGGCTAAAACAGCAATGAAATTAAAGCAGCAGCGCACTCCTAAGTACTCAACCCGTGCTTATAACCGCTGCAAAATCTGCGGAAGACCTCACGCATATCTCAGAAAATTCGGCATTTGCCGCATCTGCTTCAGAGAGCTTGCACACGACGGTCAGATTCCCGGAGTTAAGAAGGCAAGCTGGTAAAAATAATTCAGCAGCTTCTGCTTTTCGGCAGAAGTGATAAAATATGACGAGGAGGTCATTTTGGTATGCAAATTACAGATACAATAGCAGATATCTTGACCAGAATCCGCAATGCGAGTTCTGCAAAGCACGCCACGGTTGACGTTCCCGCCTCCAATGTTAAGAAAGCTATTACACAGATTCTCGTTGACGAGGGTTATGTTAAGGGCTTTCAGGTAATTGAGGACGGAAAGCAGGGTATTATCAGAATTACTCTGAAATACGGCGAAAACAGAACACCTGTTATCACCGGCCTGCGCAGAGTGTCAAAGCCCGGTTTGCGTATATATTCAAGCTGCGAGGATATGCCCCAGGTAAGAAAGGGACTTGGCATCGCTCTGGTTTCCACATCTAAGGGAATTATGACAGATAAAAAGGCTAAGGAACTTCACGTTGGCGGCGAAATTCTTGCATTCATTTGGTAAGGAGGAAACACATAATGTCAAGAATAGGTAAATTACCCGTTAGTGTTCCTGCCGGAATCGATGTAACCGTTGAGAACAACCTTGTTACGGTTAAAGGCTCAAAGGGTACACTTTCAAAACAGTTTGACGCTGCTCTCGGCATTGAATACTCCGACGGTGTAATCACAGTTACAAGACCCTCCGATGACAAGCGTATGCGTTCTCTCCACGGTCTTACAAGAGCCTTGATTGCAAATATGGTTTACGGTATTTCAACAGGCTATTCCAAGACACTTGAAATCGAAGGCGTCGGCTACCGTGCTGCAAAGCAGGGTAAAGATCTCGTAATGAACCTCGGTTTTTCACATCAGGTTATCGTTCCCGAGATTGACGGAATCACAATCGATGTACCCAACCCGAACAAGATTGTGGTAAACGGTATCGACAAACAGGCGGTTGGTCAGTTCGCTGCACAGATTCGTGCAAAGCGTGCTCCCGAGCCTTACAAGGGCAAGGGCATCCGCTATGAGGGCGAACGTATCATCCGCAAGGAAGGTAAAGCCGGTAAGGGTAAAAAGTAATAGGAGGAGTGAGCTACAATGGTTAAAACATATGACAGCAACAAGGCAAGGCTCAAAAGGCATAAGAGAGTCCGTGCCAAAATTTCGGGAACACCCGAATGCCCCCGTCTTAATGTATTTCGCTCCGCAAAGCATATTTATGCGCAAATCATTGATGACGTGAACGGCGTTACGCTTTGCAGTGCTTCCAGCATGGCAAAGGGCTTTGAGGGAAGCGGTTCCAACAAGGAAGGCGCCCGCAAGGTAGGTCAGCTTATCGCACAGGCCGCAAAGGCTAAGGGAATATCCGAAGTAGTTTTTGACCGTGGCGGATACATTTATCACGGACGTGTTCAAGAACTTGCAGAGGGTGCCCGTGAAGGCGGACTTCAGTTCTAATAATAATAAGGAGGATACAATTTTGGCTAATATAGATGCTTCTGCTCTGGAGCTTTCCGAAAAGGTTGTTGCAATCAACCGAGTATCCAAAACTGTAAAGGGCGGACGTATTCTCAAGTTTTCCGCACTTGTAGTAGTAGGTGACGGCAACGGAATCGTAGGCTTCGGACTCGGAAAATCCGGTGAGGTACCCGACGCTATCCGCAAGGGTATTGAGGATGCCAAGAAAAATCTTGTCAAAGTTCAGCTCAGAGGAACAACAATCCCCCACGATATCATCGGCAAATACGGCGCAGGCGAGGTTCTCATGAAGCCCGCTGCCCCCGGTACCGGAGTTATCGCAGGCGGCCCTGTTCGTGCGGTTGTTGAAATGGCAGGAATTAAGGATATCAGAACAAAATCTCTTCGCTCAAACAATGCCTGCAATGTTGTAAGAGCAACAATTCAGGGCTTGAGCTCATGTGTATCTGCAAAAGAAGTTGCAGAGAAGAGAGGCAAGACTGTAAAGGAAATTTTGGGAGGTAAGTCAAATGGCTAAGCAAATCACTCTCAAAAAGAGCCTTATCGGAAGAAAGGCAAACCAAATTTCGACCGCACAGTCACTCGGTCTTCACAAAATCGGCGATGTAACAGTTCAGCCCGATAACGCACAGACTGAAGGAAAAATCAAAGTAATTTCTCACCTCGTGGAGGTTACAGAAGTATAAGCAAGGAGGTGCTCACCAATGAAATTGCATGAATTATCCCCCGCACAGCCCAAGATCGAGCGCAAGCGTGTCGGCAGAGGTCACGGTTCAGGTAACGGAAAGACCGCCGGCAAGGGTCACAAGGGTCAGAATGCACGTTCCGGCGGCGGAGTCCGTATCGGATTTGAAGGCGGACAGATGCCTTTGGCAAGACGTATTCCTAAGAGGGGATTCAACAATATCTTCGCAAAGACATATGCAATAGTTAATGTTGCCGATCTTAACAAATTTGAATCAGGCGCTGAAGTTGACGCAGATGCATTGCTCAAGGCCGGTCTTATCAAAAAGGCTTGCGACGGCGTAAAGGTTCTCGGAAACGGCGAACTCGAGAAGAGCCTTACGGTAAAGGCTGCTGCATTTTCTGCCGGCGCAAAAGAAAAAATCGAGAAAGCAGGCGGGAAGGCTGAGGTGATGTAAAGTGTTTCAGGTAATGAAAAACGCTTGGAAGGTTAAGGAAATCCGTCAGAAAATTCTTTATACGGTTCTTATCCTCATTATCTTTAGGCTCGGCTGTGCTGTTATGGCACCGTTTATCGATACAGCCGCACTTTCAACCTGGGTTGCCGAAAACAGCGAGGGAAATATTATTTCCTATATGAATATGCTGTCGGGCGGCGCACTTTCAAAGGCTACGATTTTCAGCCTTTCAATTTCGCCTTATATCAACGCACAAATCATTATTCAGCTTCTCACATACGCTTTGCCCCCTCTTGAAAGGCTTTCAAAAGAGGGTGAAGAGGGAAGAAAGAAACTCAACCTCATTACGACTGTGCTTGCACTCGTAATCGCCGTGTTCACTTCATTTGCCTATTACTTGACGATGAAGAACACCATGAGAACATCAAGCGGCAATTCCGTTCTTGAATACACAAACGGCGGATTTGAAGAGGTTTTCTCGATGATTTGTATTATGTTTATTTTCGTCGCAGGCGCTTCGCTGATTATCTGGCTTGGCGGACTTATTGACGAAAAGGGCATAGGCAACGGTATCTCGATGATACTTCTTGCAGGTATTATTTCAAGATACCCCACGACCATCTACAACCTTATCAAGCTGATGGTCGGCGAGGACACAAGAAAGGACTACGTTTTCGCAGTTCCGCTTGTATTCGTCCTTTATATTGCGATTATTGTTTTCATCGTATTTATGAATAATGCCGAGCGCAGGATTCCTATCCAATACGCAAAACGTGTTATCGGCAGAAAACAGTACGGCGGTCAAAACACTCATATCCCGATTAAAGTTTGCATGAGCGGCGTTTTGCCGATTATCTTCGCAATGTCCTTTATGCAGCTTCCCTCGACGATTGAGCTGTTTGTCCCCAGATATAACAATCCCAACGGTTTCGGTCAAAAGTTCTACAACGGCTTCCTTGATTTTTTCAACAGCCAGAGCATAGGTTATGCGATACTGTATTTCCTGCTTATCATAGGATTTAACTATTTCTATGTTTCAATGCAGTACAATCCGACGGAAATCGCAAACAATCTCCGTCAGAACAACGGCGGCATACCCGGTATTCGTCCCGGAAAGCCCACCTCGGACTTTATTCAGAGAGTTCTCTCGAAAATAACACTCTTCGGTGCTTTCTTCCTCGGCGTTATCGCAGTATTCCCGATACTGTTCTCAAGACTTATGACAGATGCTTTCGGTCTTGCACAACTTTCGACCATTTCAATGGGCGGTACTTCGATTCTTATCGTAGTAAGTGTTGCGCTTGAAACCACAAGAACTCTCGAATCACAAATGATGATGCGTCATCATAAGGGATTCCTTGAATAATCCGACCCAAAACCGAAAGGAGAAGACTATGAAGCTTATTCTTCTCGGCGCTCCCGGCGCCGGCAAGGGAACACAGGCAGAGGTTATCAGCGAAAAGCTGAATATCCCTCAAATTTCAACGGGAAATATGCTCCGTGAAGCTGTAAAAAACGGCACTGAGTACGGTCTTAAAGCAAAGGCTCAGATGGAAAGCGGCGCACTCGTTCCCGATGAGGTCGTAATCGGCATCTTGAAAGAAAGAATCGCCGAAGACGACTGCAAAAACGGTTTTATACTTGACGGTTTCCCCAGAACCGTTCCTCAGGCTCAGGCACTTGATGCAATGGGCGTTGAGATTGACAAGGTTGTTGAGATTTTTGTCCCCGACGAAAAGATTCAGCAGCGTCTTGGCGGAAGAAGAGTCTGCGAGAGCTGCGGCGCTTCTTATCACACAATGTTCAAGCCCTCAAAGGTTGACGGCGTTTGTGATAAATGCGGCGGCAACACCGTTCTTCGCAAGGACGACGCTCCCGAAACGGTTTGCGAAAGACTTAAAGTATATCATACAACAACAGCACCTCTCAAAGAATACTACGACAGCAAGGGTAAACTTGTTACCGTTGTCGGTCAGGAAGAGGTTGCCGATACATCAAGGCTTACACTTGAAGCCTTGTCAAAGTAATCAGAATTATGATTACGATTAAATCAGCTACCGATATTGCCAGAATGCGCGATGCCGGACGTATTGCGGGAAACGCTCTCGCTCTTGCCGGCAAAGAGCTGAAGGCAGGTATGACAACAAAGGAACTCAACGCAATTATTTACGATTATATTGTCAAATGCGGCGCAAAGCCATCGTTCTTAGGCTACGGCGGCTTCCCCGCAAGTGCGTGTATTTCGATAAATAATGAGGTTATTCACGGAATACCCTCGGCAAAAGTCGTTATTAAAGAGGGCGACATTGTCAGCGTTGATGTGGGCGCATTCTATAAAGGCTTTCACGGCGACACCGCCGCAACATTCGGTGTCGGGAAAATTTCCGATGAAGCTCAAAAGTTGCTTGATGTTACCAAGCATTCTTTGGAGCTTGCAATCGCAGCGGCTGTTCCCGGCGCACGAATCGGTGATATATCATCGACGGTTGAGGAATATTGCAGGTCATTTGGCTACGGTGTAGTCAAAAAATACTGTGGTCACGGCGTCGGAAGAAAGCTTCACGAAGAGCCCGAGGTTCCTAATTATGGCACAAAGGGTCACGGACAAAGGCTATTGACCGGTATGACCATCGCCGTTGAGCCAATGATTAACATTAAGGGCGACGATGTCAGAGTACTGAAAAATGACTGGACTGTCGTTACACGTTCAGGCTCGCTTGCGGCTCATTTCGAGCACACAATTGCAATTGCAACAGGCGGCGCTATCGTGTTGACCGCACCCGATAATTAAGCATCAAAGGGCTTTGGAAAGGAGAATTTTCGCTTTAAGCTATGTGCGGGAATTTGAAAATTGAAAAAGGCAGGGTTGTAAGGGCGCTTGCCGGACGTGATAAAGGCAATTTTTTTGCAATAGTCGATATTGACGGGAATTTTGTCAAAATTGCGGATGGGAAAACAAGAAAGCTTTGTAATCCGAAAACAAAAAGTCTAAAGCACCTGGCGCTGACCAATACTGTAACAAATATTGACAGTATATCGGATAAGCGGCTCAGACAAGTACTTTCGGCATTTAATAATGCCGCATTAAACCCTGAGGAGGATTTCAATGTCTAGAGAAGACGTAATCGAAGTTGAAGGCGTCGTTCTTGAAGCACTTCCGAATGCGACATTTCAAGTCGAGCTTCAGAACGGACACAAAATTCTTGCTCATGTATCGGGAAAGCTCAGAATGAACTACATTCGCATAGTTCCCGGCGATAAGGTCACGGTTGCAATGTCACCCTATGACCTTACAAAGGGCAGAATCACATGGAGAGCAAAGTAAATTTTGATATTTTCTTTGCAACACACACCACATAACGAAGGGAGAATAAAAGATGAAAGTCAGACCTTCAGTAAAGCCCATTTGCGAAAAATGCAAGGTAATCAAGCGCAAGGGAAAAGTAATGGTTATCTGTGAAAATCCCAAGCACAAGCAGCGCCAGGGCTAAGAAAAAATACTGCGGCATAAAAATGCTATGCCGTTAGAATCAAGCCGGCAATCGGTTTCCTGCTACGGCGTGATATAAAGTCACGTCGCCAAAGCACAATATGACGGGAAAGCGTGGACGGTGACCGGCTGCCGGCTGTCCGCAAACTGTTGCGGATAGCAAGGATAAACACAATCATTTATTAAAGTATATGGGGGTGCATTTTTTAATGGCACGTATTGCTGGTGTTGACCTTCCCAAGAATAAGAGAATCGAAATCGGTTTGACTTATATCTTCGGAATCGGTCGTTCAACCGCTGAAAAAATCCTCAGAGAAACCGGCGTAGATCCTGACATCAGAGTCAAGGATTTGTCCGAAGATGATACAAACAAGCTTCGTGAATACATTGACCACAATGTAACGGTGGAAGGCGATCTTCGCAGAGAGGTTGCTCTGAATATTAAAAGACTTGTCGAAATTGGCTGCTACAGAGGCGTTCGCCACAGAAAGGGACTGCCCGTAAGAGGACAGAGAACCAAGACAAACGCAAGAACCCGCAAGGGCCCTGTAAAGACAATCGCCAACAAGAAGAAGTAAGGAGGGATATAAATGGCACAGAAGAAAAAGGTATCAACCGTCAGAAGAAGACGTGACCGTAAGAACATTGAAAGCGGTGCTGTTCATATCCAGTCCACTTTCAACAACACCATCGTAACAATCAGTGACCTTCAAGGAAATACAATTTCTTGGGCAAGCGCAGGCGAATTGGGCTTTAGAGGTTCAAGAAAGTCTACCCCGTTCGCTGCACAGACTGCTGCGGAAACCGCTGCAAAGGCTGCAATGGAACATGGCCTTAAAACGGTTGAGGTTTATGTTAAGGGACCCGGCTCAGGACGTGAAGCCGCAATCAGAGCGCTTCAGACCGTGGGTCTTGAGGTTAGAATGATCAAGGACGTAACACCCATTCCTCACAATGGCTGCCGTCCTCCCAAAAGACGTCGTGTATAATCAGGAGGGATATGAGTTATGGCAGTAAATAAAGATCCGATTCTCAAGAGATGCAGATACTTAGGCATCAGCCCTATGGTAATGGGCATAAATAAGGAATCTAACCGCAATCCTAATGCGAACAACCGTAAAAAGGTTTCCGAATACGGTATGCAGCTTAAGGAAAAGCAGAAGCTTAAATTTATCTATGGCGTAACGGAAAAGCCTTTCCGTCATTATTTTGAGCTTGCCGCAAAGGCTGAGGGTAAAGCCGGTGACAACCTGATTACCCGACTTGAATCAAGACTTGACAACGTGGCATTCCGTATGGGCATGGCGCTGACAAGACGTGAGGCAAGGCAGCTTGTTTCGCACGGTCACTTTACGGTAAACGGTAAGAGAGTGGATATCCCCTCATACTGTGTCAGCGTAGGTGATGAAATCGCCGTTTGCGAAAAGAGCAGAAGCAACGCAAAATTCAAGGATATTGCTGAACAGACACAGGGCAGAATGATTCCGCTTTGGCTTGATGTCAACAAGGAATCCTACAGCGCAAAAATCACAAGATTGCCCAATCCTCAGGATTTGGACTATGAGGTTGAAGCACACCTGATCGTCGAGCTGTACTCCAAGTAATACGTAATTACTTGTGTACGATTTTTCAGACAACGAACAAAAGTAATTGCGAGCAGGAGGGTTATATATGCTTGAAAGAATAGAAAAGCCGGAAATTGATGCAGTCGAGCTTAAAAGCAACGGAACATACGGAAAGTTTGTTCTTGCACCGCTTGAGCGAGGCTACGGAACAACCCTTGGCAACAGTTTGCGCAGAGTTCTTTTGTCTTCGCTTCCCGGTGTTGCTGTCAATTCGGTGAAGATCGATGGAGTTCACCATGAATTTTCGACAATTCCCGGAGTGAAGGAAGACGTTACCGAAATCATCCTTAATATAAAAGGTCTTACCGCCAAGCTTTACAGCGACGGCCCCAAGACGGTATATATTGAGGCAGAAGGCGAGTGCGAAATCACTGCAGGTGACATTAAAACCGATTCCGAGGTGGATATTCTCAACCCGGGAATGCACATTGCGACACTCGGCAAGGACGCAAAGCTCTATATGGAGATTACCATTGACAGAGGTCGTGGATATGTTTCGGCTGACAGAAACAAACAATTGCTTAATCCCGCTATTGATGTAATAGCTGTTGACAGCATTTATACTCCGGTATTAAAGGTAAACTATAAGGTTGAGGATACTCGACTCGGACAGGTTACCGACTTCGATAAGCTGACCTTGGAAGTGTGGACAGATGGTACAATTTCCGCAAAGGAAGCTATATCACAGGCTGCAAATCTCCTTAATGAGCATCTTAAGCTGTTTGTTGACCTTTCTGAAGAAGCCGGCATTGTTGAGGTTCTTGTAGAAAAGGACGACAAGGGCAAAGAAAAGATCCTTGAAATGACAATTGAGGAGCTTGATTTATCGGTGCGTTCCTTCAACTGCTTAAAGCGTGCGGGAATCAATACCGTTGACGACTTGATTAACAAGTCCGAAGAAGAAATGATGAAGGTTAGAAATCTCGGTAAAAAATCCTTTGATGAGGTCAAGGAAAAACTGCAATCGCTTGGGTTCTCTTTGAGCTCGGAGGAAGAAAACTGAGATAAAACCAAACTATAAAGAAGGAGTGAAATCAAATGCCAGGTGCAAGAAAGTTGGGCAGACCTACCGACCACAGAAAGGCTATGCTTAGAGGTATGGTAACTTATTTGCTTGAAAACGGTCAAATCGAAACAACCGTAACAAGAGCAAAGGAAGTAAGGGCTGTTGCCGAAAAAATGATTACTATCGGCAAGAATGATGATTTGCACTCAAAGCGTCAGGTTTATGCATACGTTACGAAAGAGAGCGTTGCAAAGAAAGTGTTCGATGAAATATCACCTAAATATATGGACATTAACGGCGGATATACCAAGATTATTAAGACAGGTCCTCGCCGTGGTGACGCAGCAGAGATGGCTATTATCAAGCTTGTTGACTGATTATCAATAAGTAAAAAAACCGCCTTTGTGCAAGGGTTTGTTCCTTTGCAAAGGCGGTTTTTGGTATTTTTAAAAAATTTTGGTTGCATATTGATTTTTTTGCGGATATGTAGTATAATTTAAGTGCGGATATTACTTTGCTAAAAAATCGGCGAATTGCATTTTCACAAAATATGCGTTTTTGCGCTAACGCTTAACATAAATACAGCTGAAAATTTAAAAAATCAAAGCCAGTGCAAAGCACTGCAAAATATAAAACCGAAAGGCGGAAAAAAGCAATGCTTAACAGAATTAAAGTCGTTATCTGCGGTAAGGAATATTCTTTGCAGACCGAGGAACAACCCAGCTACGTATACAACCTTGCCAGATATCTGGAGAATCAAATCAACGATATGGTGCAGGCAAACGAGGGCGTTTCGACATATTCTGCGTCTGTTATGATTGCGCTTTCCGCACTTGATGATGTCAACAAGGCTAATGAAAGCATTGACAATATCAGGACGCAAATCACGGATTATGTTGATGACGCCGGCAAGGCGAGAATGGAACGTGACGATGCTTTGCGTGAAATTGAAATGCTTAGGGTAAAAGTTCAGCGCCTTGAAAACGAAATCAAGCTGAAAAAACTTAAAGAAAATATGTAAATATGCAAGAGTACGAATTGCTTGCCCCCTGCGGCAGTGTTGAATCGGTTAATGCCGCTCTGTATTGCGGTGCAGATGCGATATATATTGGGCTGAAAAGCTTTTCGGCAAGGCAAAATGCCGTCAATTTCGATTTTTCGGAGCTTGACGGCGTTGTTTCGTTGTGCCGCCTTTTCGGGGTAAAGGTATATGTTGCGGTCAACACGCTTATTTTCGATTCGCAATTTGATGCTTTTGCAAGCTGTATCGCAGAATGTGCGGAACATGGGATCAACGCTTTTATCGTTCAGGATTTAGGCGCTGTAAGAATTATCAAAAAAGTCGCACCGAATGCGAGAATACACGCTTCCACACAGCTCACGGTACACACGCCGCAAGGTGCGCAAACTGCGAAAAAGCTCGGATTTTCACGTGTTGTTGTATCTCGTGAAATTTCAAAAACACAAATCGAAAAAATCTGCAATACAGGGATTGAGGTTGAAGCCTTTGTGCATGGCGCATTGTGTATGTCCGTTTCCGGTCAGTGCTATATGTCTGCAATGCTCGGCTCACGCAGTGCCAATCGTGGGCTTTGCGCCCAGCCGTGCAGACTTCCGTTTTGCGCTGAAAAAGGAAGCAAGGGCTATTGCCTTTCTCTTAAGGATTTGTCGCTGGCAAAGCATATTGATGAGCTGAAAAAAATCGGCGTTTGCTCCTTCAAAATTGAGGGCAGGATGAAACGTCCCGAATACGTTGCGGCGGCAGTAGCGGCGTACCGTCGGGCTATTGACGGTAAGGACTGCGATTTGTCGAATTTAAATGCGGTGTTTTCAAGGCAGGGCTTTACCGATGGGTATTTTACATCAAATATCGGCAGAAAAATGTTTGGGGTGCGCAGCTATGAAAACGTGCTTGAAGCGGCAAGCGTGCAGTCGGATATCCGCAAAACCTATGAAAAACTTCCCAAGCTGTATAATCTGGATTTAAAATTGCGCCTTGTCGGCACAACGCTTGTTTTATCGGGCAACGCAAACGGCGTTTGCAAGCAGGTTTCAGCGGATATTTCAACGTATTTGTCGATGAATCCGCTTGATGCCGATACTGTAAAAAAACAGCTTTCAAAGCTGGGCAATACCGTTTTTGAAATGGGCTGTATTGAAATCGAGCCGTCGGCGAAAAGCGAACTAAGGCTTCCGCTTTCGGTGCTTAACTCAATGCGCAGGGACGTTATCGCCCTGATTACCGATGAAATTATAAAAAACAATTCTACGTATATTCAAACCTTTGAGTATAAACGCTTTGCGCCAAAGCATAAAAATCTTTTAAAAATAAAGCTTCGTGCCTATTTTGAAAACGCATGTCGGGTGGCGGAAATTTTGCCCGATACACTTTCTTTGCTTGAATTTGTTTTGCTGCCATTGGCGCAGGTTGAAAAATATCCCGATAGATTGCTTGATATTTGCGATAAGGTGATTATCGTTCCGCCGAGATTTATAAATGATGAAGAAAAAATTTTCCGCCGCATTAAAGATATGCAAAATATCGGCTTTAGGCGACTGTATTGCAATAATATAGCCTATTTTTCGGCAAATTTCGGTATGAAACTTCACGGCGGATTCGGCTTGAATTGCACAAACAGTGAAAGTTTAAAAGCGTTTAAATCTTTGGGCTTGAGCGATATCGAATGCTCATTCGAGCTTAAAACTTCACAGATATCGAAGCTTTCACACGAAATGCCGATTGGAATTGTCGCTTACGGCAAGCTTCCGCTTATGCTTACAAAAAATTGCCCCATAGGCGATTGTAAAAATTGCTTTAAAAAAATTTATGACAGGAAAAATTGTGCGTTTGATGTGAAATGCCCGAAGAATAACGAGGGCTATGCGGAAATTCTCAACACGACAAGGCTGGAAATGAGCGATAAGCTAAATGATATTGCAAATGTTGATTTTGCAACGCTGATGTTTTATGACGAAAGTGCGAAAGAGTGCGAAAATACAATACAGCGTTATTTTAACGGCGAAAAAACGAATGCCGATGAATACACGCGCGGACTTTATTACAGAGGTGTTATATAGTGACATTGAATTTTTTAAAACTTGATGAAAAAGCTGTTATTCCGAGCAGGCAAACAAAGCAAAGCGCAGGGGTTGACCTTTGCGCCTGCCTTGAAAACGATGTTGTCATAAATCCGGGCGAGATAGTTAAAATTTCGACAAAATTAAGCGTTGAGCCTGATAACGGAGATTGTGTTTTGTTGATTTTCGGGCGCTCGGGCTTGGCAACAAAAAACGGAATTACGCTTGCAAACAGCGTCGGCGTTGTAGACAGCGATTATCGCGGCGAAATCTGTGTTACTTTAATAAATCAATCGAAAGAGCCGTTTACGGTTTGCCACGGAATGCGCATTGCACAGCTTGTGGTCATGCCGTGTGTTTTTGCAAATTGCGCCGAGGTTGACAAAATTTCCGAAACCGAGCGTGGCACAGGCGGCTTCGGTTCAACCGGACTTATGTAAAGCTGCCATAGGCTTTTGACAAAAAACACTTGCTTTTTTGGCGACTATGTGGCATAATTAAATTTGGATTAAAAATTTTTTAAGGTTAAATTTTAGGAGATGATTGAATGCTCAGTGAAGCAGTAACCGTAAATAATTTATTCCCACTTGCTTTTAAAGAACATCTGATTTTCGGAATTGTCGGCGTTGTTTTCTTTTTATTTCAGTATTACAGACTGCGCAGAAGCTATCAGGCGGTTATGGCAATTGCTATCGCAACGACGTTTTTTGTGTATTTGGGTGAGTCGGCGCACAATATAATAGGTTTAGCCGAGCTTGTTTTGATGATTTTGGTTGTAATTTCGCTTATAAAAGATTCAATTGAGGAAAAAAAGAAGAAAAAGTCCGGAGAAGATAAACAAATTACGGAAAATATTGAGAATATTTCCGAGGAAAATACGCAGGATAAGCCCTCGGAAAATGAAATTGCGGAGTAATATATGATTGATATAAAGAATAAAAAAAGAATTGTTATTAAAATCGGGACATCGACATTGACCCACAAAAAATCGGGAAGGCTTAATATTCGGCGCATGAACAGCTTGGTCAACGTTATTGCCGATTTAAAAAATCAGGGCAGGGACGTTGTTCTTGTTTCGTCCGGTGCTGTCGGTTTGGGACTTGGCAGGCTCGGCATTGCCGAAAAGCCCGATGATACACCGACAAAGCAAGCGGCGGCGGCTGTCGGTCAGTGTGAATTGATGTATATGTATGACGAGCGCTTCGGAAAATACGGAATTACCGTGGCGCAGATTTTGCTTACAAAAACGATTTTGCAGCACGAAAGGCGCAAAAACGTTGAAAACACATTGGAAAAGCTTTTTGAATCCGGCGTTATTCCCGTTGTTAATGAAAACGATGTTGTCGCCATTGATGAGCTGGAGCTTGATTTCGGCGAAAACGATACGCTTTCGGCAATTGTAGCAAAGCTTTGCAAAGCGGATTTGCTTGTTATACTTACGGATATTGACGGACTTTATGACGAAAATCCGAATGAAAATCCCAAGGCAAATATCATTCATAGAGTAGATGAAATTACGGAAGATATTTACAATGCGGCGGGCGGAAAGGGCTCAAAATTTGCAACCGGCGGTATGCAGACAAAGCTTGACGCAGCGCTGATTGCGAATCAAGCCGGTATTGATATGGCGATTATAAACGGAAGAGATCCCGAGAATATATACAGATTGTTTGACGGTGAAGAAGTAGGCACGGTTTTTCCGTGCAATAAATAGAGAGGTGTGCAAAAATGAGCTACATTGAAGAACTCGGAAAAAATGCAAAGCGTGCCGAAAGAAGCGTTGCAGTAGCGAGCGCTAAGCTTAAAAACGATGCATTAACGGCAATTTCAAAAGCGCTTATCGAAAAAATTCCCGAAATAATAAGCGCAAACAGCATTGACCTTGATAATGCCGTGAAAAATGACATGAGCGTTTCGCTTCAAGATAGGCTTATGCTGAACGAAGAACGCATCAGGGCGATGGCTTTGAGCGTTATGGAGCTGGTAAATGCAAGAGAGGTTGTCGGCGCAATCGACAGCGGCAGTGTGCGCCCTAACGGTTTGAGAATTATGAAAACAAGAGTGCCGCTGGGTGTTATCGGCATTATTTACGAAGCAAGACCGAACGTTACGGTTGATGCGGCAACGCTGTGCCTAAAAGCCGGAAATACGGTGATTTTGCGAGGCGGTAAGGAAGCTTTTAACTCAAATCGCTGCCTTACAAATATTATGAGAGAGGCAATTTCGCAAACAGGTCTTCCCGCTGATGCCGTAGCGCTTGTTGAAGATACATCGAGGGAAAGTGCAAACGAGATGATGAAGTTGCAGTATCTTGATGTGCTTATTCCTCGGGGTGGTGCAGGGCTTATCCGTGCGGTTTGTGCAAATGCGACAGTGCCTGTTATTCAAACGGGCGTAGGCAATTGCCATGTTTATGTTGATGCAAGCGCCGACCTTGAAATGGCTGTAAACATCACCGATAACGCAAAAACACAAAGACCCTCGGTGTGCAACGCAATTGAAAGCCTGCTTGTGCACAAAGACGTTGCCGAGAGCTTTTTGCCCATGATTGCACAGCGTTTTAAATCGCACAAGGTGATTATCAAGGGCTGTGAAAAATGCCGTGAAATTTTGGGAAGCGATATTGAAATTGCCACAGACGAGGATTACGCAACGGAATTTGGCGATTATATCATCGCCGTAAAAGTGGTGGAAGATGTAAACGAAGCAATTGACCATATTTCAAGATACGGCACAGGCCATTCGGAATGTATTGTGACGCAAAGTCTTGAAAATGCGGAGAAATTCAAGCGTGAAATCGACGCTGCGGCTGTATATGTAAATGCTTCGACAAGGTTTACCGACGGCGGCGAATTCGGATTCGGTGCGGAAATAGGCATTTCTACCCAAAAATTGCACGCAAGAGGCCCTATGGGGCTTAATGAGCTTACTTCGGTAAAATATATTATCGAGGGCGATGGGCAAATCAGATAAATTAAAGCAATAAAACCTTAACGTATAGGGCATTTGCGTTGGGTTGCAAAAAAATACAGATAGGAGGCGATTGCTTTGGCTAATGATGATTTGAATTTTAACTTAGATGAATTTTTAGCGAGCCATTCGCAGGGCACAAAGCATATGCACAGCCCGAAGAAAAAGCGCACATCGCAGTCGCCGACAAGAAACGCTGCGGCGCAAAAGGTCGCAGAGAGAAGAAAACAGGCTCAAAGCAGTGCTGACAGCGCCGATGAAAAAATCGCCCAAGCCGAGATTTTTTTGCCGGAAAAAGAAAATTCGCAAAGCGTTGAGCCGCCCAAAAGCGATGCAGCAACGCAGGAAAGCTTAAAAATTGAAGAAGAAATATCGCCAAAGCATCAAACGCAGGAGATTTTTATAGCTCCGACGGCATTGCAAAATGATGAAAATAATCGCTTTGACGAAACGGACGATGGCGAAAATTTTGATTCAAGCATTGATTTAACGCCCGATTTTTCAGAAAATATCGAGGTTGCCGAAAGCTTTGACGAAAAATTGCAAGCCGATGTTGCCGATAATGCGGAGATTGAAGAATCTGATATTGCCGAAGATACAGATAATATTGAAAATGTTGAATACATAACCGGCACTGAAGATATTGACAATATTGCGGATAAAGCTGACGAAAGCAAAAATGAGAGCGAAAACGGCAAAGCACCTGAAAACGCCGAGCTTTTCGGGGAAGATATCAAGCCCGATAATCCTGATTCCGAGCCGAAAAAACCCGAAACTCCGAGCGAAGAGATACCGAAATATAAAGAACGCACAAGCGAAATTAGCTTTGCGACAAAGCGCAGACTGACAGATACCGCAAGCGTCGGCGTGCGGCGGTTGAGCGAAAGCGAAAAGCCGAACGCAAAGGTTTATACAAAAACTTCCGACGGCGAGGTTAAATCCGATGAGGAAAAACGGCTTTGGCTTGAAGAACAGCTTCGGCGTGACAGAGAGCTTACCGAAAAAATACTGCGCAAGGCTTATGAGCAGGAAAAAGACCGAATTGAGCTTGGCAAAGAGCCGCAGAGCGCCGATACGAGTGAAAAAAACGATAAGTCGCCGCAAGAAAGCAGCGAGTGGCAAAAACGCAACAAGCGTTCAAAATCAAAGAAAAACACCAAGAAAAAGCAGGAAGTCGGCGAAGGACACTCTTTGCCTGTGGTTCAGGTCGGAACGGGCAACGAGGACAATTCACAAAGCATTATCGATGTGCTGGAAAATGCTTTGGACGAAGATGTCATCGAACTGGAGTATGTTTCAAAAACAAATGACGAGTCGCATTCGTACGATGACAGCCCTAAAAAGAAAAAGAACAAGGCGCAGACAATTTATTTTTTCATCGGATTGTTTTTCACGCTGATGTCGATAATCGGCATTGTTGTGACGGCGAAATCACTTGTGAGCTTTGTTGCAAATGTGTCCGATGATTCTAAGCAGAAGCAGGAATTTGCCGAATATATATATCCTGTCGTGATTGCAGACCCTGCGGCGTTTGAGTCTGTAAGCGACCTTTCCGATGAGGCCATAATCAAGGCGGCGATTTGGGATATCATTATTTATGATGACGTTTCAAAATATACACGTGACGGCTCAAATAATATGTACGTTCCGTATATTCAAGTTGAAAATCACGCCAAAAGCCTTTTCGGAACGACAAATATCGTTCATACAACGGTTGCGTTTTCACAAGAGCTTACGTTCTTTTACGATTCGGAAAACAGGACATATAAAGTTCCAGTGTCGCCGCAATTGTTCCCCAATACGCCGGTTGTGCGTGAAATCGACAAGGTCGGCGAGAGATATACGCTGACGGTTGATTATCAGGAGCCGACCCCGAACTGGGAGCTGATGAACTCGGATTATACTCCGGGTATTAAGAAAACTATGAAATATGTGCTGACTAAATATAACGACGGATATACGATTATTTCGATAAACAATGCGGATTGACTTTACCGAGAAATATCATACAAAAAGCGTATTGAGAGGAGATTTTGACAATGGCAAAGAAGAACCGAACCCAAAGCGGTAGCGACAAACCCTTGGCTATGAGGATTTTTATTCTTGTTGTCGCGGGAATAATGGCGTTTGGCGTTGTCGCATCGAGCATTGCCGCAATTTTGGCTTGATTTTCGGCAATTTGCGCACGGCGTTAAGTTATTTGATATCGACAAAAACAAAAAGCTTGCAATGGCATATTGCCCTTTAATTTGCAAAAACTGAAAATCGAAAGCCGCCTTGCGAGCCGTGTTTTGTTCGCAATGCGGCTTGTTTTTTAAACTTATTTTAAGATTTTTAAGGTATAATCATATCACCAAAAGAGAAAGGAAGCGGTGACTTTGAGAATTTTGATTGTTGAAGATGAGCAGCGCCTTGCCGAGGCACTTGCCCAGATTTTATCAAAAAACAAATATACAGCCGATATTTCGCTTGATGGCGAAAGCGGACTTGATAACGCCCTTTCGGGAATATACGATGCGATTATTCTTGATGTTATGTTGCCGAAAATAAACGGATTTGAAATTTTGAAGATAATGCGCACGGAAAAAATAAAAACGCCGGTTATGATGCTGACCGCCAAGGATGATATATCCGACAAGGTGACAGGGCTTGACCTCGGTGCCGATGATTATTTGACAAAGCCGTTTTCGACCGAAGAATTGCTTGCAAGATTGCGTGCTTTGATTCGGCGAAAAAGCGATGCTGTGTGCGAGAATATGCTGTCATTTGCGGATTTGAGCTTGAATATCGATACGTTTGAGCTTATCTGCAATGAAAAAAGCGTGAAGCTCGGCTTAAAAGAATTTGACATTATGAAAATTTTGCTCAGCTACGGTTCAAGGGTTTTGAGCAAGGAAATGCTGATAGAAAAAGTTTGGGGATATGATTCCGAAGCGGAATATAACAACGTTGAGGTGTATATATCATTTTTGCGCAAAAAACTTGTGCACCTCAAATCATCGGTTTGCATTAAAACGATAAGGGGCGTCGGATATAGCCTTGAAGCGGCTTGTTAAATCTGCAAAAAGGGGAGGGAGATTCCGTTGATAAAGCGGCTGCGAAGAAGGTTTGTTTTTGTTATAATGCTGATAATGACGGTGTTTGTTTTAACTATTGTCGGAGCGGTTTTCTTCCTTATGCGCAATTCCGAAATCAGGCAGTCGTATGATATTATGGAGGCGACGCTTGCACTCGGAAATGTTGATGTGCCCGGCAACACCGCCGATTTGCAGCCAAACGAAAATTCGGACACCAAGTTCGGGATGATTGACGATAATAATATGTATCGCAACTGCATTCTTGTGAATGTGGATTGGCATAAAAATTTTACCGCTCAATATCAAATGAACGAGCCGGTAACTTTGGAGGATTTGAAAGAAGCCTGCAATTATATTCTTGATGCCAAAAGCGATGACGGAATAGTGCTCATCGGTGATGTTGAATACAGATATCTGCGTGAGGTGAAAAACGATTATCGCACAAATATCGTGCTTCTTGACAGAACGATTGAAATAAATACGCTTAACCGACTTCTGGTAATTCTTTTGCTGATTTCCGCTTTTAGTATATTGATGGTTTTGATTATCAGTATATTTTTGGCACGCTGGGCTTCAAATCCGATAAAAGAGGCGTGGGAAAAGCAAAAACGTTTTATTGCCGATGCAAGCCATGAGCTGAAAACGCCTTTAACCGTGATTGAAGCGAATATGGACGTTGTGCAGTCAAACCCCGAATCGAGCGTCGGCGAGCAGAAAAAGTGGCTTGATTATATCCGCACCGAAACGGAGAGAATGTCCAAACTGGTGCACAGCCTTTTGTATATAGCCAAAACCGATTCGGGTGAAGAAAGAGCGGTTATGAAAAAGTTTAATATAAGCGAAACCGTTGTCGGCGTGTGCCTTGTTTTTGAATCGCTTGTGTTTGAAAAAGGCAGAACCCTTGAAACCGCTATTGCCTCGGATTTGACGATTAACGGCGATGAGGACAAAATCAAACAGCTTGTGACGATATTGCTGGATAATGCGCTGAAGCATTCAAACGAAAACGGTAAGCTTTACGTTACGCTTGACCCCGACGAAAAACGCTCAAAAGTGCGGCTTATTGTTGCAAATACGGGCGAACCGATTCCGGTGCAGGCGCAGGAAAAGGTTTTTGAACGTTTTTATCGGGTTGATAAATCAAGAGCGAGAGATACCGGCGGCAGCGGATTGGGACTTTCAATCGCAAAAGGCATTGTAGATGAACACGGCGGAAAGATCGATGTTTACAGTGCCGACGGCGAGCTGACGCGCTTTGTGACGATATTGTAATAAAAACAAACCCCTTTTGAGAGAACGAAAATCTCTCAAAAGGGGCGTTTGATTTGCAAACACTGTTAAATATCAAATGCAAAGTCCAAATCCTTAAATGCGGGATTTTTCTTATCCTTTTCGCTGAGTTTGATATCCTCAATGCCTTCAAGCGGCCATTTTATACCGATTTCGGGGTCGTTCCACATAAGGCCGCCCTCATCGGCAGGGTCATAAAGCCTTGTGCATTTGTAAACAAAGGTCGCTTTTTCGGAAGTGACCAAAAATCCGTGCGCAAAGCCCTCGGGGATATAAAATTGGCGCTTGTTTTCGGCGCTTAAAGTCACACCGTACCACTTGCCGTAGGTTTCGGAGTTTTTGCGCAAATCAACGGCAACATCGAAAACCTCGCCGTCGATTACTCTCACAAGCTTGCCTTGCGGGTTGTTTTTCTGAAAGTGAAGTCCTCTTAAAACGCCCTTTGACGAGCAGGATTCGTTATCCTGAACAAATTTCATGTCAACGCCGCCTGCGGCAAATTCGCTCTGCTGATAGGTTTCCATAAAATATCCTCGGCTGTCGCCGAATACGGTAGGCTCAATTACATAAAGTCCGTCAATTCCCGTTTCTATAAAATTAAATTTTCCCATAATCGTTTTTTCCTTTATTTTCTGTATTTCGTTTTTTGTGTTCAGTCTACGCCGTTTGCCAATATTTTTTCAATTCCCGTGCGCAATGCGTCTTTCCAATCACGCATTTCGTCAAGCCCTATGCAGCGCAGTGCGGCGTTATCGAGTGATGAATATGCAGGGCGCTTTGCCGGCGTGGGATATTCATCGGTCGTGCAGGGATTGACGGTGCAATCGACCTTTGCAAGCTTTATTATCTCACAGGCAAAATCATACCATGAGCATTCGCCGCTGCCTGTGCAGTGATAAACGCCGTATTCGTTTGTCAAAATAAGTTTTAGTATGTGGTAAGCAAGATCGTTTGCGTTTGTAGGATTGCCTCTTTGGTCATTGACAACTTTGAGCGAGCCTGATTTCCTGCCGTTGCGGATAATACTTCTCACAAAATTGTTGCCCACACTGCCGTAAAGCCATGATGTGCGCACGATAAAATATCTTGAGCAAAAGTCCTTTACATAGCATTCTCCCAAGTGCTTTGAATGACCGTAAACGCTTTGCGGAGCGCAGATATCCCATTCGACATAAGGCTTTGTGCCGTTGCCTTCAAAAACATAATCGGTTGAAACGTGCAAAAATTTCGCACCGCATTTTTCGGCGGCAATTGCCAGATTTTTAGGCCCGAAAGCATTGACCCTCATTGCGGTGTCAACATTGGTTTCGCAACCGTTTACATCGGTGTAAGCCGCACAGTTTATGATTGCGTCATATCGGTTTTTTTCTACAAATTCAAGCACCGCTTCGAGGTTTGAAATATCGAGATTGTCAACATCGACATAATCGGCGTTAAACCATTGCGCATCAATTTGCCCGATTTCGGAATTTGATGTGGAAATAATCGAGCGAAGCTCGTTTCCGAGCTGACCGTTTGCACCGGTAATAAGAAGCTTCATAAAATTTATTCTCCTTTGTTTTTTATCAATCAGCAGAAAATCAGCTGCCCTAAAAGAGAAACAAAATTCTGCTTTTTGTAGCCGTATTTTATTATTGTATAAATCCTTGCGATTTTATTCATAGCGGGAATCGTCACAAAGCGCTTTATAACGGCAAGCGTTTTGTCGTCTGCACTGTCTTTGAGTGCGGCATATAAAGCGGCGGCCTGAATATACGTTGCGCCGAGCCTGCCCGTTGTTTTGCGCATTTTTAAGCACCTGATTATATATTTCGGGCTTTTGGTGTCAACCGCACCCAGCTCATTGCTGCCGTGCTGACGGTAGAGTATGGTAGGGGCGTCCACAAAGCCTATGCTGCCGCACGCCGCCGCTAAAAGACCGAGCCACCAATCGTGCATTAAAACAGCGCTTTCAAGATCTTTTGGAAAGGTTTTTGCGCAAAGCCGGCATAAAGCTTTGTTTATCATAACCGTACAGCCGGTGATATTGTTTTGCGCAAGCAATTTTTCAAGCGATTTGGCACGCTTGTCAAGCCCCTGATATTCAAAAAAAGATTCGGCTGTTTTGTTTAAATCCTTATCGGCAACGCTTAAATCGGTGTGCACGAGCAAAGGCGTTTGCCTGCCGAGCTTTTTTTCCATGCGCCGCATTTTGTTTAAGGTCAGCGATATTTTGTTTTCAAGCCAAAAATCGTCATGGTCGCAAAACATTGCGTATTCGCTTTTTGAAAGCTTCATAAGTTCAAAAAAATTTGCCTTTGCACTGCCCGAATTTTCGGCGCAAACAAGTGTGATTTTGTCAGGGTGTTTTTTCATAATATCACAGATTATTTTAACGCTGTTGTCGCTTGAACCGTCATCTCTGATAATCAGATGCCAGTCGGCGCAATCTTGTGCAAGGATAGATTCAATCTGCTTTTTGACGAAGCTTTCGCCGTTGAAAACAGCCATGAGAATATCAACCATAAAAATCAAACCTTAAAAACATATATTCATTCACATACCTACATTAAAATTTTACCACAAAAATCTTTGTATGTCAAGAAATTGCCGATATTGAAAAGGCAAAGGGCAAAAAGCGCCTTTGTTGACATTTTTTGCGAATAAGGGTATACTAAATTTTGTTATGAATAAAGTGGTATGCTCATATATTTTACACATCGGGCCGGATATATTTTCGCAAAGAGGTGAGTACTTTGAATTTTAATGCCATAAAGCTTTCCAAAAGGGCGAAAAGGCGTGTGGCGTTGCTGATAACGGTTATAATTTTCGGCATTTTCGCATATTGGCAAAATAATGATATCACAGTCAGCGAGTACGAATATTCCGAATCGAAAGTTGCCTCGGAATTTGACGGATTCAAAATAGTGCAAATCTCGGATTATCATAACAAGCATTGCGGAGAAAATCAGCAAAATATTTTAAATATTGTAAATTCGCTTTCACCCGATATTATCGTTATCACCGGAGATATTATCGACAGCAATTTTAAGGGCTGTGATAACTCAAAGGAGCTTGTTTCGGGGCTTGTCGAAATTTCTCCCGTATATTATGTCACGGGGAATCACGAAAGAAGCAGCGATGAATATGAAGAGATGAAAGAAGCGATGCTTTGCGACGGTGTGATGGTTCTTGAAAACGAAATTGCGCAAATCGAGATAGACAAAGCAAAAATCCAAATTGTCGGGTTAGATAGCGCTTCACTGCAAAGCAACGTTCTTGAAAAGCTGATGGCGCAGACCGATGATTCGGCATTGACGATTTTGCTTTCGCACAATCCCGAAGAAATCGAATATTACAGCGAAAACGGTGCCGACATCGCCTTTTGCGGGCATGCTCACGGCGGTCAGATACGCCTGCCGTTTACGCAGGGGCTGTATGCGCCCGATCAGGGCATTTTGCCGAAATTAACCTTCGGCGAGCATAAATGCGGCGAACTTACGGAATATATATCACGTGGCATAGGCAACAGCGGTTTTCCGTTTCGGGTTTTCAATCGCCCCGAAATTGTAAGTGTAACGCTTAAAGCGCAATGATAAACAGCTTGAACGATCCCCACCGTCTTAAAGGCAGTGGGGATATTTTGCGCAAGGTTATTCAATTGAGCTTAAGATTTTTTCATAAATACTGTCAAGCTTTGAAAAATCCATGGCGTTTATGTAGTATTTTTCGATTTCATCGTGAATTTTCAGCGCCGAGGCAATTGAATTTGCCGCTTCATTGCAAAGCTCCGAGCCTGCCGATTTATCAAACGAGAGCTTTTGCTTTTTTTCAAGCAGTCGCTTTGTATCGTAAAAGCGCATTCCGTTGATTCTTTTTATGCAGTCGTAATGCATATTATTCAAAAAATTCTCACTGACAAACGCAAGCTTTTTTTCGGGAATAAGCAGCGCCTCAATAGGGCTTGACGGCACAATTCGGCAATGAGAAACATAAACGCAAAGCCCACGTGAAAGCGCCTGAGAGCAGACAAGCCGAAGCAAAGCGGAAGAAACCGCAAGATAATCATCGCAAACGGCAATAACGGTATAATCGCTGTCTATTTCCTGCGTTATATAGCCTTGCGCTGTAATTGCGGAAAGCTGACGGTTTTCCGCAATCCCCTCAACATCAAGCGGCTTGCCGAAAGCCTTTTTTGAAAAGCGCTGTACAAATGCGTCAAGCTTTTCTTTTAGCACACATGAGGCGCAATAGTCATAAAGTCCGCCGAAAAGCTCGCCGCAGGCGCAGACGAATTTTGCGGCACGTTTGTGAAATGCGGCGTTTTCGCAAAAGCAGTATTTCAGCGTTTCTTTGTGTGGCAAAAGCTTGGATTTATCCCAAAATTCACCCAGATTGATGTATTCGCCGTTCAAAGCCGGATATTGCGGTTCCATAACGTGCGGGGCAGTGCCATCGACAACATAAATCTTTTTTGAGGGAAATACGACGGCGTCAATCGAATTTATATCAGAAGAGCAACAGTATATATCGCAGTCATCGCATTTTTGCATAAGCTTTTTCATTAGCGTGGATTTGCCCGTTCCCGGACCGCCTTTAAGAATGTAGCCGTAAAAATCGCCGTGCCTAACGCACGCTTCAAACTCATTTTTAAATCCGTTTGGTGTAACGCCGCCGAGAAATAAACGCATAAGAAGAAATCTCCTTTTTGATTTTTTAACATATTATGCGCATAAATTCCGACTTGCTACTGCCGATTTAATATTTTTGCAAAATTTTGAGTGATTTTTTATTTATTGTGATACAATAGATATGCTCTGCTTTTGCCGTGTGTTTTCTTTATTAAAGGTTTCACACCGCTGACAGGTGAACAAATGGCGATTTATCAGACTGAAGCTATTGACTTTTTTTGAAAAATGATATATAATATGTATTTAGGTAAGATTAGGCTTTTTGCCGTAATTTAAAGGAGATTATGATATGGCAGCATTAAAGAAACAGATGTCCCGAGAGGGTTTTGAAAAGCTTCAGGCAGAGCTTAACTATTTGGTAACGGTAAGACGTACGGAAGTTGCGGAAAAGCTTAAAGAAGCAAGAGGTTTCGGCGACCTTTCCGAAAATGCGGAATACGATGAGGCAAAAAACGAACAGGGTATTCTCGAATCGCAGATAATTGAGCTTCAAAAGGTTATTGAAAATGCCGAAATTGTTGACGGCGATGATATTTCCGTTACCGAGGTCGGCGTCGGAACACTTGTTACTATCGAGCAAATCGACAGCGGCAAGCAGCAGAAGCTCTCGATCGTCGGCACAAAGGAAGCTGACCCGTTTAACGGAAAAATATCCGATGAATCGCCTATCGGCATGGCGGCATTGAAGAAAAAAGTCGGCGAACATTTTATTGTTTCGGCACCTAAAGGTCAGGTTGAATACAAGGTTGTCGAAATTTCAAGACCCGAATAAAGAGGAAAGCAGTATTTTTTATGAATGAGAATAATGTAAACACAATAAACGAGGAAAACGAAAATATTGAGGATATCAGCGCACTGAAAAAGGTGCGCCTTGAAAAGCTGGAAGAACTGCGTGAAAAGGGCTGTGACCCGTTTAAGGTTACAAAATTTGATGTTGACGCAAAAAATGCCGATATTAGGGCAAATTTTGAGGAAATGGAAAATAAAACCGTGCGCATTGCAGGCAGAATGATGAGCCGCAGAGATATGGGCAAGGCTAATTTTATCGATGTGCGTGATTCTTCCGACAGAATGCAGGTTTATGTCCGCACAGACGATATCGGTGCGGAGGAATTTGCCGATTTTAAAAAGTGGGATATCGGCGATATTGTAGGCGTTGAGGGATTTGTATTCCGCACAAAGCGCGGCGAAATCTCCATTCACGCAAAAAAAATCGAAATGCTTTCAAAGTCGCTTCTTCCCTTGCCTGAAAAATGGCACGGCTTAAAGGACACCGATACCCGATACAGACAGAGATATCTCGACCTTATCGTCAACCCCGATGTCAGAGATACATTTGTCAAGCGTTCGATGATTTTGAAAGAAATTCGCAAATTTCTTGACGAAAAGGGATTTTTGGAAGTTGACACGCCGATTCTTGTCCCGATTGAAATCGGAGCGTCTGCAAGACCGTTTACAACGCATCACAATACCCTTGATATGGATATGTATCTGCGTATTGAAACCGAGCTTTATTTAAAGCGCCTTATCGTCGGCGGAATGGACAAGGTTTACGAAGTCGGCAGAATTTTCCGCAACGAGGGTATGGACACCAAGCACAACCCTGAATTTACGACAATTGAGCTTTATCAGGCATATACCGATTTTCACGGCATGATGGACTTGGTTGAAGAGCTTTATTCTGCCCTTGCCGAAAAGATTTGCGGCAGCAAGGTGATAACATATCAAGGCGAAGAGATAGATATGGGTCATTGGGAAAGACTCACAATGATAGAAGCCGTGAAAAAGTATTCCGGCTGTGATTATTATGATTGGAAAACAGATGAAGACGCAAGGAATTGCGCAAAGCAGCATCATGTAGAAGTGCCCGAAAACGCAACAAAGGGTATGGTTCTTGTCGAATTTTTTGATGCGTTCGTCGAAGAAAACCTCATACAGCCCACATTTATTTATGATTATCCCGTTGAAAACAGTCCGCTTGCAAAGAAAAAGCCGAATGACCCTGCGTTTACCGAACGTTTTGAGTATTTCATAAACGCCACGGAATACGGCAACGCTTTCAGCGAGCTTAACGACCCGATTGATCAGAAAAAGCGCTTTGAGGATCAGGTTGCGCTCAAAAAAGCCAATGACCCCAACTGCAACTCCGAGGTTGACTATGATTATGTCACCGCTCTTGAATACGGAATGGCGCCCACCGGCGGTCTTGGCTTCGGCGTGGACAGGCTTGTAATGCTGTTGACCGATAGCCCGTCAATCCGTGATGTTTTGCTTTTCCCGACGATGAAGCCTTTGGATTGATTAAGTGTCTATAACC